>CAMFZN010000052.1 GCA_946006945.1 uncultured Clostridia bacterium | reverse complement strand
CACGAGAGAATATGGGCGTAGTGATGCTGGATTTTGATAAGAGGGATTCCTCTTTCGGCCGCATATTCCTCTGCTACCGTAGTTGTATTGTACTTCGGATGAAGATCACAGGCTGCTATCTCAGGCTCCGTCTCAAGAAGCTCTGCCATCCTGTCTATAGACTCCTTAAGAGCCCTCACAGTCCTGACATCTGCCATATCTCCGACGTACGGAGACTCATACAGGAGCTGATCCTTTCCGATACAGAAGGTGTTCTTAAGCTCACCTCCAACCGCAAGCACCGATGCCCTTACATCCTCATCTGTCATCACAGGAAGAGGTGCATATCCTCTTGAGCGCCTTATCATGTAAGGCTCACCCTTGTATACATCAACAACAGAATCATCGGCCCTGAGGCGAATCTTTCTGTTGTGGCTCAGCATTATATCGCAAAAGTCCGAAAGCTCCGAAATCGCATCCTCATCAGTCCTGCAAATAGGTGCGCCTGATACATTGCCGCTTGTCATGACGAAGTAGTCAGTCTCCATCCTAAGCCCGTCATTGTAGTCAAACAGGAGCATCTGAACCGGTGCATATGGCAGCATCACTCCAACCTTAGGATTATCCGGTGCAACAGACGGAGCAAGAAGCTCCTCGCCATCCTTCTCAAGAAGGATTATCGGCTTGTTATGACCGTCAATAATCTCTCTTATCTCTTCTGACGGTATCCGGCATATTCTCTCTACCGAATCAAGATTCCTCGCCATTATGGCAAAAGGCTTCGCCGGTCTCCTCTTAAGAACTCTCAGCCTTGCCACAGCCTCCTCATTGGTCGCATCACAGCAGAGATGAAAGCCTCCGATTCCCTTGATGGCAACTACCTTTCCTTCTATTATCTCGCGCCTTGCTTCAGTAAGAGCAGCTCTTCCCCTAAGCTCGGTTCCGATTATATACACCTCAGGTCCGCAGTCGTTGCAGCAAACCGGCTGAGCATCGTAGCGCCTTGTCTCGGGATGAGTGTACTCATACTCGCACTCCGGACACATAGGGAACTCCTTCATGCTCGTTCTCTCTCTGTCATAAGGCATCGCATCGAGAATCGTAAGTCTCGGTCCGCACGCCGTGCAGTTGATAAAAGGATGAAGATATCTTCTATCCTTCGGATTAAAGAGCTCCTCTCTGCACTTGGGACAGGTCGCAATATCCGGCGATACGAATATGTCTCCCCTTTCGGCCGTGCTCTCGATTATCTTGAAGTCTGAATACTCCTCTGCCCTGTCAGTAATATCCCTGCTGCTGACCTTCAGAATCGCAGATCTTGGCGGAGCCTCGCTGCTTACAGACTTAATGAACTCATCGAGAGCCTCATCGCTTCCGCAGGCAAAAATCTCTACGTATGAGCCGCGGTTGGCCACGCTTCCCGTAATTCCGATTCTGTCCGCAAGTCTCGATATGAAGGGCCTAAAGCCTACTCCCTGAACTATGCCGTATACACAGATTCTTAAAGTTCGCATAACCTTTCCTCCAGATTGCCGGATACGGCAAAATGCCTGGCATTTATCCATTCACCATAGGCGTCCTTCTTAACGGCACGCCTCAGAAGCTCATCGCAGATTACCGCATCATAGCCTCCCTCTGCTACAAGCCTCATGAACTGATCCTCTGTCTCTACTCTCACATCGCCTTCCCTCATCAGTGAGCGGTCCATCTTAAAGAAGGATGCAACCGTTACCTCAGACTCAGGCATCCTGTCTCTCAGGCTGCAGGCGAGGACCTGATTGTGCACGATAAGAACTTTCCTGCCATCAAGTCTTTCCTTCGCCTCTGCCGCTTCCTCACCAGCGAGAGGGCATTCAATTCTGTATGGTGTTCCGTATTTCTTCTCAAGCCACCTTGCCGGAGCAAGCCCCGAAGGTGACACTACTATGTTTAATTCAGCCGAAGCTGCCTGTCTTATCGATTCAAGGCCCTCTCCCATTCCGTAGCACATGACCTCGCTATAGCCTTCCTTCTCATAATGACTTCTAAGGAGTCTGTCGGCACTGATGTCACTTAGATTAAGAGGTGTAGCACCGATTATTCCAAGCCTTCCTTTCCTGACAGGAATCTCTTCTGTGAAGCTCCTAAAGAGCTCCATGTACGCCAGTTCCTCACCCTCATCATACAGATTGGTTCCCGTGCATTCACATGTAACGACAGGAATGCCGCATCGCTTCTCCGCCATTCTCTTAAGAGCTCTGTAATCAGTTGCAATTACAGCCGGAACCGGGGTCCCTATGATAGCAGCGAAATCCGCATCGGTCTTGTCAGACACCTTCTTAAGCTTATCCACGAGCCTGTCATCTCTTCCGAGAATGGCATCCATATCTCTTAAGCCTGCGCTGAATATCGGTCTCGCATTGCCGTGCCACCTCGGCTCATCGAAGCCGCATACATTTCCTGTACAGCCGCCCGCATCACAGATAACCGTTATCGCATTCATGTCATAGAATACGGATGCCGCACCTGACTGATCCGGTGCAAAAGGCGACATTACTTTAAGTAAACCCTTCATAAGCTAGAGCACTCCTTCCATTTCATCGATGAGCCCGATAAGGCCTCTGTATCCCCATGGCTGAATCTCAAGATTCCATGGCACATTAGGTGCATCCGGATGATAGTATCCCGCATCAATTCCGATTGTAAGATCGCATTCAAGCTCGCCTGAGTCGTAGTAGAGCATTGAAGGCTCAAGGTTGGTATATATTCTCGTATCGGGACTTACTGCCGCAAGTCTCTTTATATATGCCATCCTCTCCTGAGATACGGTTCCGTAGATTTCTGTCACCTTAAGACCGTACTCTGTAAGGGCAAGCGCAAGCTCAAATGAGTCTGCGTTCAGGCATTCTCCTATTGCAACTCTTTTGCCCGCATGCTTGCTGCTGAACTCTTTAACTCTCTTCTCTGCCTCACTATAGAAGGCTGAATCGTCCATCTCCACTCCGAGTGCACCGGCAAAAAGCTCGTACTGTCTTCTGATCTTGTCGAGCCTGTACATTCTGGTAATCTCTATCGACGGAATCTGAAGACGGCTTGCAATATCCTCTGCAGCATGTCTTGATTCAGGATTAAGTATTATATTGAAGTTGGCCTCAGCCATACCGAGGTATTCATCAAAATCAGCACATCTTGAGATCTCGTTAATCTTCTTTATGCCTATGCTCCTCAGAAGCTCGTAGATTTCCGAATCGTCTCTAAGAGGTGCAAAATGTCCGAGAAGATTAACCGTAGTGCTCTTCTTTGCTCTTGGCTCAAGAAGTGAATATACCGTCTTTCTTACGGCTGTCATTGGAGGCACTCTTCCTTCTCTTTCAAGCGCATACATGTAGCATGGAAGTACCGGAAGCCCTGCGTGCTCCGATGCTTTTCTGCATACCCTCTCCATATCGGTTCCAAGGAGTGCGTCAACGCAGGTTATGCATATCATCACGCAGCTTGGTCTTGTTCCCGTGCTCTCCTCATGAAAGTCTGCAACCTCAGCTACAGCCTTTGATATTCTGTTAAGATGTCTTCCGGTAATAATGTCGGTATCATCCTGAAGCAGATAGTAGAATCTGTCAGCGTATGCTCCAAGCTCCGCAAGCATCGTGGTATTTCTTCCGCAGCAGGCAGGAGCAACGAGGAGCATTACAGAGCCCGGCACAGCAAGACCGGCTCTCTTTACTCCGAAGCCCTGCGCTCCCGGTGAGTTAAAGCTTAGTGCCGCAGGTGAGCTGTATATGAGA
The DNA here is from genome assembly GCA_946006945.1 of uncultured Clostridia bacterium. GTDB lineage: Bacteria > Bacillota > Clostridia > Peptostreptococcales > Anaerovoracaceae > Crickella. Next base: position 3,751 of record CAMFZN010000052.1, on the reverse strand, counting down.
TGGTCCTTAGACTTAAGCTCTGATGGCAGTCTCTCGAAGCCAAGCTCCGAAAGCTCAGCGGCAGTTATGTAATATGCAGCCTGTTTATTCTCCATTAAGTAACCTCTTTGCAAGATCGATATAGCATCTGCTTACCGGAAGGTCGATATCTCCCTCAATTACAGTCATTCCCTTATCCTCGAAGCGTATGATGTCATCACTTCTTGGGATGTCAGCTATTACAGGGAAACCTGCCTCTCTGGCAAAAGCAGAGACCTTCTCTTCCTCATTCTCAACATTTCTTCTGTTCATTATCACTCCGCGAACCTTGGCGTAGCCCCTGTCCTCGAAGTTCTCAACTGCACGAGATATGTTTCTCGCAGCATATAGAGCCATCTTCTCTCCTGAGGTTACAATCAGAATCTCCTCTGCATATCCCTCTCTTATAGGTGCCGCAAAGCCTCCGCATACAACATCTCCAAGAACGTCGTACAGAACAACATCCGGCTTATAGGTCTCAAAGAGCTCGAGATCCTCAAGAAGAGAGAAGGTCGTGATTATTCCTCTTCCCGCACAGCCAAGTCCCGGTGTCGGTCCGCCTGTCTCTATGCAGACAACTCCTCCGTAGCCTTCCTTTACTATCTCATCCAAGGATTCAGGCTCTACGTCATTTATTCTAAGATAATCCATTACGGACTGAACCGGTGTTCCACCAAGAAGATTCATCGTTGAATCCGCCTTGGGGTCGCAGCCTATCTGAATAACCTTCTTGCCAAGCGATGCAAAAGCAGCCGCGAGGTTGGCGGTTGTTGTTGATTTGCCGATTCCGCCCTTTCCGTATATTGCAAGTTTAAGCATTTATCTCTCCTAATCTAAGCACCTCTCTGATGTCCCTGTTAATCAGGTCGGGTGCCTCATTGTCAAATATTCTTCCCGAGAAGGCCTCGTGAGGTAATGCTGTGAAGCTTACGTCTTCCCTTACGACAGCCTGATAGAAAGGATCCGCAATTACAAGCTTCGGCCTTATTTCTTCCATAGCAGCCATTACAGCATCCTCCGAAAGAGCCTCTATGTCGCAGGATCTGAGAACCTCTTTGCCTCCGGATACTGCAGCTATTACCGAGGCTTTTATTCCAAGGTCTTTCTCTAGCGCTCTCGCAAGCGAAACCGAGGTTACAGCCTCACCGATAATCACCGCCTCACCAGAATGAGCCGAAGCCTCATACTCTAAGTCCAAGGCCTCACCCGATGCTGCCGCTTTCAGCATTTGCCCAAGCTCCCCGGCATATCCCCTGCCAAACGGAGCTCCGATCACATACGGGATTCCGAAGCGCTCCTTCATGGATCTTGCTGTCTTAATTGCACCCGATGACACCACGAGGTTAACATCCGCATCCTTAGAGCTGTTAATCTCCTCGATAGAGGAGTTCATGGTGAATGTGCAGCCCATAGCAAGACCGCATTCATCGAGCCATCCCTCGAAGGATGACAGTGTTGTTTTGGCCGGGTAATCAAGAGGCGTAAGTCCGAGAATGTTAGCCTTCGGCCTGTCTTTATCACCCTTAGCATCCAAGCTGCTTCCTGTAATTCTATCGATGAGAGAGGCAAGAGCCATCTCAATTCCGGCTGTGTAATCATTCATTCCATTGGCCCTGATTCCAAAGGCCGGTATTCCGAGTCTCTGCTCGAGAATCGACGCTATGGCTTCAAGGTCGATTCCGGTCATGTATGGTATCGGTGCTCCGATTATAGCTATGAAGTTCGGCTTAAGCTCTTCGGCTGCTTCCTCAATATCACTTATAAGCTTATCGTCATCACCCATGATTGCTTCCATCTCTGAGATTGCAGAGATGTATATCATGCTTGGATGATCATACCATCTAGGCTCGTCATGAGTTGTATATGTTGAATTGCAGCCCGATGCATCATGCATCACTACCATTCCGCCAAGTTCATACAGTGCTGAGCAGGCACCGAACTCATCCGATGAATATGTCGGAACAAGAGTTGCGGACGCGCGGTTGCCGCTTGAACATGCATCATGTGACATAGATGCCGCGCAGCATAGCGATGATGACTCATCCAAGATGCTTCTGAGGCCCGAACCCTTCTTCTGCACAAGGTCTCTTCTGTCCTTCTTTGTGCGCGCGGCAAGCCTCATCATCTCCATGAGCTCAGCTGCACCTGCGAAGCCAAACATTCCGCCTCCCTCAGTAATGTTTATGAAATGGTCTGTTCCTGCGAAGCAGGCAGCCTTCTGTCCGAGGGCAAGAGCAGCTTCTCTTCTGTCTCCCTCGAATCTCATCGACGGTCTGCTGGTAGGATGAATCACCAGCTCAGGTCGGTTCTCCTTAAGCCATCTCCAGTCCTCCTCTTCCTCAGGAAGGAAGCTGTCGATATAAATGTCAGTTACATTAAAACCGCTTTCGATGAGGAACCTCGCAAGATTAAGAGTTCTGAATGTGAATGTATAGTCGATTACTATCTCCTTATCACCCAGCTCCCTCCTCGTAAGCTCAATCTCGTACTCTGCATTTCTTCTGTATTCCGAGAGCTTATCTGTTCTCATGTGAAGCCTTCCGTATGCTTCCTCAATGTCATCAGGTCTGAATACATTAGGAAGGTAAACGAAAGGGATTCCGAGTCTTTCGAGCATATCCTCTCCGGCCTTAACGGCAATCGGCTCTGTTACTATGTTCAGGCAGGCCTCTGCCATATCGAGATACTCGTCAAAGCTTCCGGCATCATGAATCGAGCCAAGCTCATATTCATTATCCCTCGCTATCTCATATATCTCTGACAGCCTGCTTATTCTGTGATTGGATCCAATGTGGTTTATTCTTGCGAGATTCACAGGCCGCTTCTTGAGCATTCTGTACAGCTGCACGCGCATCCTCTGATCCGGAGTAATGCCGCTTTTGCGCAGAGTCGGAATCATGTAGCAGTCAACGAATTCAATGTCCGGGAATCTTTCTCTCAAGGTCTCGAAAACCACGCCCTGATCGTATGCAAGAAAGAAGTGCTGGCAGCTTATGAAAAGCTCTATTGCTCTCGGTCTGTAGCTGAGCTTGTCGATAATGTCGGAAACACCCTCTACCATCATCTGCTCCATGTCGCCGTTAAGCACATTCTCTTCCCTAATCTCAAGTGCCGAGTATCTTCCCATCTCGCCCATCTCTGCAGCAGTAAGCACTACGCCTCTAAGGCAGCCCTTCGCGCAGACGAATATCTGGTGGCTCTCCGGAATCAGCATTCCGGTATGTACAATATTCCAGGTTCCCCTTGCCGGAGCGCTGAACTCAAGCTGCTGCTTCCACGGCGATGGGAAAGCCGTCTCTTTAATATGCAGGCTTTCTGTCTCTATCTTCTTCATCTTGTCTGTATTATCCTTCGGCTAAGCCCTCTGAAAGCTTCGGTTATTTCGCTTTCAGGCAAAAATCTGATAAGTGTGTCGCACTTCTCCTCAGCATCCTGAACAAGCGGCGATCTTGGGATATCTGCGATTATCTCAGTCTCAAGTTCTGCTGCAAGCTCAGATACCTTATCGTACTCATTTCTGACATCTCTTCTGTTCAGGATGATTCCTCCAAGCGAGGCATAGCCTCTTCCCTTGAAATTGCTTATCGCCATTGCTATGTTTGCAGCTGCGTATATCGACATATTCTCTCCCGAGGTTACGATATATACCGTATCGGCATAGCCTCCTCTCATCGGCATGCTGAAGCCGCCGCATACAACATCTCCAAGAACATCGTAGAGTATCACATCGGGT
>CAMFZN010000051.1 GCA_946006945.1 uncultured Clostridia bacterium | reverse complement strand
CTCGAAATAATCGTTTCTGAAGAACTCAGGCATGTCGTTTACATCTGTTGAAATCACATGGTTAGGCACAATGTCGCTTGTCAGCTCGAACCAGAACTTAGCCATCTGGGTCAGAACAACTCCCTTTCCTTCAATCTTGTTCTTCAGAATCACATCGAACGCACTGATTCTGTCTGTCGCAACCATAATGAGACTTCCGTCAGCATCATAGAGCTCTCTTACCTTACCTTCTTTAACCGGAGAATATTCTTTCATATTGCACCTCACCTTCATTAATTATTCAATTGTACATATGCTGCAAAAAATACATTGTTATTCTACCACAATTTTTGCCATGTAACTTAACCGAATTCAAAAAATTACGTGCAAAATTCCAGTTCTCAGCATCCCCGAGTGCGTGGTATAATATTCGAAGGCAAGCTTGCCTCAAGCAGTTCGGTTCTGACATCCTGCTTGTAAAACATTAAAACCAAAGGAGACAAAAACATGACAAATCTACTCAAGCGAGAGCTCGAGGACTACCGCATTCTTCTGCGCAATGTCCCGTCTCTCATCGTTTCGATGTTCATCTTAAGCGTAGTGCTGATGAACCTTCTCGCCAACAAGGAGTTCGTGTCGTACAAGTATTTCGCACTTGACTGCGGATTCCTCCTAAGCTGGGTATCATTCCTCTGCATGGACATGATATGCAAGCGCTTCGGCCCAAAGGCAGGTGCGAAGATTTCAATCCTCGCAATGGCAGTCAATCTGCTCGTGTGCCTTATGTTCAAGGTCGTATCCATGACCCCCGGAATGTGGGGTGAATTCTATTCCACCGGAAGCACTGAAGTTAACAGCGCACTAAACAGCACCATCGGAGGCTGCTGGTATGTTGTACTGGGCTCAAGCGTTGCAATGCTTCTTGCTGCAATCACCAATTCGGCGGTTAACCAGGCTGTTGCCAGAAGACTAAAGAGAGACGACTTCAAGGCATTTGCTGCGAGATCCTACGCTTCAACGGCAGTCGGTCAGCTCGTGGACAACCTTGCTTTTGCACTGATAGTATCGCTTAATTTCTTCGGCTGGACGATGACTCAGGTTATCATTTGCTCGATTACCGGCGCGGTGTGCGAGCTTCTCTGCGAGATAGTATTCAGTCCGGTCGGATACAAGGTCACAAAGCAGTGGAAGGAAGAGGACGTCGGAATCGACTACCTCAAATACCTCGAAAGGCAGGGTGAGACGAAATGAGAGTTCTGATAACAGGAAGCTCGAGAGGAATCGGAAGAGCGTGCGCAGAGCTTTTTCTGGCACATGGAATGGAGGTATACGGACTGGACATCCTTCCTGCTTCAATCGAGCATCCCCTCTACACGCATTTTGAGGCGGACGTGAGGCAGCCTGAGTCTTTCCCCGAGCTTGACATAGAAATACTTGTTAACAACGCCGGCGTTCAGAACAGTGAGGATGATATCGAGGTCAACCTTCGAGGCGTAATAAACGTAACAGAGAGGTATGCCATCGGTAATCCTGATCTTAAGGCCGTAGTCAACATAGGCTCTGCGAGCGCTCACACAGGCTCGGAGTTCCCGGTATATGCGGCGAGCAAGGGAGGCCTTATTGCATATACGAAGAATGTAGCAGGAAGAGTGGCTCCTCATGCGACCTGTAACAGCATTGACCCGGGCGGAGTCAGGACTGAGCTTAACAGTCCGGTAATGGATGATCCGCTTCTCTGGAACGAGATTATGAAGCTCACACCGCTTAAGAGGTGGGCTGAGCCGTCAGAGATTGCAGAGTGGGTATACTTCGTTGCAGTGGTAAACCGCTTCATGACAGGGCAGAACCTGCTGATTGATGGTGGAGAGGCAGGTGCGAGCAATTTTATATGGCCTGAGAATTAAGAACAGGACATGAAATATTTCAAAAAGCCTGAATTTGGAGCTGTCCAAGTTCAGGCTTTACTTCTTACATCTTACATGATGCACCAATTCTATTGATTTAATCTCTTATATACATCCTCACGGAGCAGTGAATATACGGTCGATGTGATAGGAATGAATATGAGCATTCCCGACACTCCGAGGAGGCTTCCGCCCACTGTGATTGCAACGAGCACCCAGATGGCCGGAAGTCCGACAGAGTTGCCTACAATCTTTGGGTAGATTAGGTTGCCCTCAAGCTGCTGAAGTATTATGAACACGACCAGGAATATCAGTGCCTTGACAGGACTTACCATCAGAATAAGGAAGGCTCCGACAACGGCTCCGATAAAGGCTCCGACAACAGGAATCAGTGCGGTAACCGCAATAAGGACTCCTATCATAAGTGCGTATGGAAGTCTCAGAATCGTAAGAGTCACTACGAAAAGCGCTCCGAGCACAAGCGCATCCATGCACTGTCCTGTAATGAATGATGTAAAGTTCTTATCGAGCATTCCGATGATTCTAAGCAGCTTCTTTCTCTCGGCAGGCTTTACATAAGCCTTGAGCAGCTTCGAGAAGTTGGCTCTTAGAGTCTCCTTCTGTGCGAGGATGTATATTGCGAAGATGAACGCAATAACGCCGTTTACGATTTTGCTTACAACAGAGCTTACTATCTGAACTGTTGAGCCAAGGATTGATGAAAGACCTGTCTGCAGGAAGCTTACTACCTTGTTCATGATGGTCTCCCAGTTCTCGCTTACATTCTCAAGCATTCCGGCCTGCTTGTCGAAGCCCGGAAGGTTAAGCCCAGAAAGTGTATGACTGAGTCTTTCGAGGAAGGTTGGAACCTCGTTAACAATCATTCCGAAGGTGTCAGCGAGATTAGGAACGATAAGTCCAACTACGAGAGCAATCACCGCAAGCATGAGAATGATTGTAAGCAGAAGGCTTACAGGCCTCTTCATGGCTTTCAGTCTCGGACTTGATGCCTTGCTGAAAAGGCTGCTTTCAATCTTCCTCATTGGGATGTTTAAAACAAAGGCAACTGCTCCTCCGTAAACGAACGGCTTTACTATGTTCACACATGTAAGCACACCCTTGAAGAAGACATCGCTGTAGATTACGGCAAGCACCAGAGCCGCCGCAATCACCATCAGAATGCGAATCTGCTTAAATAGTTCTTTTGACATAGGCTACCTCTTAGTTACGATGATGCCGCCGGTCTTGTAGATTGAGTTCTCCGGAACAACACCCCTTACGCTAGATACCGGATAAACGTTGGAGTTGCGGCCGATTACAGTTCCTGGGTTCAGTACCGAGTTGCAGCCGACCTCAACGCCGTCTCCAAGGAGAGCGCCGACCTTCTTTCTTCCTGTCTCAATAGACTCTCCCTCGGATTTTATTACAACAAGACTCTTGTCGCTCTTTACATTGGATGTGATGCTTCCGGCACCCATGTGGCTTCTGTATCCGAGAATGCTGTCGCCGACGTAGTTGTAGTGCGGTGTCTGAACGTTATCGAACAGGATAACATTCTTAAGCTCAACGGAGTTTCCTACTACGCAGTTCTCTCCGATAATCGCCGAGCCTCTGACGAAAGCACAGTGTCTCACCTCGGTGCCTGCTCCAATAATGCAAGGTGCGCCGATATATGCAGACTCAAAGACTGTCGCATCCTTGTGAATCCATACGCCGGGCTTTGTCTCTACGTAGTCTTCTCCGAGAGCAGGGCCTATCTCCATGATAAGATCCTTGATTCCGCCAAGAGCCTCCCATGGATAGGTGAATCCTCTAAGATAGTCTCCTGCTATTGTATGATTGAGATCGAATAATTCATTAATTGTAAGCATTGCTTCCTCCTGTTATCTAAGAATAGGATCGGTAACAAGATCCTTCATTACCTCACTTGCAAGGATAAGACCTGCCGCTGCAGGTGCGAAGGCTGTTGAGCCCGGAGTGCTTCTTCTCTTGTGAAGCATCTCGTCGCCCTCAAGGCTTCCAGAGGGCTTAACAGGCTTCTCGTCAGAGAATACAACCTTTAGCTTTCTTACACCGAGCTTTCGAAGCTCCTGCCTCATAACCTTGGCAAGCGGGCACATGCTCGTCTTGTAGATGTCAGTAACTCTGAACCTCCATGGCTCAAGCTTGTTGCCTGCACCCATCGAGCTTATGATTGGAATGCCTCTTCCGACGCACTGAACGACAAGCTCTATCTTGGCAGCTACTGTGTCTACGGCATCAACTACATAATCATATTCCTCAAACGGGAAATCCGTAGCGTTCTCCGGAAGGAAGAACTTCTGGTGAAGTCTGACATCCACCTCAGGATTGATATCCAGCATCCTTTCCCTCATAACCTCCGTCTTGGGTCTTCCGAGGGTGCTGTGAAGAGCTATAATCTGCCTGTTCAGATTGGTCAGACTTACAACGTCGTCATCGATAAGATCAAAGGCTCCGATTCCGCTCCTGCAAAGAGCCTCACATACATATCCGCCGACACCGCCGACGCCAAAGACAGCAACTCTCTTATCCTTAAGCTGCCTTACAGCCTCTTCTCCATACAGAAGCTCTGTTCTTGAGAACTGATTCACCATCTGAAACACCCTCCGATTTGTTGTTTGGACATAATTATACATCAGATACTGCGCAATAATATGTAAAATACGAGATTATTTCGCATTGTCTGCGGGCAAAAGTATCAGATTGTTATAACTCATTTGAGCCGCAATTCAGAATATCAATATCTTCGCCGCGGGATAACGTGGAGACGTGGTGTCAAAAGCACAAAGAAAGACAGGAAATTGTTTAGATAAACAATCATAATTAAATAAAATAGAACACAGGCAGGTGCTATCAATTAAACTACTAATCAGAAAAGAATTAATATGATACAATTTTCAAGGTCGAAAAATAAGTAATAATTAACCTAAGGAGAAAAAAGATGAAAAACAAAGATGTTAAAGCAAGCGGTATTGCGCTGATTCCGTTTCTGGTATTCATCGCAACCTATCTTGGAGCCGGTGCAATCATGCAGGCTAAGGGCGTTGAGTTCGCTTTCTATCAGTTCCCATCGGTAGTAGCTGTATTCATCGCAATGATTACTGCCTTCTTCATATTCAAGGGAACAATCGATGAGAAGTTTGAGATTTTTGCAAAGGGTGCCGGCAACCTCGACATCATGTGCATGCTTATGATCTTCCTTCTCGCCGGAGGCTTCTCGGCAGTGGCAAGCGCCATGGGAGGAGTTGACTCAACAGTTAACCTTGGACTTTCTGTAATACCTGCACAGTACATCACTGCGGGAGTATTCGTTATCTCGGCCTTCCTTTCTTTTGCAACAGGAACCTCAATGGGTACAGTAGGAGCTGTAGTGCCGGTAGCTCTCGGACTTGTTGACAAGGCCGGCCTGAATATGTCTCTTGTAATGGGAGCATGCCTTTGCGGTGCACTCTTCGGAGACAACCTTTCGATGATTTCGGATACAACAATCTCAGCAACAAGAACACAGAATGTTGAGCTCAAGGACAAGTTCAGATCAAACTTCGGAATTGCGTTTCCGGCAGCAATCATCACAATCGTTCTTCTTCTGGTATTCGGAGCTCCAGAGACAGTAGTTCAGATGGACTCCCTTGACTACAGCCTCGTAAAGGTTCTCCCTTACCTTATCGTAGTTGTATGCGCACTTATCGGAATAAATGTATTCTGCGTTCTTCTCCTTGGAATCGTTTCTGCAGGAGCAATCGGCATCGTATGCGGAGACCTTACATTCCTCAGCCTTGCACAGAATATCTGGACAGGCTTCCAGGGAATGATCGAGGTATTCCTCCTGTCAATGTTCATCGGAGGAATTGCAGAGCTTACCAAGCAGTATGGAGGCATCAAGTGGCTTCTCGAGAAGATCTCGAAGATGTTCAAGGGCAAGAAGTCAGCTCAGCTTGGCGTTTCAATTCTGACAGGACTCTGCGACGTTGCTACAGCTAACAACACAATTTCAATCATTATCTCAGGAAAGATTGCTAATGATGTTTCAAGAGAGTATGATATAGACCCAAGAAAAACAGCATCGATTCTCGATATCAGCTCATGTGTAATGCAGGGAATGCTCCCATACAGCGCACAATTCCTTACAATTGTGTCGCTTACAGGCGGAAGAGTTAACCCTATGGGGGTAATCGGTCACAACTGGTACCTCTTCCTGCTTGCATTCTTCATGATCGTTTCATTCTTTGTTCCTAAGATGGACAGCCTTCTTATCAAGGGCAAGTGGAACTGGGATACAAACAAGGCTGAGAAGTAATAATAAGCTGAATCAAATCGGGGAAGCATTAGGCTTCCCCTTTTGTCTTAATAGATGGAGATGTAGATAATGTATATATACGTCTGGCCTGTTCTGCTCCTGCCTCCACTGAGCAGAAGACTTGAGAGAATTAATCCTGTGAATCGGGCAGCATAATGCAGCAATACAGTACAAAAACCGGCCGCTCGGCCGGTTTTTTGCATAATCTTATTTCTTGTCCAGTACATATACCGTCACAAAACGGCGTCCCCACTGGCATGATTCCTTGTAGCTGTGCATCCAAAGATCCACGTGATCATTCTTTATGGCGCTTCCGCAGTCGTTGGCGCGTGCGTATCCGTAGCCCTCAACCCACATGTCTGTTCCGTAAGGAATTCTCTTAGGATCGACAGCGCAGGTTCCGTATACGCATCTTCCTCCTGAGGCTCCGCGGGCGTTGTTGCCCATCCAGTATGCTGTGGTATTGCCGGTGAACTCATCCTTTACAATGAATTCTCCCTTATGACCTGTAAGAGAGGTTCCGAGCCTGAGCTCGCTATCCTGAACCTTTTTCTTCCATTCGATAACCTTCTTCTCGCTACCTTTCTTTCTGCCGTTGATATACGTGGTCGTATACTGATATACTGCCTTGCCGTCATGCCCCTGAACCTTCTCCTGAACGCCGGACTTGAGGCTAGGGTCAAGCCTTACAACGCTTCTTGCCTTGACCTTCTCTGTCTTTTCGACAACATCAACCTCCACAAGCTTTACAACAATGTCTGTGTCAGGCGTGATTTTGGTGTTAAGAGAAGGCTTGATGATATCGTTCTCATCGTATGCGAGATCGTTAAGCTTGAGATTCTCCTCGACGGTGCCCGGAATAAGTAGAACATCAACCTTCTTTCCGCCATACTCCATTACAGCATTTGTTGCGTGGCGGATTCTTATCTCCATTCCGTCCTGAGTCTGATGCTCTCTTATCGGTGTTATCAGATCGTTCTCTCCGATTTCAAGATCGGTGCTGTCCAGAACATCTCCGACAGTGTAAGCTCTGGTTGAAATCGGAATGCTGTCAATCTCCCCGATTGTTTCATAGATGATTGTGACATTCTCAGGAATCGCATATGCGATTCCCTGCCATGCTCCGGTCAGAAGAGCAATGATTATTACTGAGAGCATCACGGCGTTATGCCTGCTTGCTGCTGTCCAGCGTCCGAGTCGTGACTTAGGCTGCCAGCGTCTGTATCTTGAGGATATTCTGTCGAAGATATCTTTGTGCTCATTGTCATGTGGAGGTTCCGGCAGAGGTGCAGGCTCTTCGGGGACTGCATCCTCAGATGATGCTTCCTCTGCAGATGCAGCATCCTCAGATGATACTTCATCCGCAGGTGCAGCTTCCTCACATGATTCATCCT
>CAMFZN010000050.1 GCA_946006945.1 uncultured Clostridia bacterium | reverse complement strand
TGTACCAATGTTGATATGTGGCTTGGTTCTCTCGTACTTCTGCTTAGCCATTTCTCTAGTCCTCCTATAAAATAACGTTACTTTTTTAAGAGCTGAGATTGAGGGCGTCCCCACATCTCAGTGCGTTTCCGCTGGAGCTGTTGAGCAGACTCGAACTGCCGAACCTCTTCCTTACCAAGGAAGTGCTCTACCACCTGAGCTACAACAGCGCAAATTACAGGGAAATTTTACCCCACTTACAGCTTTGTGTCAATGGTTAAACGCAACCCGAGTCCGCATAAGGCGGACTCGAGCCACACTATATGTTGTAATGCGAATTACAGCCTCAAGACAGAGACTTCGCCTCGTTTAGCCCGGTGGCCATGTCATCTTTCTCTTGCCGAGAATGTGAATATGAAGGTGCTGAACTGTCTGCTGTCCGTCCTCGCCGCAGTTGATTACTGCTCTGTAGCCGTTATCAAGGCCTTCCAGAGCTGCAACCTCTTTAATCTTGAGCATCATATGTCCCATAAGAGCGTGGTGCTCAGGAGCAAGGTCGTCGAGTGATGCAATGTGCTGCTTAGGCACCATCAGAAGATGAACAGGAGCCTGAGGCGATGCATCTCTAAAGCATGCAACAAGCTCATCCTGGTATACCATCTCAGTTGGAATCTCGCCGTTAGCGAGCTTGCAGAAAATACAATCTGACATTGTCTGTGACTTCCTTTCCCGGCATAGCCTGCGCGCAAAACCAAGCCTTCGCCTGACTCCACGACATTAAAGCGGAATGCCGAATATTACCGCTACCTGATTCTGACTGCCGTGCAGCCGTCCTCGGTAAATCCTGTAAGCATAGTATAGCAGAATTCACCGGCTTTTAGTTCTTTATTCTTATCTTCTATATACACTTTTATGTAGTTATCGGTATATCCGGTCACGAAGTCTCCGCTTCTCTCCTCCACAAGAACCTTGTGCTCAGCAGAGAAGTTCTTCCTCTCGAACTCGCGCCTCACATCCTCTGCTGCATTCATGAGCTCTGTAATTCTCTCTGACTTAACTGCGCCCGGAATCTGATCTCCCATGGCATCAGCTCTTGTGCCCTTGCGCCTTGAATAGCGAAAAGCGTGGACCTTCTCAAACTCGGCCCTTCTGACCATATCTACACTATCCGCGAATTCCTCAGCAGTCTCCCCCGGAAAACCAACAATAATATCAGTAGTAATCCCGTAGAGCGGATCGAACTCCCTTATCGCTCTTACAATGTCGAGATACTCCTCTCGTGTATAATGCCTGTTCATCCTCTCGATTACAGACGTGCTTCCGCTCTGAACCGAAAGATGAAGGTGATGGCACAGCTTGTCAAACCTTATTATCCTCTCCACATGCTCCTTGTCCACAACGGTAGGCTCAAGCGAGCTCAATCTGATTCTGAAATCGCCCTCAAGACTGTTAATCCTTGAGATAATCACCTCAAGCGGAGTCATGTCCTCTTCACCGGTCCTGCGAGAAAGCGTAAATTCCGGCTCTGTGCCGTATAGCGCGGTATTGATGCCTGTAAGCACAATCTCTCTGAACCCCTTCTCCACCAGAGATTCAGCCTCAAGAACAACTGAATCGGCATCACGGCTTCTAACCCTTCCGCGGGCAAAAGGAATCATGCAGTACGAACAGAATCTGTCGCAGCCCTCCTGGATTTTGACATATGCTCTTGTGAGTCCAAGTTCGCTTGACACGACAATTCCCATGTCTTCGAATTCATCAAGCTCAGATCTTTCAAGAACACGCCTCTCGCACGGAAGGCGGCTTTCCTCAAAAGCCTTGAATACGGCATCACAAATGCCACCCTTAAGGCCGTTGCCAATAACCAGATTGACCTCCTCCATCGAGGATACATCCTCCGGCGCAACCTGTGCATAGCAGCCGGTAACGACCATAAGCGCATCAGGACTGAGCTTCTTCATCCGTCTGATATACTGCCTTGACTTCCTGTCTGCAATATTCGTAACAGTGCAGGTGTTGACAATATAAACATCAGCAGGTTCATCCTCCGCTACAATCTCAGCTCCCCTGCCTGTGAAGGCCTCCTTCATGGCCTCAGTCTCGTATTGATTAACCTTACATCCTAATGTGTGAAATGCTACTCTCATGCATTACAATTTATCACACCTTCTAAGCAGGGTCAACACAACCTGGCCAATGCAGCAAAGTACAGCAAGGACTATGTAAAGTCTCAAGCTGTTCCTGTCACCGGTCTTTGGTGAAGCGCCCTTTGTCCTGCTGTCGAAGAAGGTGCAGCTCGCCTCGGCAAGCTCTGCTGATTCAAGGCTTATGGTCACACTCTGCTCCTTCTCGGCAGTGTCATAGCCAAGAGGCGGTGATATCTCCCTTACAGCATATTCGCCCTCCGGAAGATTCCTGATTACAGCCTCACCGTTTCTGTCCGTGCTGACCTCGATGCTTTTGCCATCTGATGACACCACGCTGAACACTGCACCCTCGAGACGCTCTCTGCTCTCCTTGTCGCACTTTACGATTGTCAGACTGCTTGGAACCCTCTTATTCACCACATTGAGGTTGTATTCAAGCTCAGCCTTTGACGCATCTTCTCCAATATCCACCGGATACTCCTTAGTCGAAAGCTCGTAGCCGTAAGGTGCTTCAACTTCCTTGACGGTATATCTTCCTGGGCGAATGTCATCTATACACACCCTTCCGTCACGCCCTGTTGTCACCTCCCTGCTGAAGCCGTCTTCTCCCGTAACAGCAAATACTGCACCTTCAAGATTAATCTCTCTTCTCTCGACTTTTCCACCGGAGATTGAATAGCTCTCGCCCTTCTTTCTGATTATCAGCTTCACACTCTGCTTTCTGTTGATGAAGGTGATTGTCTTGCCCGCAGTGCCATCCAGTGTATCGAAGATCTTGACCTCGTCTGAGAGCACATAGCCTTCCGGTGAGCTTACCTCACACAGGGCATAGCACTTATCAACAGAAAGCGCTGATACGCTTTCGAAGACCCCATCCGAGTTAACTTTAATTATCTCACCCTCGATATCAGGCGACCTCATGGCTGATGCAGAAGGAGTGCTTCCGTCCGGCAGCTTGCCATCCTCCCCGAGAGTGACAAGCTTGAATGTGCAGCCAGGCAGAGACTTACCGTCCTCATCGGTTTTGGTGAGCTTAAGAGAAGTCCTGCTTATCCAGTCGAAGCTGATAATAACAGGAGACTCGAGATCATCCACTATGTTCATCTGAGCAAGATCCTGAACAGACTTGCTTTTGGTAACATATACGGTCACCTCGAGCTTTTTGTTTATTCCCTTCACGCTTACAGGAACTGTCAGGTCTGCGCCTTCAGCCGCTTCAAGCCTGAAGCTGTCACCAGCCTTGAGAACCGTCTCGCCCTCTGTTGTCTCCTCTGAGCCAAGCATTCTTAGAACAACTCCCTCCGGTATCCTCAGGCTGAGGCTTCCCTTATCCGAACCGCTCACTGACATGTATTCTGTTGCCTGCACTCCCAGCTCTTCATCATATGAGACCGACGGGCTGCATGTGCTGAGATGAAGTCCTATATCCGGATTCTTCTTTGTTCCGATGTATCTGACGAAGGAAGAATAGTCATCAAGCCATTTGAATGAGCCCCCGCCGGAGTGTGCATTGGAAAGAAGCACTGCAGTAACCGACCTGGCCGCTCTTGTGCTCCGAAAGCCATTCCACTGCTCAGGTCCCCCATATCCGTAATAGAGATATTTGTCGAGATCCTTCTTCTTATATATTGTTGGTGTTGCCATTGTTCCGGTCTTCGGACCGGTTTTGCCTCGTTCAATGCAGAAGGCAGGTCTTCCGTTAACCGTAAACTCAGATATTCTCGCCTCTTTGCTGCCGCTTCTCTCATAGTAGACGCGATTCCTGGTAATTCTTGCCGCCTCCGCAGATGCGAAGGAAGTGCACAGAAGAAGCAGCGTCAGTAT
The DNA here is from genome assembly GCA_946006945.1 of uncultured Clostridia bacterium. GTDB lineage: Bacteria > Bacillota > Clostridia > Peptostreptococcales > Anaerovoracaceae > Crickella. Next base: position 3,698 of record CAMFZN010000050.1, on the reverse strand, counting down.
CACTGCTGCAGCTCTGAGCATTCTGTTTCTTGTCCTCTTATTCATTATTTCCTCCCTGATTCTGCCCGGTACACATAGTCACAATAGGGAGCCTTAATAAATCATGAGCCATAGAAGCATCACGTATTACATTCTTGAGGATATTACAGAGAGACTTTTTTCTCAAACGGAAGAGTCACTTTATCGTGCAGCCGGGTCACCTTCGGGATGCTGATGAGCCTATTGTTTTTTTGCACAAATTAGCGTGAACGGTCTTTTGCTGAAGTCGATTTTGTGCTAATATAGGTAAGATATTTGACGAGGGGAGAAACGAGCATGACAATGACACTGATTAATACCAATATCGCGTCTCATGTCAGCTCTATTCGCATCTCTCATTTTCAATTCAATAGTTAATCATTTCGCCCCGGCTTACAGAGTTGTATTTCTCTTTAGACCGGGATTTTTTTAGAACTACAGGAGGTGTAACAACATGGCAAAGAGAACAGACATTAAGAAGGTTCTCATCATCGGATCAGGTCCTATCGTTATCGGACAGGCTGCTGAGTTTGACTATGCCGGAACCCAGGCATGTCTCGCTCTTAAGGAGGAGGGTTATGAGGTAATTCTCGTTAACTCCAACCCTGCAACTATCATGACTGATACTCAGATTGCAGACAAGGTATATATGGAGCCTCTCACAATCGAGTATATCGCAAAGATTCTCCGCTATGAGAGACCGGATGCAATCGTTCCGGGAATCGGCGGACAGACAGGACTAAACCTTGCAATGCAGCTTGAGGAGAAGGGAATTCTTGACGAGTGCAGAGTTAAGCTTCTCGGAACAAGCAGCGAGAGTATCGAAAGAGCCGAGGACAGAGAACTCTTCAAGGAGATGTGCGAGTCAATCGGCGAGCCTGTAATCCCATCACGCATCACATATAACGTAGAGGAGGCTAAGGCGGCTGCAATCGAAATCGGCTACCCTGTAGTTCTCAGACCTGCCTTCACTCTCGGAGGCACAGGCGGAGGCTTCGCATATGATGAGGAGGAGCTTGTTTCTCTCGCAATCAACGCGTTCAATCTTTCACCTGTACACCAGGTTCTCATCGAGAAGAGCGTAAAGGGATACAAGGAGATCGAGTTCGAGGTAATGCGTGACTCAAAGGATCACGCGATTACAATCTGCGGCATGGAGAACGTTGACCCTGTAGGAGTTCATACAGGAGACTCTGTAGTAGTTGCACCTATCCTTTCACTTAACGACCACGATCTTAAGATGCTTAACGACAGCGCAATCAAGATCATCAGAGAGCTCAAGATCGAGGGAGGCTGCAACGTTCAGTTCGCTCTTAATCCTGACTCAAGCGAGTACTACCTGATTGAGGTTAACCCAAGAGTATCGAGATCTTCTGCTCTTGCATCTAAGGCTTCAGGCTATCCTATCGCAAGAGTTACAGCTAAGATTGCCATGGGAATGGAGCTCAGCGAGATTCCTGTAGCAGGCGGTACTGCTGATATCGAGCCTAGCCTTGACTATATAGTTGCAAAGTTCCCAAGATTCCCATTCGACAAGTTCTCGGATGCAAGCAACCTCCTTGGAACTCAGATGAAGGCTACAGGAGAGGTAATGGGCATCGGAGCCAACCTCGAGGAGTGTATGCTCAAGTCTGTTAGATCTCTTGAGATCGGCGTTGATCACCTCCACATGGCGAAGTTCGACGACATGAGCAAGGAAGAGCTTATGGAATATGTTTCGGATTTCCGTGATGATAACATGTTCGCAATTATGGCTCTTTTTGCACGCGGCGCATCTGTTGAGGAGATTCACGAGGTTACCGCCATCACTGAGCTTTTCCTCGAGTCATACAAGAATATCTACAATATGGAGGTTCTCCTGAGAGATAAGGTTAACTGTCCTGAGACTCTTCTTGCTGCAAAGAAGATGGGATTCAGCGATTCATACATTGCAAAGCTCTGGAATGTGAACGAGCTTGATGTAACAAAGGTAAGACACGATAACGGCATCAGACCTATCTTCAAGATGGTTGACACTCTCCACACAGGAAAGTACATCGCTTACCTCTACTCATCATACACAGGAGAGAACGAGTCAAGACTTACTGACAAGAAGAAGATCATCGTTCTCGGAGCAGGCCCTATCAGAATCGGACAGGGTGTTGAGTTCGACTACTCGACAGTTCACGCTGTTCAGACAATCAAGAGAGCCGGCTACGAGGCTATCATCATAAACAACAACCCTGAGACAGTATCTACAGACTACACTACTTCAGACAAGCTCTACTTCGAACCTCTCACACCTGAAGATGTAATGGAGATTATCGATTTCGAGCAGCCTGAGGGAGTAATCGCATCTCTCGGCGGACAGACTGCAATCAATCTCGCACAGCCTCTCATGGAGCGCGGCGTAAAGATTATCGGAACTGACTGCGAGGCTATCGATAAGGCTGAGAACAGAGATCGCTTCGAGAAGATTCTTGAGGAGCTTAACATTCCGCAGCCTAAGGGTAAGGCTGTTACAAAGATTGAGGACGGTGTAAAGGCTGCAGAGGAGATCGGCTATCCGGTACTCGTAAGACCTTCCTTCGTTCTTGGAGGAAGAGCAATGCAGATCGTTGCAAGCGAGGCTCAGCTCAGACATTACCTCAAGACTGCAGTAGAGATCGACGAGGACAAGCCTGTACTTGTAGATAAGTACATCGCAGGCAAGGAGCTTGAGGTTGACGCAATCTGCGACGGCATCGACGTATTTGTTCCGGGAATCATGGAGCTCGTTGAGCGTACAGGAGTTCATTCCGGAGACTCAATCAGCGTATATCCAACCTTCTCTGTATCGAACAAGGTTAAGGGTACAATCCTTCAGTACGCTAAGAAGCTCGGTCTTGGAATCGGCATCAAGGGTCTCTACAACATTCAGTTCATCGTAGACGAGCATGAGGATGTATATATCATCGAGGTTAACCCTCGTTCGTCGAGAACAGTTCCTTTCCTTTCAAAGGCAACAGGATACCCTCTTGCAGATATCGCAACCGAGGTAATTCTCGGAAAGAGCCTCAAGGAGCAGGGTTATTTCGAGCTTTATCCACAGGAGTCAGAGAGAGTTTACGTAAAAGCCCCTGTATTCTCCTTCAACAAGCTCAAGGGTCTCGACTCATACCTCTCCCCTGAGATGAAGTCTACAGGAGAGGCAATCGGATACGACAAGAAGCTTAACAGGGCTCTCTACAAGGCTCTTCAGGCTGCAGGAACCAAGGTTAAGAACTACGGCACAGTATTCGCAACCCTTGCAGGAAACGACAAGGAGGAGGCTCTTCCTCTCATCAGAAGATTCTACAACCTCGGCTTCAACATCGAGGCTACTGAGGGAACTGCCGAGTTCCTTAAGGCTAACGGAATCAGAACAAGAACTCTGAGCAAAATCAGCGACGGCAGCACTGAGATTCTCGACCTCATCAAGTCAGGTCACATCACTTACATCATCAACACAAGATCAGTAAGCGATGAGAACAAGGCTTCCGACGGTCACCAGATCAGACTCTGCGCTACAGAGAACAACGCTACACTCTTTACATCACTCGATACAGTAAGCGTTCTCCTCGACGTTCTCGAAGAGACAACTCTTACAATCTCAACAATCGACGCGAAGTAAAGCACATAAAGACAACTCCCGGGCATCTGATATGCCCGGGAGTTTTTGA
>CAMFZN010000049.1 GCA_946006945.1 uncultured Clostridia bacterium | reverse complement strand
AGACATCCTGCAACCATAGAAGTAAGCGAAGCCCGATTCCGACATAGTATTTCGCACTGTTAAGTTTGCGTTTTTGCGAAATACTTCGGAATCAGGCAAGATACTTCGTTATGGTTGCTGATGTCGAGGACTTAGCGCGGTGCAGCGATGCCCTATTTCTTCTTTATTACATCCATACTGAACCAGAAATCGCTTCCCTGTCCTTCCACGCTCTCAACGCCGTAGTCGGCATTATGCAGCGTCAGAATTCCTTTCACTATCGAAAGTCCGATTCCCGTTCCCTCGATATTCCTCTGGTGGTTCGCACTCGTCCTGTAATATCTGTCCCACACATGCGATATCTCATCCTTCGGAATTCCCAGTCCATGGTCTATTACATGGAAAAACACCTTCTTGCCCTGTCTCTTCAGCTCGATAAGCGCATATTTGTTATCTCCCGAATACTTCACCGCATTCGAGATGAAGTTGTTCATTACCTGCAGCAGCTTGTCCTTATCGCCGTAAATGTAGCAGTCCTTGCACGGCTTGAACTGCAGGTCGAAGCCGTCATGCTCGTTAAGCACCTTGAAGCTCTCGAACGATGTGCGCGCAAGCTCAACGATATTGACAGCCTCCTTATTAAGGACAACCTGATTGGACTGAAGCTTCGACATGTTCATCATCTCAACAACGAGCTTGTTAAGACGGTCGGTCTCCGAGATGATTACGTTGAGGTGCTCGTTTCTTTTGGCTGGATTATCGCCTGAGATGTCATGAATCATCTCAGCGTATGATCTTATCATCGTAAGCGGTGTCTTCAGGTCGTGAGAAACATTGGCAACGATCTCACGCTGGTAGAACTCGGTCTTCTCCATCTCATAGGACGCCTGAGCCAGGGTTTTGGCAAGCTCCTTTGTCTCAGTGAAGTTGCCGCCGTTAAAGCGCACGTTGTAGTTGCCTCTTCCAAGCTCCGATGCCGACACGGTAAGGCCCTCAATCGGCGCTGCGAGCTTCCTCGACAGGTAGATGGAAAGGCTTATTGCAAGCAGAGTTACAATAAAGCCGATATAAACCAGCATGCTCCTTACAATCGATACGGTTGCCGCGTTAGGGTAGAGCGGCGACACGATAATTATCGTTGACTCCCTGATATCGTTAAGGCTTAGAGCATATACGAGCCTCTTGTTGTTGTCGGCATTATTGATAATCAGGCTGACATTGTTAAGAGGTGTGTTCTCAAGCTTCGCTTTAACCCTTCTTATGTCGCTGTTGAACTCAATCGCTGAATAGCTGAAGTTCGCAGAGCCTCCATAGACAGAGACACCGGACGTATTCTCGACCCTAATGTATATACCGTTCGAAAGAGCCGTCTCATTGGCATACTCTCCGAATCTTCGCGGGTTCTCCCTGTACTCACTTTCAAGAGAGTTCGCCGTACGAAGCGATTCCGAGTACCGCATGCTCTCGTAGTAGTTGTTTATGAAGAAATCCTGAAGGCACCAGATAACGATTAGGATAATCAGTGCAAAAAATATGAAATACAGCATCGTCGTAGTCTTGATGCTGGCAAAATCTATGGTCTTCTTTCCTTGTTTTCTCATTCGCAAATCTCCATTTCAAGCAAAAGCGCCTGCGGTACCGCAAGCGCATCTTTAATAACAGCAGCTCTCATGCTGCCGGCAATCCGGAGCTTATTCCTCGTACTCGAACTTGTATCCGATTCCTCGAAGTGTAACGATGAACTTTCGATACTTGCCGAGGTTGTTCCTCAGGTTCTTTACGTGAGTGTCAATAGTTCTGTCATCTCCGAAGAAATCATATCCCCAGATATCAGACAGAAGCTTGTCTCTTGAAAGTGCGATATTTCTGTTCTGAATCATGTAGAACAGAAGATCGTATTCCTTAGGTGTAAGGTTAACCTTCTCACCGTCAATGGTAACTGTTCTTGCAGCGAAGTTCACCTCGAGTCCCTCGAAGGACATTACATCGCTTGACGCCTGCTCGCCGCCCTCGTATCTGTTAAGCACTGCGTTTACTCTTGCCATCAGCTCCTTAGGGCTGAAAGGCTTAACAACATAATCATCGATTCCGAGCTCGAAGCCGAAGAGCTTGTCGTACTCCTCTCCTCTTGCGGAAAGCATGATTACAGGAATCTTCTTAATCTTGTGAATCTCCTTGACTGAGCTGAAGCCGTCAAGCTTAGGCATCATGATGTCCATGATGATAAGGTCGTAGTCGTTAAGCTTAACCATTCCGACTGCGCTCATACCGTCAGCTGCCTCATGCGCCTCATATCCGCTGAATTCAGCATATTCTTTAATAACTTCTCTGATCTTAGCTTCATCATCTACTATCAGTAATTTCTTCATGTCGATATCCTCCGTATGTCGCCTTGTCCTGAATGCTTAAGGCTACGAAATTATGGTGAAATTATATCATGTGTATTGTGAAGAAGTCCACAAGACTGTGTGAAGGCTTCTTGACATAGAGGCGGCAGTGTGTTACATTCAATTATTTTTGTTGCTTTTACTCATTTGAAAAGAGTATAATGAAAGTGTATATTGAAGGAGTACAATTATGTTCGAAATTGGTTCCAAGATTGTTTATCCAATGCATGGTGCGGGTATAATCACCAATATCGAGGATAGAGAGATTCTCGGTGAGACTCGCAGGTATTACTGTGTCTCACTGCCGTGCGGACGGATGACTGCAAGTGTCCCCGTAGACAAAGCAGAAGGACTTGGAATCAGGGATGTGATTGACTCATCTGAAATAGGAGATGTGCTGGCTGTACTTGAGCAGCCGCCTGAGCCGATGCAGAGCAACTGGAACAGGCGGTACAGAGACAACATCGAGAGGCTGCAGACAGGAGACATACGTATAGTTGCTTCCGTTGTACGAGACCTCGCAAAGACTGACAAGGTCAAGCCGCTTTCAACAGGAGAGAAGAAGCTCCTTGGCACGGCTAAGCAGATTGTTGCTAGCGAGCTGGTATATGCAGGCGGCTTCACTATGGAAGAGGCTGAAATGCTGGTCGAATCCCATATCTGATTCTAAGAGATGGAAGGATTCGGCCTTTTTGTTCGCTTAAATTATGGCGAACAAGTACTGAGGCCGCTTAGACCCCGGCACCTGTCCTCAAGGGTGCATATACAAGGTTATTGTTAAAGAGGAGAGAGGTATGGTTAACATTGCAGTAATTGTGGCTGCAGGAAAGGGCAGCAGAATGGGCATCGATACTCCCAAGCAGCTTCTTCCCTACAAGGGGAGAACAGTTCTTGGCGAGTCGGTAAGACAGTTCTACGAGCACAGTGCGATTGACGGAGTAGTTGTCGTGTCGCCGGAGGACGGCAGCCTTGAGGAGGAATACCGCGAGATTCTGAGAGTGTTTTGCGCTAAGCCTGTTGTTCAGGTCAAGGGAGGCGCTCTCAGAGGAGACTCGGTTGTTAACGGTCTTAGAGAGGCCGTAAGAATGGCCGGCTACCTTGGAGCTTCGCCTGAGGAGGCGATAGTGCTCATTCATGATGCGGCAAGACCTGGCGTTGACGCCGGAGTAATCGACAGAAATCTCGCTGCCATGAAGGAACACAGAGCGGCGACAGCTGCTGTAAGAGCTACTGATTCCATTAGAAAATCTGATTGCTCGTTGAAAGAAACTGATAACTATCCTATAATAAACACATTGGTTATTGAAAGAAGCAATGTGTTCTGTGTACAGACACCGCAGAGCTTCTATCTGGCCGATATAATCGATGCCTACGAGCTTTGCAGAAGAGACGGCTATGTCGGAACTGACGATGCGTCTGTTGCGGAGCATGCAGGCATAAAGGTTGTTATTTCGGAAGGATCACCTTCCAATAATAAAATTACTATTGCAAAGGATTTACCCATGAAGACGAGAGTTGGAACAGGGTATGATGTACACAGACTTGTCCCGGAGAGACCGTTAATACTCTGCGGGACCCCAGTCCCCTATGAGCTGGGACTGCTCGGTCATTCCGATGCGGATGTGGCACTTCATGCTCTGATGGATGCGCTTCTCGGCGCTGCCGGAAAGGGCGACATCGGGATTCATTTCCCCGATTCAGACGACACATACAAGGGAGCAGACAGCAGGATGCTGCTCGCGGAGGTGATGAAGATTATCGGCGACGTGCAGGTTAACAATGTAGATGTAACCATAATTGCACAGAAACCTAAGCTAGCACCATATGTGCCCGAGATGAGAGACAATATAGCAAGTATACTGGGAATCCCCGTAAGCTGTGTCAATGTCAAGGCGACAACAACAGAGAAGCTCGGCTTCGAGGGAAGAGGAGAAGGGATCGCGGCACTCGCGACCTGTGCAATAGAAGGGAGATTTTAATTATGAGAATGTCAAAAATGCACCTTAAGACTCTTAGAGAGGCGCCAAAGGAGGCGGATCTTGTAAGCCACAAGCTGCTGGTAAGAGCTAATCTTATCAGAAAGCTCGCAGCTGGTATCTACGGCTTCATGCCACTTGGCTGGAGGAGCGTAAGAAAGATAGAGCAGATTGTAAGAGAAGAGATGGACAGAATCGGCGGACAGGAGATTCACATGCCGCATGTTAATCCTGCAGAGCTGTGGAAGGAGTCCGGAAGATGGTATGCTTACGGACCTGAGCTCTGGAGAATCCAGGATAGAGGCGGAAGAGATTTCATTCTTAACCCTACCTGCGAGGAGGTATTCACAGACATCGTAAGAAGCGAGGTTTCGTCATACAGAGAGCTTCCTATGACACTCTATCACATTCAGTTCAAGTATAGAGACGAGGCTAGACCAAGATACGGCCTCATGAGATCAAGAGAGTTCATCATGAAGGATGCTTACTCATTCGACAGAGACCCTGAGGGTCTTGATGAGAGCTATATGGCAGAGTGGGGCGCATATGAGAGAATGTTCACAAGATGCGGCCTGAACTTCAGAGTAGTAGAGGCTGACAATGGTCCTATCGGAGGATCAAGATCTCACGAGTTCTCAGCACTTTCAGATGTCGGCGAGTCAGAGCTTGCATTCTGTACAGAGTGCGATTACGCTGCAACAATCGAGAGAGCGGAGTGCACTGACGATGCGCCTGTTGTTGAGGAGATGGAGGAGCTAAAGGAGGTATTCACTCCGGGAACAAAGACAATCGAGGATGTGTGCAACTATCTCGAGCTTCCTGTTGAGAAGTCGATCAAGGCTCTCATGTTCGTAACATATGATGATGATCTTAACCCTGCTGAGTATGTAGCTGCCTTTGTAAGAGGTGACAGACAGCTCAACATGATCAAGCTTGTTAATGCTCTTGGAATTCCTGAGCACTACATCGAGTTCGCTGATGAGGATGCAATGGGTGCCGTAACAGGCTGCGTTGGAGGCTTCACCGGCCCTGTAGGTCTTAAGAACTGCAGAATCGTAGTTGACTCAGAGCTTGTAGGCACAGTTAACATGTGCGCAGGCGCTAACAAGGAGGATCACCACCAGACAGGTGTATGCTACGGAAGAGACTATGTTGGAGATATCGTAACTGATATCAAGGTGCTTGCAGAGGGAGACAGATGCCCAAGATGCGGCAAGCCAATCAAGCACTCAAGAGGTATCGAGGTAGGACAGATCTTCAAGCTCGGAACAAAGTACTCAGACTCGATGAACGCAATGTACAAGGACGAGCAGGGTAACGACTGTGTATATCACATGGGCTGCTACGGCGTAGGAGTAACAAGAACTCTTCAGGCTGTTATCGAGCAGAACAACGATGAGCACGGAATTATCTGGCCTGTATCAGTAGCGCCTTACGAGGTAATCGTAACTGTAGTTAACCCTGCAGATGAGACTCAGATGGGTCTTGCAGCTTCAATCGAGGAGGAGCTCGAGAAGAAGGGCATCGAGGTTCTTGTTGACGACAGAGATGAGAGACCTGGCGTAAAGTTCAAGGATGCCGACCTTATCGGTATCCCTGTTCGTATCACAGTTGGTAAGCTTGCAGGAGAGGACAAGGTTGAGTACAAGCTTAGAAGAGAGTCAGACATGAACGTAATGGCATCTGCTGATGCAGTACAGGCTGCTGTTGACCTCGTGCTTGCAGAAAGATTTGGTATGTAATGCTGCTTGAGATATTTCTGGTATTTCTTAAGCTGGGAGCCTTCACCATCGGAGGAGGAGTCGCTATGATTCCCATCCTCCAGAAGGCCATGGTAGAGGACAAGAAATGGTTCACTGAGGATGAGATGGTGGACATCATTGCAATCTGTCAGGGGCTTCCCGGCGTAATAGCGGTAAATATGGCAACTTACGTGGGATTCAGGAAACGAGGCTTTCTTGGGTCCCTCGTTGCTACGTTCGGAGTTATTCTGCCTTCGTTCGCTGCGATACTTCTGATCGCCAATTTCCTTACTGCCATAGGAAGCAGTCCCGTAATACTCGGTATCATGGCGGCTCTCAGGGCGGCGGCTGCCGGCCTGGTGGCCGTATCGGTGTGGCAGGTAGGACGCAAGGCCGTCAAGGGACCGATGTCCGCAGCCGCCGCGCTGGCAAGCTTTGTGCTTATCGCGGTGTTTGATGTGAACGTGGCAGTCGTCGTTCTCGCCTTCCTTGTAATCGGAGTCGTTATCGGACTTAAGAAAGGAGGCAGTGATGATATATAGCAAGCTTATCTGGGCCTTTATGAAGATAGGTATTCTCGGCTTCGGAGGAGGTCTTGCGATAATATCCCTTATCAGGGACAGCATATCCGAGTTCACAGACATGAGCTCTGAGACCTTTGCCAACATCGTGGCAATCGCGCAGGTCACTCCCGGCCCTGTTGCCATCAACACGGCAACCTATGTCGGCTTTGAGACTGCCGGTATCCTTGGCTCTGTCGCAGCGACTGTAAGTGTAGCGATTCCGTCATTTATCATGATTACGCTTATTGCCAGGATGACCGAGAGGTACAAAAACAGCCGTGCGGTCAAAGGGGCTTTTGCCGGCGTGCGCCCGGTGACTGTCGGAATGATCGGCTCTGCGCTTATCACCCTTACGCTTCCTGCGGTGGCGGGAGCTTCGCGGCTTGGCGCCGGCTTTTTGCCCGAAGCCTTGTGCAAGCTGCCTGTAGACGTCGTATCGTTAGCAATCTGCATCATGACAGCTCTTCTTGTCGGCAAGTATAAGAAGAATCCTTTCATAGTATTGATTATTATGGGTGCAATAGGCGGCCTGCTCGGTGTATAATAGGTTAGTTACTGTCACAGCAATAGGAGGTTTATGATATGAGAATATACAACACTCTTACCAATCAGAAGGAGGAGTTCATTCCTCTCGAGGAGGGCAAGGTAAAGATATATGTGTGCGGACCTACGGTTTATAACTATTTCCATATCGGAAATGCGAGACCGTTCGTTGTGTTTGACACGCTCAGAAGATATTTCAAATATCGCGGATATGATGTAAAGTTCGTTCAGAACTTTACTGACGTAGATGACAAGATCATCAACAGAGCAAGGGAGGAGGGCATCACAGCGCCTGAGGTATCCGAGAAGTACATAAAGGAGTATTTCGAAGATGCAGGAGCTCTTAATGTTATTCCTGCCGATGTTCATCCTAAGGTATCCGAGCACATTGATGACATCATCGATTTCGTACAGACTCTTATCGACAAGGGTTATGCTTACGAGGTTGACGGAGATGTATATTACAGCACAAGAAAGTTCGAGGACTACGGCAAGCTCTCGGGACAGAACATTGACGACCTCGAGGCCGGTGCAAGGATCGCAGTAGAAGAGATTAAACGCGATCCTCTCGACTTCGCTCTCTGGAAGGCGCGCAAGCAGCCTGACGAGATTGCATGGGAGTCTCCATGGGGCATGGGAAGACCGGGCTGGCACATCGAGTGCTCGACAATGTCAAGAA
>CAMFZN010000048.1 GCA_946006945.1 uncultured Clostridia bacterium | reverse complement strand
CAGTCCGAATGCATGAGCAATTACTACCAGCGTACAGATTGGAATTGCCCATCCGATAGTGAACTTGTCCCACTTGTTGACAGGCCTTCCGCCTCCCTTTGTAATCTCGGCATTGAGGTTGTCCCATCCCCAGATCCTTGATACAAAGATTGCTGTGAGGAAGGTTCCTCCAGGGAGAAGAACATAGCCTGAGAAGACATCGAGCCAGTCATAGATGCAGTAGTGGTGCAATCCGCTGAAGTCGAGCCATGGAAGCATCACGTTGCTCAGAAGTCCGTGTCCCTGTGAGAGGGAAGCAAAGATACCGCCGATGAATACGATGGCACCGACAACAATTACCGCTGTCCACGACTTAACGCTGAACTTCTCTCTTACGACCTTCATAGGAATCTCCATGATTGTGAATGCAGTTGAGAATACCGCGAAAACAAGCGACATGAAGAAGAGGAAGCCTATAATCTTGCCGCCCGGGAACTGCTCAAATATCGAAGTCATAGCCATGAATACGAGTGATGGTCCTGAAGCCATCTCTGATCCTGCTCCGACTACTGAAGGAATAATTACAAAACCGGCAAGTATTGCAATTGCAGAGTCACAGATTACAACCCAAGAGGAATCCTTTCTCAGGTTGTTTTCGTCAGGAATGCTTGCACCGAGTGTAATAAAGATCGCCCAGCCTATTCCAACAGAGAAGAGAACCTGCATGCAGGCATCTGCAACTGTTGTAGTATTAAGCTTTGATACATCAGGTACGAGGTACCACTTGAGTCCGTCGATTGCTCCAGGTGAAATGAGCAGTGCCCATACTCCGCAGATAATAAGCAGTACGAGAAGTGCAGGAAGAATTACCTTGCAAATCTTCTCTACCTTGTCTGTTATTCCAAAACCAAGGATTACACAGGTTACAAGGATTACGCCAAAACCGTAAAGCAGCGGCTCAACAGGATCTGAAATGAATGCGTCGTAGTACGCAGCCTTGTCACCGCCGAAGTGTGCACCGGTCGCATATGCTACAGCGTACTTAACAACATATCCGCTGACTATCATATAGTAGAAGTCAATCATGGTTGTGCAGATAACATTGATAGCTCCTAAGAAGCCCCAGCCCTTTTTGATATTTCCGTACGCATCAACCGCATTCGCTCTTGAGTGACGACCTACTGCCGTTTCAATAAGAACTCCCGGCTGACCCATAAGAACTGCAAGTATTATGTAGATGATGAGGAATGTTCCTCCGCCGTCACCATATGCAACATATGGGAACTTCCAGATATTACCAAGACCTATGGCAGCTCCTGCAGCGACCATTATGTATCCGAATCTGGAACCAAAGTTCTTTCCTGATTTGTTAGTAGACATAATAACATCTCCAATCTTTACTTCACGCTTTCTTAAATAATGTGATGTGCTCACAATAAAAAGCGGTTTCATTTGTGACTATTATAGTATCGGCAGAAATATAAGTCAATATAATAGCGTTATAAGTTTTTCTGATATATGTGACGATTAGATGAAGATGGCTGATTGGTACAAGTGAAGAAGCATTCACTTTTGTGTTTTGCTCTTATGTGATAGAATATATTAGATTTTTGTGTGGAGGTCTGGTGATGAGAAAACTGGATGTAAGTAAGATAATGATGATACTCGTCGCATTCATGGGAGTCCTTGAGCTTTCAGTCGGCAAGTTTATCATGGCCGGAATATTCTTTATTCTTGCTTTTGCAATATATAGAAACGGCGGTGCGGGCAAGTATGCTGATAAGGCGATGTACGAAAAGGAAACTGATGCACAGAACCTTACTGTCGAGCAGCTTTACGATGCATTTAAGGATATGGAGACTCCGATAGGAAGGTGCTGGATTGGAAGACACAAGGCATACACCGGTGATGTCCTTATCTGGGGACCTAACGGCTTTAAGGATTGTATCGTTCTTGGAATTCAGAAGAATAAGGCATATATCAGATGTGCCGCAAGGATGGATAACATCACTTATCCTGAATCCGAAAGGGAAAGATTCGAGGCAATCATTGATACAACTGATTTTGAGGTAACACCTGCAAGATATTCATTCTTTGCAGGATATAAGATGATGTCTGTTGTTTTACTTGATGATATCATCCACCTTGTGGAGCTTCTTAACTCTGGCATCAACAAGGTTCCTGCTGTGCTTGATCCGTTTAATCTGTATCATTATAATTCATATGACGGAATAGTATTCGATTCTGAGGGTAACAGCATTCTTAATGCGGATTACAATACTGATGGAGCCATTCTGACTCTTAGAGACGCCTACGGAAGTGAGATGGCAAGGGTTGAGGCGACAGAGGAGAAGGACAGCTATAAGCTGTATGCCGACGGAGAAGAATTCGGATCAATTGCTAAAGAGAAGAGTGATAATGACAGATATGTAATCATGACTGAAGCAGGAACATTTACTGCGAACAGCTTCCAGGCTGTCAACAGGGCCAAGCTCTCACTTAACTACTGCATAACTAAGGATGGAGAAACTGTTGCATATACGGGCTGCTCAGCAAAGATTATATTTGACGATCTCGGAAAGACATCAAACATGGTAGTATGCAGTCTCGATGATGACTATGTCGTTCTGTACGCTGCCTTCCAGCTTCTGATTCTCAATCAGTATTCATGGCTGAGATAGTGCTGTCAGTGGGTGTCTGAAGGGCTCTTTTGAACACAGAATTGTTGCAGTTACGGGCTCCATATGGTATTCTTTTTTCAATAGAAGATAGGAGGTATTTCTAAATGAGCAGAATTAAGACAGTTTCAACAAGAAATATGGCTAAGTCAGTTGTAAGCGGCGGCTGCGGTGAGTGTCAGACTTCATGTCAGTCAGCAAGCAAGACTTCTTGCGCTGTTGCTAATCAGCACTGCGAGCAGAACAAGGACAGATAGCTGATGAAGGGCGCTGCGCATGCAGCGCTTTTTTTGTTACTAACATATTCAGGATAGAGGATAAGATAATAGATGATACACCAGTATAAGTTAAACGGATACAACATAGTAATGGATGCCAACAGCGGATCGGTTCATTCAGTTGACGATGTCGCTTATGATATTATAGGAATGTACGAAGGCAGCACTGCAGAGGAGATTACTGATTCAATTCTCTCTAAGTATGCAGAAGCTGGGATTACAGAGGCTGACATCAGTGAGGTCCTTGAGGATATTGAGGCTCTGAAGAAGGAAGGCCTTCTCTTCTCAAAGGATCCATTTGAGGAGATAGCAGGAGATATTAAACAGAAGCAGTCGGTTCTCAAGGCAATTTGTCTCCATGTTGCTCACGGCTGCAATATGGACTGTGAGTACTGCTTTGCAGGCAAGGGAGAATACAGCGGCAAAGCCGGACTTATGTCTCTTGAGGTAGGAAAGAGAGCTCTCGACTATCTCGTTGAGAATTCAGGCACGAGAAGACATCTTGAGGTGGATTTCTTCGGTGGAGAGCCTCTTCTCAACTGGGATGTATGCAAGGAGCTTGTCAGATACGGAAGAGAGCTGGAGAAGAAGCATGACAAGATATTCAATTTCACTCTCACTACCAATGGAGTCCTGATTGATGACGATGTGATTGATTTCTCAAATCGCGAGATGGGAAATGTTGTTCTTTCGATGGATGGAAGAAGAGAGACTCATGACAGAATGAGAAAGAGCAAGACCGGAGACGGAACATACGACGCAATCATGGACAACTTCAAGCGCCTTGTGGACGACAGGGGTACGAAGGAATACTACATGAGAGGAACGTATACGGCATACAACAAAGATTTCGTGAAGGATGTCATCCACATGGCTGACAGCGGATTTAAGGAGACAAGCATGGAGCCTGTGGTGTGTTTTGCCGGAGAGCCGTACGCCTTAACTGAGGAGGATGTGCCTTATCTTGAGGAACAGTATGAGAAGCTTGCTCTTGAGATGCTTAAGAGAAGAGAAGAGGGAGAAGGATTTAATTTCTATCACTATAACGTAGACCTCACAGGAGGTCCATGCATATACAAGAGAGTTGCAGGCTGCGGCGTCGGAACTGAGTATCTTGCGGTAACTCCTACCGGAGACCTTTATCCATGTCACCAGTTCGTTGGCGACGACTCAATGCTGGTTGGAAACATATACGACGGAATAACTCATGATGAGGTTCTAGATGTTTTCAGACAGGGCAACAATATTTACACAAGGGATAACTGCAGCGACTGCTGGGCTAAGCTCTACTGTGCAGGCGGCTGCGCTGCGAACAACCTGCATTCTAACGGAGATATCAACAAGGTATATGATTTCGGATGCAGGCTGCACAGGAAGAGAATAGAGTGTGCGATAATGCTTAAGGTTGCAGAGGAAGAATCACAGGAGTAGTGCAAAATGAAAGTAATTCTTGCTTCAAGAAATGAGGGTAAGCTCAGAGAGATGAGAATCATCCTTTCCAAATACGGGATGGATGTGGTATCAAGAGACGATGCAGGCATACCGGCCTTCGAGGTAGAGGAGACCGGAACTACATTTGAGGAGAATTCATATCTGAAGGCCAAGGCAATTATGGAGGCTTCGGGCTGTCCGACAATTGCAGATGACAGCGGGCTGGTTGTAGATGCTCTTGGAGGAGAGCCAGGTGTGTACTCTGCAAGATACGCCGGTGAGGGCTGCACCGATGATGATAACAACGAGCTTCTTCTAAGGAGAATGGAGAGTGTTCCGGACGGAGAAAGAAGTGCGAGATTCGTATCTGTAATTACAATGCTGTTTCCGGATGGAAGAAAGCTGGTTGCGAAAGGTACCGTTGAAGGAAGAATTGATCGATGTCTTGACGGAGAAGGAGGCTTCGGATATGATCCGCTCTTTATTCCGGATGGCTATGACAGGAGTTTCGGCGTGCTTAGCTCTGAGATCAAGAATTCCATAAGTCACAGGGCTAAGGCCTTGTCCGAACTGGAGATGTTGCTTAATGAAGAAAAGCGATAAGCTGCCTGTAACGGGCGAAAGGTTGAAGAATATGGTCTTCCATGTGTGGAGGCAGTTCGACGATCAGTACTATCAGGGGATTGCTGCTCAGATAGCGTATTTTTTCCTTATGGCGAGCGTTCCCAGCCTGGTTGTGCTCTCACAGCTTCTGGGTGTTTTTGATGTGTCACTTGATTTCATAAGGACGTGGATTGAGAGCCATCTTGACAGTCACATGAGCAGCATGGTGCTTGGACTTTTTGATGCATCAAATGTTGGTGTAACCAATGTGCTTCTCATTGCACTTGCTTTATGGGCTGCTTCAAGCCTGGAATGTTCACTTGCGCGTCTTACAAGTTATACAATAAGTGAGGGAAGATACAGATTCAACTTCATGGTCGAGCGTTTTCTGGCAATTCCCACTGCCTTGCTAGCGATAGTTGCCATTGCTTTCTCGCTTGTAATATATGTTTATGGTGAGAACTTCTTATATAGAGCCTTTGGCAACAATGAATTCCTTGCGTGGATAATTCAGATGAAGAGCGTTCTTCTCATGTCACTTTTCTTTGTCATGATTCTTGTGAATTATTATATTCTTCCAAGGATAAGAGTTCCCTTAAAATCACTGATTCCCGGTGCTGTTGTTGCAACATTCGGAATCACAATAGCGACATGGGTGTACTCAATGTATATCGAGAGAGCGTCGAACTACAACCTGCTGTATGGTTCTTTTGCCAATATCATTGCGATGATGCTGTGGTTCTACATCATTTCTTTTGTAATTTGTATCGGAATGATGTTTAACAAGGCATGGGACGATGTGCTTAAGAGAAACAGGCTTACACCGCCTAGAATCAAGGAATATCTCATCAAGGCGTCCAAGAAAGATTCACATATTCTTCTCAATAAATACATTGATAGCGAAGGCAGAGAAAGGGATAATTATGAATCGATAGCGGTAAAGGCAAGCTTAAGATATGTCAAGGGATACCGCGAAGAACTCGAAGAGAAGAGAAAGAAGGATATCAGGAAGCTGTTATGATTAATAAGGATAGAAGACTGTTGCTTATCATGAATCCGAAGTCCGGAACAATGCAGGCGTCAAAGATGCTGTCGGATATTGTTCAGAAGTACTCGGACAGCGGTTATCTGACCTCAATTCTCCTGACCGGAGGAAGAGGAGATGCAAGGCAGTATGCAATGGATTACGGAAATGAGGTCGACAGAATAATTGTCTCGGGAGGAGACGGAACTTTAAATGAGGTAATAGACGGAATCGTAAGGAGCGGATCCTCGTGCAGAATAGGCTATATTCCATCGGGAAGCACCAATGATTTCGCATCAAGCGTAGGACTTCCGAAGGGCGTGCTTGAGAGTGCGGCAAGAGCGGTAGATGGAGCTCCAAGGAAGCTTGATATAGGAAGCTTCAATGGAAGATACTTTACGTATATCGCATCATTTGGAGCATTTACAAGCACATCATATAAGGTTCCACAGAACCTGAAGAATGTACTTGGTCACACCGCTTATATTCTTCAGGGAATAAGGGATGCTGTTGATATTAGACCAATCCACGCGAGAATAATTGCTGATGAAGGCACCCCTAATGAGAGGATATGTGACGGCAATTATCTTTTTGGTGCTGTGTGCAATTCAACGTCGGTTGCTGGAATACTGAAGCTCGACCATTTTGATATCGACATGAATGATGGGCTTATGGAGGTTCTGATGGTCAAATCTCCGGAAAGTGTTTCTGCACTTAATGAAACAATTCGAAGCATGATAGATGGAAAACTTGAGGCGGATGATATTGAATTCTTCAGTGCCAGGGATATAAGAGTGGAGATAGACGAAAATGTTCCATGGACTCTTGACGGAGAGTATCAGCCTGGGGCAGAAACAATAGAGATAAGCACTATCAGGAGTGCATTTGAACTGATAGTTTAGATAATTACTGAACAGTTATGCTTTGTGGAAAGAGGGTGATTGTATGCTAATTACTTATATCGGACATTCGGCTTTCAGAATCGAGAAGGACGGATACAGGATAATCATCGATCCGTATAAGAGCGGAATGATACCAGGTCTCGATGATATTGATGAGGAGGCAGAGCTTGTTATCAAAAGTCATGATCACGATGATCACAATGCTGTTGAGAATGTGCATCTGACAGAGGGTGCAGAATGCCCTTTCGAGATAACCTCTATTGAGACATATCACGATGAATGTCACGGAGCCAAGAGAGGTAAGAACAGGATCACCATAATATCTGATGGAAACACAAGGCTTGCGCATTTCGGTGATCTTGGATGTGATATTGAAAGGGAGCTTGAAGAGGAGGAACTGTCTAAGCTAAGGAATCTTGATGTTGCTCTTATTCCTATCGGGGGTAAATATACTATTGATGGAGCGGGAGCAGTTGCACTTATGAACGCCATTGAACCGAAGATGGTAATCCCAATGCATTTCAGGAGTGACAAGCACGGCTTCGGGCTTGATGATATTGCAACAAGAAGAAGCTTCACTGCATTTCTTCCAAGTGTGATAGAGCACAAGAAATCAACCATCGACACAGACGATGAGTTGCTTGCAGTAGTGAACGTCCTAAGACCTCAGAATGCAAGCAGATAGTATTATTGGTTGAAAGACACAAAAATAACAAGACAATTCAATAAATTCTTTGTTGACGGATAACATATATGGGTGTAATATTAGTACACGATAACAAAGAAAGGAAGCGGATTCGATGCAGAGCATGATGGCAATCATTATTATCAGCATTCTCCTAAGCGCTATTCTAGGCCTAGTCCTTATGAACAATAGCGTTAAGAGTTATGCCCTTTAATTCCTTGATTGCCGCACGAATCACCAATCAGTATGAATTCAAGCTGTATGACTTTTGACGCTGTCATACAGCTTTTTGCTTGCTCTTTTG
>CAMFZN010000047.1 GCA_946006945.1 uncultured Clostridia bacterium | reverse complement strand
CGAAATCCTCCGATGCCACATTACGAAGCAGCTCCCAAGCCTCACTGCTCCTTGAGATAACAGGCAGAATCTCGCTGTCGACAAGCTGCCCCGTCCACGCATCACCTTCTCGCCACATGTTTTCGACGAAACCCATGAACATCGAGCAAGAAATTCTGCCGGAAGACCCTTTGCGCCCGCTGCTGCACTCCTCGCATAGGCGACAGTAATGCTCCGTCATCCTGAGGAAATAACAGCCCGGAGACTCGTTCTTCTTCCTGACTAAATCGCAGAATTCGCCCGCAAGTTTTTCGAAATCAGAAAGCTCAAGCGTTCCCGGCCCTCTTCTCTTCTCAAGAACCGGCCTTATCCCGACAACACGAAAAGCCTCGAGCCACGGCTTGCGCTCGTAGAGCACCTCAATCTCGTCATCGCATATTACACCCTTCGAAGGATAATACACCTTGCCAATCTCGCTGTCATCCGACAGGTACCCCTTGCCCAGCATGACAGCCTCACTCTCGCCGGTAAAACTTACCGACACCTCCAGCTTCGGAGGCGCACATCAGCTTGTGAACCTGATAACATCGAGGACGATATCGTTCATGCCAAGCCTTGCCACGTATTCCTTTGCAGCATCATTAAGCTTAATCATAACAATTCCTTTCGCAAGCAAAATGTGGCAGCACACATTTACTATATGCAGCCGCCACATTTATTATTACTCTGATTATTATATTATGCAACCGTAATTCTTAGATTGCTCTTGTGTACTCCTTGAGCCACTCTCTTTCCTCGTCATTGAGGTGTGGTCCGATCTTCTCAAATACCTGCTGGTGGTAGTTGTTCAGCCACTCTCTTTCAGGCTTGGTCATGTACTCTGGATCGATACCGTCGAGGTCGATTGGAGCGAAAGTGATAGTCTCGAAATGCATGAACTGACCATACTTGTTCTGCTCACCCTTCTGTACGATGAACTCGTTCTCGATTCTGATACCGAACTCACCATCCTCATAGATACCAGGCTCGTCAGTCATTACCATGCCCTCTTCAATCTGGTGATGCTCATTCTTAGAAGGAGCGATGTACCATCTGAAGCCTGTAGGAGGCTCATGAATGCTTCCGAGGTATCCTACACCGTGACCGGTTCCGCACTGGAAGTCCTTGTTAATATCCCAGATAGGACCTCTTGCAAGAACATCGAGTGTATATCCGTGGCAGCCGTAGAGGAAGTTAGCTCTTGAGAGGCTCATCATCGCTCTTACAACTGCTGTGAAGTACTGCTTCATCTGGTCATCAATTGAACCGAGGATGAAAGTTCTTGTGATGTCTGTTGAACCCTCGAGGTAGCCGCCGCCTGTGTCGCTGAGGAGCATTTTGCCTGCAACAAGCTTTACATCTGATTCCTTTGAAGGTGAGTAGTGCATCATTGCAGCGTGATCAGCAAAGGCCTGAAGAGGCTCGAAGCTGTCTCTGATATATCCCTCCTGCTCAGCTCTGAACTCAGTAAGCTTGTCTACGCAGGTAAGCTCTGTGATGTCCATCTTGTCGTAGTTGGTCTTAACCCAGTGCATGAACTTTGTTACAGCAACTCCGTCCTTGATGTGAGCCTCTCTGATGTTAGCCTGCTCAACAGGGTTCTTCATGGCCTTCATGAGAATTGTTGGGTTAGCGCCCTCAACCTTTCTGCATCCAAGGCTCTTATAAAGAGCGTAGTTCATCTTCATTGGGTCGATGAGAGCTACATCGTCAGCTGAAAGCTGCTTAACATCCTCGTAGATGTCATTGTATGGATGAACGCTTACATTGTTCTTGGCAAGCTCTGCTCTGATAGTATCATCGAGCTTGTCAGGGTTAACGTAGAGCTTGGCATAATCCTTACCTACTATTGTGTATGAAAGCACGAGCGGGAAGAAGTCGATGTCATCTCCTCTGAAGTTGTATAACCAGCATACATCATCAAGTGATGCGATGATGTGAACGCTTGCTCCGGCCTCAGCCATCTTCTCTCTTACTCTTGCAAGCTTTGACTCAACACTCTCGCCTGTGTACTTCTCCTCAAGGAAGAATGCAGGCTTCTCAGAAAGAGCAGGTCTGTCAGTCCATACATCATCAACGAGGTCCTCCTCGAAGTCGATGCTGATGCCCTTTGCAGCAAGCACATCCTCATATTCCTGACCCTCTCCCATTGAGAGAACTCTGCCGTCGAATGCAACCTTTCCTCCCTCCGGAATGTTGAGTGCGAGCCACTCGGTTGTTGAAGGAGTGTCGTCAACGAACATCTTCATCAGCTTAACGCCGCTTCCCTCAAGCTGATTGGTTGCCTGGAAGAAGTATCTTCCGTCAGTCCACAGGCCTGCCTCTTCTCTTCCGATGATCGCAGTTCCGTATGAGCCTGTGAAGCCTGTGATGTAAGCTCTTGCCTTGAAGTGCTCGCCTACATACTCACTTGAATGAAAGTCGGCTGTAGGAATAACGTATGCGTCGATTCCCTTAGCTGCCATAAGCTCTCTTAGCTTATCGATTCTTTCTTTGTAAACTGTCATAACTTATTATCTCCTCTCCTGCACAATTAGTTCTCCGTGCCTCTATATTCTATCACACATTGCTGCCGCGGCGTCTTATTTCTTTGCGAAGCCCTATGTCGAAGGAGAAGCCTCTTCCTCTTACCTCGCTTGCATTAGAGATAGAGATGAATGCCGCAGGATCAATGCGCTGCACCGCCTCTCTTATCATGACGAGGTCTCTTTTGGACACCACGCAAAATACGAGTTTTCTGAAGTCGCGGGTATAACCCGTCTCGCCGTCAATCATCGTGAAGCCGACAACAAGTTCCTTAAGACTTTCTCTAATCTCCTCATAATTCTCACTTATTATCATTACATTTACTGCAGGATTACCTCCCACAGCAACAATTCCTGCAATTACGGAATAAGCAATTGTCATGACGATTCCGAGGAGAACAGTCTCGATATTCTCCGCAATAAGCGCCTGAAGAAGAATCACGACTCCGTCGATCAGATACATCGGAGGGCTAAGCGGAATCCCAAGCTTCCTGTTGAGGATTATGGCTATGATATCCGTTCCGCCTGTCGATGCTCCGGACCAGATTACAAGTCCCATTCCTCCGCCGATGCAAAGCGCGCCGCACATCATCATGACTACCGGGTCACAGCTGATCTTCCCTACCGCCGGTATGTTCTCAAAGATTCTGATGAACACCGGATACGCAAGGGAGCAGAATACGGTTGAGGCAAAAAAGCCTCGTCCCAGAACCAGCAGTCCCGCGAGCAGAAGTGTCACGTTGACAATTCCAACCGTCGTCGATATCGGAAGTCCGAAGTAGTACTGTACTATTCTTGCAGCGCCTGTTGCGCTTCCCATTGTGATGTCAGCATTAAGCACGAAGCCGACAACACCGAATGCAGCAACGGCCAGGCCGAAGACTGCAGCCAAAGTGCTGATTATTCTCTGTTTCATATTCAGGGGTCTCCATTTGTTATTTTATTCACCAGCCCAATTATTAAACTTAACTCAGGTTATGTCAATATGGTAAAATATAAGCTGTTATGTACAGGAGGATTTCATAAAATGAATAGAGCATGGATTGAACTTAGCAGAGAGGCTCTGCTTAACAATATTAACGAATACAGGAGGCTGCTTCCGGATGGTACCGGCATTCTTGCTATTGTAAAAGCGAACGCATACGGACACGGGGCCGTTCAGATTACGAAGGCTCTCTGTGAGATGGGAGTTGACTTCTTCGGCGTCGCATCTCTCGATGAGGCCAAGGAACTTCGGAATGCAGGTATTAAAGAAGACATTCTTATCCTCGGATACACAGATCCCGAGTACTTCGACGAGATTGCTGCACACGACATCATCCAGACAGTACCGACACCGGACTATGGCATTCTTCTAAGTGACTATTGCCACAGAAGAAAAAGAAGAATCAGAGCTCACCTCGCAGTTGACTCAGGCATGCACCGCATAGGATATACCAAGGATGATATCAATGAAGCCGTTAAGCTTTATGACGCCTCCCCTCTTAAGGTTACAGGCATCTTCACACACATGTGCGTTGCAGGAGAAGACAAGCCTGAGAGCACAGAGTACACAGAGAAGCAGATTGAATACTTTAATGAGTTCGCAGACATGCTTAAGGACAGAGGCTGCAATCCGGGCACTTCTCACCTGCTTGCAAGCTTCGCAGCGATTAATTACACACACGCAGCTTCGGATTACGTAAGGCTTGGTGTTCTTATGTATGGAACCAAGACTGAGGATGCGGATTACATCTCTAAAGAGACAAGCTTCAAGCCTGTTCTTACGCTCAAATCGAGGGTCGTATCCCTTAGATGGATTGAAGCCGGAGAGACCGTGGGCTACGGAAGATGCTTCACAGCAGAAAGGCCGACCAAGGTTGCAACCATATCGATCGGATATGCAGACGGAATTCCAAGAAGCCTCAGTAACGGTAGACTGAAGGTTCTCGTTCGCGGCGAGTACGCTTACGGAATCGGAAGGATATGCATGGACCAGCTGATGATTGATGTTACAGATATTCCTGGAGTAAGAAACGGAGACGAGGTAATCTTCATTGGCAAAGACGGCGACAAGGAGATAAGAGCTGAGGAGGTTGCCGAGAGCGCAGGCACTATCACCCACGAGCTTTTCAGCTGCCTTGGAGCAAGACTCGAAAGACCGAAGAGCATCTAGCATACGGGCAAAAACACTAAGCGGCATGCCGGGAGACTCCCGAACTATGCTGCTTATTTTTTTGTACGAAATATGCGTACAATTTTTAATTAATGTGTTGACCTCGCAGATTTTATTTGTTAAACTTCTGTCAAGTGAGTGAGAGGGTGCCCGATTTTTCCCCAAATTATTTCAAGCGGCATCCTCTTTTATTATGTCAACTTGCATAATCAACGGAGGTTTTCTTAAAATGAACAACGAACAGAACAAGTCTGCCGGACAGCTTGGTCTTATTGCGCTGATTGCGATGATTATCGGCTCGACAATAGGATCGGGTATTTTTACTATTACCGGAGATATGGCAGCGGCAGGTGCCTATTCCGGAGCGATTGTAGTTGGATGGATTATCTGCGGAGTCGGAATATTCTGTCTGCTGCAATGTTTTTTTGGCCTGAATAAGTACAGACCTGACCTCACCAACGGAATCTTCTCTTATGCGAGAGAGGGCTTCGGCGAGTATGTAGGCTTCATATCGGCCTACGGATACTGGATCAGTGCTCTTTTCACCAATGTATCCTACATGGCGCTGCTCTTTACAACACTTAACTATTTCATTCCGGTATTCGGCAACGGAAGCAATCTCCTCTCAACAATCTGTGGTTCACTGATTGTCTGGGGCGCTGCCCTTCTGATGATGAGAGGAGTTAAGGAGGCAACTCTTGTAAATATCTTTACAACACTTGCCAAACTCATCCCTATCTTCGTATTTATGATTGCGGTAATCGTGGTTAAGGCCTTCGATCCAGCAGTGTTCATGGATAATTTCTGGGGCAAGGGAACTGATGTTTCTCTCGTTAACCAGATCAGAGCAACAACAATGTCAACAGTATGGTCCTTCATCGGTATAGAGGCGTCTGTCGTTCTCTCGGGAAGAGCGAAGAAGTCATCGGATATCGGTAAGGCGACATTCATTGGTTTTGCCGGAATCTTTGCAATCTACGTGATGGTTGCAATGCTCTCGCTCGGAGTTGTTCCACACGATCAGCTCGCTGCAATGGAGAACCCTCAGATGTCAGGAATTCTCGAGACAGCAGTAGGAGCGTGGGGAGCTGCCCTGGTAAGAATCGGTATCATCCTCTCAATCTGCGGAGCGATTCTCGGCTGGACAATCCTCGCATGCGAGGCTCCTTACCAGGCTGCCGAGCAGGGTGTATTCATGAAGAAGTTCGCAAAGGTTAACAAGCACGGCGCTCCTGTGTTCTCAACTGTTGTGACAACTCTTATCATCCAGTTCTTTATCATTGTTTCATACTTCAGTGAGTCAGCATATCTTCTGTTCTACAATCTGTGTGTTTCGATGATCATGCTCCCTTACCTTCTGAGTGCGGCCTTCTACTTCAAGTGCGGTCTCACCGGCAGAGGGCTCGGCAATGAAGGCGGCTACGGCAATGCCAAGCTGTTCGGTCTCCTCGGTACCATATACGGTCTCTGGATGATCTACGGCGGCGGCCTAAGCTACCTTCTCGTAACAACAGTTCTCTATACACCGGGACTGCTGATCTATCACTTCACCAAGAAGGAGAAGGGACTACCAACCTTCAATCAGAGCTACGAGAAGCTGCTTGCAATCGCAATCTCAATACTCGGTGTAATCTCGCTCTTCATGCTTATTACAGGAAGAATCGTTCTCTAAGCATGTACGGACGAAGCAAAACAATCAACATAGTTTAGACATAACAAATAAACTCATATCATTAAAGCGAACACCCGGATGGAATCAGTTTCCATTCGGGTGTTTGCGTCTTTATGCAAAAATCTTATCTATCAATCCGACATCTGCCGGCAGCCAGTCAACTGTGCCTAGTTCCTCCTCCGAGAGCCATCTCGCATCCTCGTGTTCCTTCAGAACAATATCCTCCGAGATAAGCTCACAGAAGAAGCAGTGCATCGTGAGGTGAAAGGCAGGATAATCATACTCAACCGTCTCAAGCAGGCTCCCTACCCTTATATCCGCATCAAGTTCCTCTTTAATCTCCCTCACAAGAGCCTCTTTGCGAGATTCTCCCGGCTCAATCTTTCCTCCCGGGAACTCCCAGCCGTCCTTAAACTCGCCGTATCCCCGCTGCGTGGCAAAAACCCTGCCGTCCTTAATTATAATTGCTGCAACAACCTCAACTGTCTTCATCTACTTAACCTCCACACTAATGCTGCTCTGCAGATATCTCAGAAGATCCTCCCTGACAGCATTGTGCATTTTCATTGTAACCTTGGTTATAGGCCTGTTTCTTCCAGAGTTATCCATCTTGATATCACCGTGCTGCTCGACTATGTCAAACGTGCCCATATAATAAAAGTTCTTCTCTGCATCACTCTTTTTGACAAAAAGGTGCTTCCTTAAGGCGCTGTTAACATCATTCATATATTTACTCTCAGGACCTGATCCAATCTGCGAGTCCCATTTGAATATCACATCATTTATGAACTCATCAGCATAGTCAGGCTTTCCCTCAACAAATTCACGTGTCTCATCGTCTGGTGACACCTTATGATAAGTGACAAACAGGAATACATCATCTCCGAACCTTTTCATCCCGTACATGGTTGATGAAAGGTCTCTTTCTGAATTCATAAGAAAACTTACGTCTCTTCTGGTGTACTTCTCATACAGAACGAATCTGCTTGAGCTGCCGTCTCGATAGATATCATTGTATCGTGCAAGGCCGACATTAATAATATCATTCATGAGTTTATTAAACTCATTGTTCTGAAGTCTCTTTACGAAGCTCTCCATTCGCCTTATCATTCCTGCATCGTCACGTCTCAGAATCTCAATATTTGAGTACCTCTCAAGCTCGGAATCTT
Organism: uncultured Clostridia bacterium; assembly: GCA_946006945.1. Classification (GTDB taxonomy): domain Bacteria; phylum Bacillota; class Clostridia; order Peptostreptococcales; family Anaerovoracaceae; genus Crickella. The sequence goes on along the minus strand of CAMFZN010000047.1, from coordinate 345 downwards.
TTGATACAAATCTGCCTCTTAAAACATCAGCATAACTGTCAACCATTTCAGGAGCTGCTTCGTAGCCATACTCTTCTTTTAGGATATCACTAAGCTCAGATGGATTAACCTGCCCATGATCCATTATTTCACTGAGGAGCTTTAGCTCACAAGGTCTTACACCGCTAAGCACTGTTTTGGAAAGATACTCAAGTGTAAGTTCATCCTGATTAGTAAGCTCATGTACATAGTCAGGCTCTACAGCTTTGAGAAATCCGTAGTACGACTTATACTCGCTTGCAATAAGCATCGGATCAATCTCCTGATTCGAGTAGAAATCGTAGAGATACGGTATTCTTCCAAGCC
>CAMFZN010000046.1 GCA_946006945.1 uncultured Clostridia bacterium | reverse complement strand
GCAGACCGCTTCGACGAGAGACATGCCTTCGATAACAGGATCGATGCCTCAGTTCCGTCAAGCTACAGAACAGAGGAGCTGGCTAAACAGCGAACTGTCGAGAATGCGATGAAAGTCGTTACCAACGGAATGATCATAGTGATACTCATGATAGTAAGCACCATTTTCATCTACACAAAGAAGGAATCCGAAACAGCAGAGAAACAGAGACTTCACATGCACCTCAAATGCCTTGGAATGTCAAGGAAGGACAGACTTAAGCTGCTTAAGAAGGACAGAGGAACCTTCCTCTACGTGCCTGTGCTTCTCGGAGACGCGCTTTCGATTCTGTTTACCGTGCTCATGTGGAGGCTTAGACAATACGATGCAGCCGCATGCGCAGAATACATGAAGCTATGGGTTGTTCTTGCCCTTGTAAGCTTCGCCGTTCAGCTCGCAGGAACAAGACTGTTTGAGGCTCTTGCGACAAGAAAGATTGAGAGGGACCTGTAATGCAGAAGATTAGAACAGAAAAGCTGGTCAGAAAATACAGAAAATCAACTGAGGATACAACGTCAATCGTTGTGCTTAACGACATTGACCTAAGCATTGAAGAGGGTGAGTTCGTAGCCATAATGGGCAAATCAGGGTGCGGCAAGACTACACTTATAAAGACTCTCGGACTTATCGACAAGCCGTCCGGCGGAAGAGTGTTTTTCGACGGAAGAAACACGGCCGGACTTGTCGACGAGGAGCTTTCGGATATAAGAAGGCGAAGCATTGGCTTCGTCTTCCAGGACTTCTATCTTATGGACAGCCTGTCTGTAAGAGAGAACATCATGCTTCCGATGATAATGGACAAAAAGCCGTCTTCAGAATGCATAAAGAGAGCTGAGGCGCTTGCAGCTCACTTCGAGATAGAGCAGCTTCTCGACAAGAACTCATATGACCTCTCGGGAGGGGAGAAGCAGAGGGTTGCCATATCAAGGGCCCTTGTCAACGACCCTGAGGTTATTCTTGCAGACGAGCCTACAGGCAACCTTGACACCAAGTCGGGAAGAATCGTAATAGACGAGCTGTGCAGGATTAACGAGGAGATGGGCAAAACCATAGCAATGGTTACACACGATGCATACATGGCAAGCAGGTGCAAAAGAGTCATTCTCCTGAAGGACGGAAACATCATGGAGGACCTCGTGAAGGACTGCACGAGAGAGGAGTTCTACAAGAGAATCCAAAGTGAGATGGAGAGGCTGTACGACAGGTAGCTGCCGGAGCGTCTTCTAAGCGACGGCCTAACCGGAGCAGCGGCCATGCTGAGGCATTAACCTCTGGCTCAGACACATCCATCTTCGAAGCGGGATATGTGCTTCTAACAAAAAAATCGTTTTACCGGAGAGAAAACTGTTGACAAAGCACAAAAACCGCGTTATTATAACTTCATCACAGTAATACTTTAACACGCTAAAGCAGAATAGAGATCAACCTGGCATGCGTGAATTGAAAAGATTAAACGAAAGATGGGGGAACACTGAAATGAAAAAGTTTTTGTCAATGCTTCTTGTAGCAGTAATGGCGCTGTCAACAATGGTGATGATGACAGGCTGCGGCGGCGGCAGCGAGGATGTTGCTGATTCGGAATATGTTGCCGAGCAGGGCAAGCTGGTAGTAGGAATCACTGATTTCGCACCTATGGATTACAAGGATGACGACGGCAACTGGATCGGATTCGATGCTGACATGGCTAAGGCTTTCGCTGAATCACTCGGCGTTGAGTGTGAGTTCGTAGAGATCGACTGGGATCAGAAGGAGCTCGAGCTTGAGAACAAGAGCATTGATGTAGTATGGAATGGAATGACTCTCACAGATGCTGTTATGGAGGCAATGGAGACTTCAAACGCATACTGTGACAATGGACAGGTTGTAGTTGTAAGCGCTGACAAGGCTGACAAGTATCAGGATGCAGAGGCTTGCAAGGAGCTCGTATTCGCAGTAGAGGCAGGTTCAGCAGGCGCTCAGGTTGCAGCTGACAACGAGTTCCAGGTTACTGAGGTTCAGACACAGGCTAACGCTCTCATGGAGGTTAAGGCAGGAACTGCAGATGCATGCATCATCGATCTTCTCATGGCTGATGCAATGATCGGTGAGGGAACATCATACCCTGACCTTGCAACAGCAGCTAAGCTCTCAAGCGAGCAGTACGGCGTTGGATTCAGAAAGGGTTCAGACCTTGCAGAGAAGCTGAACGCATTCTTCGTTGATGCGTATGCTGACGGTTCAATGCAGACCTGCGCAGATCAGTACAAGATTGGTGCATCACTGATTGAGCAGAAGTAGTCACCGCTCGGCGGTTATATGGTATAATACTAAGGCTGCGCTTAGTGCGCAGCCTTAATCACGGATAAGAGGCGGGCCTGACGGTGCGGTATCCTGTGATAATATGTGAGGTATAAGGAGTATTCATGTTTCAGACAGTAATGGCCGAGCTGACGATAGGCTTCGGAAAGACAATTGAGATTTTTGTACTGACTCTTCTCGGTGCGCTTCCTCTCGGACTTATTATTTCATTCGGTTCGATGAGCAAGTTCAAGCCGCTTAAAGCAGTTGTAAGATTCATGATCTGGGTCATCAGAGGAACACCGCTGATGCTCCAGCTTATTGTGGTATACTACGGCCCGGGACTAATCTTCGGAACAAATATCTGGGGGATCGGTAACGAGGGAAGATTTGTTGCAGTGCTTGCAGCATTTATTATCAACTATGCATTCTACTTCTCCGAGATATACAGAGGAGGAATAGAAAGCATTCCTAAAGGACAGTATGAAGCGGGACAGGTTCTCGGACTAACGAAGCGCCAGATATTCTTCAACGTAGTTCTTCTGCAGGTGATAAAGAGAATTCTTCCTCCTATGGGCAATGAGATTATCACTCTCGTTAAGGACACATCTCTTGCAAGAGTAATTGCAGTATACGAGGTAATATGGGCAGGTCAGAACTTCATCAAGTCTGCCGGACTTATCTGGCCGCTCTTCATGACTGCGGTTTACTATCTCGCCTTCACAGGACTTGTACAGATTGTGCTTGGAAGAATCGAGAAGAAGCTTTCATATTTCAATTAGGAGGATGACATGTCAATACTTGAAGTTAAAGGATTCACCAAGTCTTTCGGTGATGTTAAGGTTCTCAAAGGCGTGGACTTCTCGATTGAAGAAGGAGAGGTGCTCGCAATAATCGGACCTTCGGGAGGAGGTAAGACAACTCTGCTTCGCTGCATCAATTTCCTTGAGAGAGCAGACGGCGGCACATTGTCAATTAACGACAAGGTAATCTATGACGGAAGCTGCCCAAGCATCTCGGATGCCGAGATAAGAGAGAATAGACTGCATCTTGGAATGGTGTTTCAGCAGTTCAACCTTTTCCCTCAATACACGGCTCTCGAGAACGTGACGCTGGCACCGAAGCTCAGTCGCAAATGGCCGGAGGACGAGATTCTTGAAAGAGCGAAGGACCTTCTTGCAAGAGTAGGTCTTGCGGACAAAATGAATAATTATCCATGCGAGCTTTCCGGCGGACAGCAGCAGAGAGTAGCAATCGCAAGAGCTCTTGCGATGCAGCCCGATATCCTCTGCTTTGATGAGCCGACCTCGTCGCTTGACCCTGAGATTACAGGTGAAGTGCTGAGAGTTATCAAGAGGCTTGCAGAGGAGAACACGACGATGGTGGTTGTAACCCACGAGATGGGTTTTGCCAGAGAGGTTGCTGACAAGGTAATCTTCATCGATGGCGGAGTGATTGCTGAGTGCGGAACTCCGGACGAAATATTCGGAAATCCCAAGTCAGAAAGACTGAGAGATTTCCTGGGTTCTATCAGATAATTCAATATGTGCACAAAATATACAATAGTTAATGTTATAACACTCGACAAAAATATCTTAAATTAGTTATAATTAAGATATAAAAATGCGCACATATGGACGGATGACGATTACGGGAGAGACCTCGCTTTGAGGCGCCGAAGGGGCAGAGGATGCATAAACTCTCAGGCAAAAGGACCGTATTCCGACGTAACTCTGGAAAGAGCATTATGCCACCGAAGAAGCAAATCTTTCAGGTAAGCAGACAGAGACGCATATGGCTCTAATAAGGGGGTCACGTGCGTCTTTTTATGTTATTTAACAAGCTAATGCAATAATAATCAACGGAGGTGAGTCCAATGGAACTCAAAACACCACTTTATGACACACATGTTAAGTACAACGGAAAGATTGTTCCTTTCGGAGGGTTCCTTCTTCCGGTACAGTACGAGGCAGGTGTAATCAAGGAGCATATGGCAGTAAGAACTGCATGCGGACTTTTTGATGTATCTCACATGGGCGAGGTTACAGTTAAGGGTCCTGACGCTCTTAAGAACCTCAACCACATCATGACTAACGAGTTCAGCGACATGGCTGACGGTGATGCAAGATATTCACCAATGGCTAACGAGAACGGCGGAACTGTTGATGACCTCATCGTATACAAGAAGGCAGAGAACGACTACCTTGTTGTAGTAAACGCTGCAAATACAGATAAGGACTTCGCATGGATGTGCGACCACAAGATTGGTGACTGTGAGATGGAGAACATCTCAGCATCAATGGGACAGCTTGCACTTCAGGGCCCTCTTGCTCAGAAGACACTTGAGAAGATTGCTGACCCTGCTGATATTCCTGAGGGATATTACACTGCTAACTTCAACGGCAAGGTTGCAGGAATGGACTGCATCATTTCAAGAACAGGATACACTGGTGAGGACGGCTTCGAGCTTTATATGGCTGCTGAGGATGCTCCTGCAATGTGGGAGGCTGTACTTGAGGCAGGTGAGGAGTTCGGAATCCTTCCATGCGGACTCGGTGCAAGAGATACTCTGAGACTCGAGGCTGCAATGCCGCTCTACGGACATGAGATGAACGAGGAGAGCTCACCAAGATACGCCAGACTTGGAATCTTCATCAAGAAGGACAAGGAGGAGTTCGTCGGCAAGGAGGCTCTCATGGCTCAGCTTCCGCTCCAGAAGAGAGGTATCGGTCTTAAGGTTACAGGCAGGGGAATCATCAGAGAGCATTGCGACCTTTACGATGGAGACAAGCTTGTTGGACAGACTACATCAGGAACTCACAGCCCATACTTCAAGGAGTCAATTGCTCTTGCAATCGTTGATGCAGAGTACAAGGAGCCTGGAACAAAGCTTTATGCTGATGTAAGAGGACGCCGCATCGAGGCTGAGATTGTTAAGCTTCCTTTCTACAAGAGAGAGAAGTAAGCTTAGGGCAGCACACACTTATTGTTAATCAAGATGCCCCCTTGCAGGAAGTGCAGGGGGACATCGTAATTATTTCACTTATTATTAATGGAGGTAAATTATTATGAATTTTCCAGCTGAACTAAAGTATTCAAGATCACACGAGTGGGTACAGGACAATGGAGACGGTACTTTCACTATCGGAATCACTGATTTCGCACAGGACGCACTTGGCGATCTCGTATTCGCTAACCTTCCTGAGGAGGGAGATGCTGTAACTGCTGAGGAGGCATTCGGAGATGTTGAGTCTGTAAAGGCTGTTTCTGACGTAATGTCACCTGTAACAGGAGAGGTTGTAGCAATCAACGAGGAGATACTTGATGCTCCTGAGTCAATCAACGAGGATCCATATGGTGCTTGGTTCATCAAGGTTGCTAATGTAACAGATACTGAGGAGCTTCTCGATGCAGAGGCTTACGAGGCATTCTGCGCTACAGAGGCATAAGGAGGACATAATAAATGGGATCATATATTCCTAATACTGAAGCTGAGCAGCTTCAGATGCTGAAGGAGGCTGGCTTCGAGAGCTTCGAGGACATGCTTTCGGTTATTCCATCTGAGGTAAGACTCGGCAGAGAGCTTAACATTCCTGAGGGAAAGTCAGAGCTCGAGGTTAGCCGTGAGATGAAGAAGATTGCGGCTAAGAATAAGGTTTACGACACTGTATTCAGAGGCGCCGGTGCATACAAGCACTACGTTCCAGCAGTTGTAACAACAATCGTTAACAAGGAGGAGTTCGTTACTGCGTACACTCCATACCAGGCTGAGATTAGCCAGGGAATCCTTCAGTCAATCTTCGAGTATCAGACGATGATCTGCGAGCTGACCGGAATGGATGTTGCTAACGCTTCTGTTTATGACGGAGCAACAGCTGCTGCTGAGGCATGTGCAATGTGTCAGGAGCGTAAGCGTCACACAGTATATGTATCTGAGACAGTTAACCCTCAGACTATTTCAGTAATCAAGACTTACTGCTTCGGTAAGGATGTAGATGTTAAGATTGTTCCTGCAAGTGAGGGAACTACTGATACTGCAAAGCTTGCAGAGATGCTCGATGCAGAGAGTGCTTGCTTCGTGGTTCAGCATCCTAACTACTTCGGACTTATGGAGGATATCGAGACAATCGAGAAGACTGTTCATGAGGCAGGAGCTAAGCTCATCATGAGCGTTAACCCTGTTACACTCGGAACACTCAAGACTCCTGCAGAGTACGGTGCTGATGTAGCAGTAGGCGACGGACAGCCATTCGGACTGGGACTCTCATACGGCGGACCTTACCTCGGATACATGGCTACAACATCAAAGATGATGCGTAAGATTCCTGGACGTATCGTTGGTGAGACTGTTGATACTCAGGGCGAGAGAGGATTCGTTCTTACACTTCAGGCAAGAGAGCAGCACATCAGAAGAGAGAAGGCATCAAGCAATATCTGTTCCAACCAGGCGCTCTGTGCACTTACTGCTTCCGTATACCTTGCAGCAGTTGGTCCTGACGGACTCAAGGAGGTTGCAGATCAGTGCGTAGCAAAGGCACACTACCTCGCTGACAAGCTTGCTGAGGCAGGTCTCTCACTCAAGTATGAGAAGCCTTTCTTCAATGAATTTGTAACAAACTGCAGCAATGCAGATGCAATTATCGATGCATGTGCCAAGGAGGGAATCCTTGCAGGTCTTAAGCTCAGCGATACAGAGATTCTCTGGTGCGCAACAGAGCTCAACACTGCATGTGAGATCGAGAAGGTTGCAGCAATCGTAAAGGAGGTGTGCTAGTATGCAGCTGATTTTTGAAAGAAGCAGAAAGGGAAGAAAGCTTAGTCTTTTCCCTGCGTGCGACGTTCCTGCAGTTGAACTGGACGCACCTAAGAGAGCATCAGCTCCTAAGCTCCCTGAGATAAGCGAGAATGAACTCGACAGACACTACACTGAGCTCGCTAAGCATGCACAGGGAATGAACGATGGATTCTATCCGCTCGGATCATGCACAATGAAGCACAACCCTAAGATTAACGAGCAGGCTGCTGCTCTTGAGGGCTTCACACAGGCTCATCCGCTTCAGGCGGAGGCTGATTCACAGGGTTCAATGGAGGTTCTCAAGAGAGCAACTGATATTCTCTGTGAGATCACAGGAATGGACGACATGACTCTCCAGCCTGCAGCAGGAGCACACGGTGAGTTCACAGGACTTCTCCTCATCAAGGCTTACCACAAGGCAAGAGGCGATGAGAAGAGAACAAAGATTATCGTTCCTGACTCAGCTCACGGAACCAACCCTGCATCAGCAGCAATGGCAGGCTACGATGTAATCAGCGTAGAGTCAGGTGATGACGGCTGCGTTGATCTCGAGAAGCTTAGAGCAGTAGTTGGAGAGGATACAGCAGGTCTGATGCTGACTAATCCTAACACTGTGGGAATCTTTGACAAGAACATTCTCGAGATTACTAACATTATCCATGAGGCAGGCGGTCTCTGCTACTATGACGGAGCTAACCTCAATGCCGTAATGGGTCATGTAAGACCTGGAGACATGGGATTCGATGTAATCCACCTCAATCTCCACAAGACATTCTCAACCCCACATGGCGGCGG
>CAMFZN010000045.1 GCA_946006945.1 uncultured Clostridia bacterium | reverse complement strand
GGTGAGCTTAACAGCACTGCCTGCGGCTTCGAGAGGAGAGATACTGAAGGTCTTAAGAACTTCGGAAGTCATATCAAGGTGGACGACCGTAAGGGTGATGCAAGAAGGGTATGCGCCTTCTGCGGCTCATCAAAGCTTGAGGCAGGCTTCGGAGGCTACGGCCAGGGCTTCGGATACAAGAGCAGCCTCTGCTCAGACTGCGGAGGCACAACCGACTTCGTGTACAGGGATGATGAAGGAAAGTTCTTTGGAGAATAGCAGAGCAGTGAAAGCGAAGAGCAGCCCGATAGCAATAAGAAGGAAAAGATAAGGAAACGCTGAGGCCGGTTATGGACTCAGCGTTTCCTGCGTGTGAAGATTATTTTATGATAACAGCGAATACCGGTGGCGCTGTTATACTCTGTTTTATGCCGGATACCTCTATTTAATGAGAAGCTCTGCAATCTGAACAGCGTTGGTAGCAGCCCCTTTTCTTACCTGATCACCGCAGCACCAGAGGTTGATGCCCTTCTCGTTGGCAAGATCCTCTCTTATTCTTCCTACGAAGACGATATCCTGGTCGCTTGTCACAAGAGGCATTGGATATACGGATGCTGCAGGGTCGTCATAGAGCTTTGCTCCGGGTGCCTCTGCTATAGCCTTTCTTACATCATCAAGATCAAGCTTATCCTCTGTAATTACAATTGCAGAGATTGCGTGAGATCTCTCAACGGGAACACGTACGCATGTGCAGCTTACCTTGAGGTCAGGAAGGTGCATGATCTTTCTTCCCTCGTTCTGAAGCTTCATCTCCTCTGAAGAGTAGCCGACCTCGTCAAAGCCTCCTATCTGCGGGATAAGGTTGTATGCAATCTGATGCTGGAACACCTTAGGCTCAATCTCATCCTTTCTTCCCTCAAGAATCTGTCTTGACTGCTCGTACATCTCAAGAGGACCTGCAGCGCCTGCGCCGCTTGTTGCCTGGTATGTTGATGCGTAGAGAGTCTCAATCTTTGACAGCTTGTTGATTGCGTTAATAGCAACGAGCGTAATGATTGTTGAGCAGTTAGGGTTGGCGATGATTCCCTTATGCCACGATGCATCCTTTGCGTTGATCTCAGGAACGATGAGAGGAACCTCACTGTCCATTCTGAATGCGCTTGAGTTGTCTACGAATACAGCTCCGGCCTTTACGATGTCCGGTGCAAAACGCTTTGCAGTATCGTTATCAGCGGCACCGAGAACGATATCGAGACCTTCGAATGAATCCGATGTTGTCTCCTGAACTGTAATATCTCCGAAAGGAGTGCTTACAACCTTGCCTGCACTTCTGCTGCTTGCGAGAAGTCTAAGCTCATCTACAGGAAAGCTTCTCTCTGCGAGAATCTTTACCATCTCCTGACCAACGGCGCCTGTTGCACCGATTATTCCTACTTTCATATCATGTTCCTCCTAATTAAATAATAACCCGATTCGAACGGCCTTAGTCTGCCGCCATTATCTTGCAAAGCTGTCATAAAGAACTCTGATAGCCTTGTTGAAATCCTCTGTGTATACGCCTACGAGAATTGAAATCTCATCTGAGCTCTGCTCAATCGTTCTGATATTTATTCCGTTCTCTCCGAGGGCTGCAAATATCTTTCCTGAGATTCCTGTTCTGTATGCCATCTGTCTTCCTACTATTGCAATAAGGCTTATTCCGTCAGTTACATAGGCATCGTCGAGTGTGCACTCCTCCCTTAGAGCCGAGAGGAAATCATACTTTACCGGCTTAAGCTCTCTTGTAGGTACTACGAGAGAGAAGCAGTCAACTCCGCCAGGAATATTCTCAACCGAGATACCGAACTTCTCGCAGATTCCAAGAACCTTGCGAAGAAGTGCAATCTTGTTCTCGAGATGGCTCTTGTATATGTTGACTATTGAGAAATCCTTAACTCCTGTAATACCTGTTATGAAGCGCTTGTTCTCAATGTCGTTGTTCTCTTCGAATCTCTCCCTTATTATTGTTCCCGGAGCCTCAGGAAGATTGGTATTTCTGATGTTGACTGGAATGTCCTTGTTCCTTACAGGGAATACAGTATCCTCGTGCAGAACTGATGCTCCCATGTATGACATCTCACGAAGCTCTGCATAGGTTACTCTTGGAATCGAGTGCGGATTGTCGACGATTCTAGGATCTGTCATGAGAATTCCGGATACATCTGTCCAGTTCTCATACATCTCGGCGTCGATAGATGCTGCGGCTATTGCTCCTGTAATATCAGATCCTCCTCTTGAGAAGACCTTCACATCACCTGAAGGAAGGCAGCCGTAGAAGCCCGGCGTTACAATGTGTCCGTACACACCGACAATGTCCTTAAGCTTCTCCTCAGTCTTGGCAAAATCAACGCTTCCATCATACTTGAAGGTCATCCAGTCTGCCGCATCAACAAATCTGAAGCCCAGATACTCGGCCATAAGAAGTGCATTTAAGTACTCGCCTCTCGATGCGATATAGTCAACTGAGGTCTTCTTGCTTACACCCTCGAAGGCCTTGTCTATCTCACCTTCGATATCAAATGAAAGATGGCACTCATTCTTAATGGCGGTATATCTCTCTTTGATCATCTCGATTACATTATCGAAAGGAACGTCATACTTAAGATGAGCGTGGGACAGGTACAGCAGGTCTGTAACCTTGGTATCCTTGCTGAATCTTCTTCCCGGAGCAGATACCACTACTATCGATCTGTCCGGATCAGACTCGATTATTGACTTAACCTTGGCGAACTGCCTGCCGTCGCTAAGCGATGAGCCGCCGAATTTACATACCTTCATATTCCCTATTCACCCATGCCTGCAAAGAAAAATGCAAGTCCTTCCTCTCTCATTTCGCGTCCCGCCTCGTGCATGCACGCTACCGAAACAGGTTTTGTGATTACGCGGTAAGCGCCGCGGTATTCTTCAACCTTGTCACAGAAATTCTCAATGCAAGGAAGAATCTCCGAGCATCTTATGTAGTATCTGTGAACCTCTGCGGTGTTATCCACCTTATAATCGGCACTAGTCTCGATTGCGGACAGATTGATTCCGTCTCTTATGTCGATAACATCCTGGATTACTGACTGGCCGGTAGGCATTTTGCCCGCACCCTGTCCGTAGAAGGAAAGAGTTCCGACGCAGTCACCCACGAGAGTTATCAGGTTGTTGTTGGTTCCAACGCTTGCTTCGAGAGCATCCGGTCCAAAAAGAACCGGCTCAACGTAGGCAGATACCGAATCACCGTGAATCGATGCGTTCATCATAAGACGGCATGTCAGTCCAAGCTTTCCGAAATACTCAATGTCGCAGGCTTTGATGCTGTCTATTCCGTAAACAGGCACGTCGCTTTCCTTAATAGATGTGCCGAAGGCTGTGTTGGCGCTGATTACAGTCTTTCTCAGTGTATCAGTTCCCTCAATATCTGCTGCAGGATTGCTCTCAGCATATCCAAGCTCCTTGGCCTTAACCAGCATGTCGTCAAAGGAAGCTCCGCTCTGATGCATTGCATCAAGAATGTAGTTGCATGTTCCGTTAACAATTCCTCTGACAGCGCTTATTCTATCTGTTCTTCTTGTTCTTCTTAAGTTGAAGAGCCATGGTATTCCGCCGCCCGATGAAGGTGTGAACGCTATTCTGACACCATTGGCTTTAGCGCAGGCAGAAAGCTCCTCGTAGCATGCACTAATCAGATTCTTGTTAGGGGTGACAATATGCTTGCCTGCGTTCATGCACTTCATTACATATTCTCTTGGCAGATCCACTCCTCCGATAGCCTCAACAACCAGATCTATCTCAGGGTCGTTTACAATATCATCTATTGAATTTCTAAAGAGACCGGCTATGTGCTCGTATCCCTTCGCAACTCCCTTGTTCAAAATAGCGGCAACCTCGAGGCCCTTAACAGACTGTGCTGCCTCGTATGCTCCGCTTCCAACTACGCCGAATCCGACTATTGCTATTTTCATGTCATCCTCCTAACAAAAATCAAAAGTGTTCGTAATAGAAAAACACTTGTGTTAAATCTACAAATAATGTATCATAAACACATAAAATATGCAAGAAATGAAGGGAAATTGGTGTAGAAATGCTAAATTATGTAAGCACAAGAGATGATTCGGTCAAGGTTAGTTCAGCAGAAGCGGTTCTTAACGGACTGGCTCCGGACGGAGGATTATACGTCCCTGATAATCTTGAAGAGATCAGACTGGATTATAAAGAAGTAATTGCCAAGGATTACAGAGGAATGGCAAAGGCTGTTTTCGGCAAGTTCTTCCCTGACTATGGCGAGGATGCGATCTCAGCCATAGTTGAAAGAAGCTATGAGAACAAGTTCAGCTCAGAGGAGATTACACCTCTTGTTAAGGTTGGAGATGGCAATGTACTTGAGCTTTATCACGGACCTACATGTGCATTCAAGGATGTTGCGCTGTCGGCTCTTCCTAATCTGATGACAGTTGCAAGAGATATGACAGGCTTCGAGGATGAGATTCTAATCCTTACTGCTACAAGCGGAGATACTGGAAGTGCAGCACTTCACGGATTCTCAGATGTTCCGGGAACAAGAATTATCGTATTCTATCCTGAAGGCGGAGTATCTGATACACAGAGACTTCAGATGGTTACACAGACCGGACTTAATACTGCAGCTACAGCTGTAAGAGGCAATTTCGATGATGCACAGTCAGGAGTAAAGAGACTGTTCACCGAGATTCCAAGACCATGCAAGGGAGTATCACTTTCAAGTGCCAACTCAATTAATATAGGAAGACTGGTTCCTCAGGTCGTATATTATTTCGCTGCTTACAAGGCTCTTGTAGAATCGGGAAGAATTGCTGTCGGTGATAAGGTTAACTTCACGGTTCCAACGGGTAACTTCGGTGATATTATGGCCGGTTATTTTGCCATGAAGATGGGACTTCCTGTGGGCAGACTTATCTGCGCATCCAACAAGAACGATGTTCTTACAGAGTTCCTTGAGACAGGACACTACAACAGAAAGAGAACCTTCTATAAGACATCTTCGCCGTCTATGGATATTCTCGTATCAAGCAACCTTGAGAGACTTCTTTACCTTGTATGCGGACTTGAGAGAAACAAGGGCTTCATGAAGGCTCTGGCAGAGGATGGAGAGTATTCGGTAAGCGAAGAAGAGCTTGCCGAGATCAGAAAGATCTTCGTCGGAATCTGCTGTGACGAGGAGAAGGGAGCAGCTGTAATAAGAAATGTCTTCGATGATAACGGCTACCTTATGGATACTCATACTGCAGTAGCGTGGGCGGCATACGAGGAGTTCGAGAAATCCGAGGAAGAGGGAAGGGGACAGGCTAACGTTGTCCTTTCAACAGCATCCCCTTACAAGTTCACAAGAGCGGTTCTCGGATATCTCGGAGCTGAGATTCCGGAGTCTGACGAGGAGTGCATGAAGCTGCTCTCAGAGAAGACAGGTGCAGCCGTTCCGCCGCAGCTTGCAGGAATCTTTGCTAAAGAGATCAGACATAAGGACGTTATTGAGTGTGATGAAATGAAGCAGTATGTAATAGATAAGGCTTCTGCAGGAGAGAAATAATGAGTTCGAAATACTTTGTTGTTGAGAAGTCGCTTCTGCCTCCTCATTGTGAGAAGGTTGCACTTGCCAAGCACATGATTGCAGATGGAGAGGCAAAGGATGTTTCCGATGCTGTCAGGAAGGTTGGAATATCGAGAAGCACTTATTACAAATACAGGGATTATGTCAAGGAGATGAGCTCTGTGTCCATGAGAAAGCACGCCATCATCTCAATGATGATGGTTCACGAGGTAGGACTTCTGTCCACAATGCTTAGGGTTGTATCAGAGTACGATTTCAGCATATGGACAATCAACCAGAATCCGCCTGTAGACGGCAAGGCAAACGTGGTAATTACGCTTGATATCGGTGATTCAGTAGACAGTATCGACGACCTGATATCTGATATCAAATGCCTGAAAGGTCTGTCCAAGGTGCAGCTTCTCGGAATAGACTAGCTGCAGGCGTCTGCCGGCGCTTTTGAGGAAGAATACATAATTAATGACAATAGAAATGCCCTATCCGATTTATTCCGGGATAGGGTTTTTCTATATGTGAAGATTATGTGATAGTTTTGTTTTGAAGTATGTTATCATTATCGTGCTACTATAGATGATGTCTATAGCAGAGGAAGTATTGCAAATAATAATATGAATATTGAGGTATTATATGGATTTCAAACAGATTGAGGCCTTTATCAATGTTGTAAGATATAAGAGTTTCAGCAAGGCTGCAGATGCGACATTCTTTACTCAGCCAACCATAAGCACTCATATCAGCAATCTTGAGAAGGAACTCGGTATCAAACTGCTCGACAGGAAGGGGAGAACTGTCGAGATGACTCCGCAGGGATCTATTTTCTATAAATATGCCGTTGAGATGGTTAATGCAAGATCACAGGCTATCGATGCACTTGGCAACAATCTGGATCTGGTTGAAGGAATACTTGAGCTTCAGACATCCTCGATTCCCGGACTTGTGTTTTTGCCTGAGAAGCTGAGCGGCTTCAGAAAGATGTACAACAATACAAGATTCTATGTTGCACTTTCTGATACCGACACAGTAGTCGACAACATCATCAACAGGAGGGGAGAAATAGGCTTCATCGGAGTGAATCCTTCCAATCCTTCAATAGAGTCACATAGAATATTTACCGACAAGGTTGTTCTTCTCGCACCTAAGTCGTACGGAATAAAAAACAGCATCACATTAAGAGAGGCAGTAAGATATCCGTTCATCTGGAGAGAAACCGGATCCGCAACCAGAAAGTCCTTCGAGGATGCAGCTTTAAAGCTTGGCTTTGATAAGTCTTCATTTGACATTGCGGCAACTTTCAATGACTTCGATGTAATTCTAAGATCAATTGAGGAGGGCCTTGGCGTATCCATCATTTCGAGCAAAACTGCCGAGATAATGGCCAACGATAAGCTCCAGATAGTTGAAATCAGCGATTTCGATAAGGAGAGAGAATTCTACATGATTACTCTTAAGAACAGCTCGCTGTCACCGGTTGGTCAGGCGTTCAAGGAGTATGTAATTAACGGAATGGAATAAAAATCCGGAAAGGGGATGCAGCTGATTGCGTCCTCTTTTAGTTTTTTTGGGAAAATAAACAAAAAACATTATAATTCCTATTGACAAGGTGGGAATTAGGGCGTACAATCCCAATAACATCATAAACCTACCATGAAGGTAGGCGAAATAATAGGGAATATATAATAATATAAATGGAGGTATCTGTTATGAACATTTTTACATCTGCAAGTCAGCTTGTTGGACGCACACCGCTTCTTGAGCTTAGAGGAATTGAGAAGGAGCTTGGACTGGAAGCTAAGATTTATGCAAAGCTTGAGTATTTTAATCCTGCCGGCTCTGTAAAGGACAGAGTTGCGCTCTACATGATTAATGACGCCGAGGAGAGAGGCATCCTCAAGGAGGGCTCGGTAATCATTGAGCCAACTTCAGGAAATACAGGAATCGGACTTGCATCAGTTGCAGCGTCAAGAGGATACAGAACTATCATCGTAATGCCGGAGACAATGTCGGTAGAGAGAAGACAGCTTATGGCAGCATATGGTGCAGAGCTTGTTCTTTCGCCGGGATCAGAGGGCATGAAGGGTGCAATCGCTCTTGCAGAGAAGCTTGCAGAGGAGACTGAGAATTCGTTCATAGCAGGACAGTTCGTAAATCCTGCCAACGTTAAGGCTCATTATGAGACTACAGGACCTGAGATTTATGAGGATACAGATGGAGAGGTTGACATCTTCATTGCAGGTGTAGGTACAGGAGGAACAGTAACAGGAACCGGACACTACCTCAAGGAGAAGAAGCCTGAGGTAAAGGTTATCGCAGTAGAGCCTGCAAGCTCGCCTGTTCTTTCAGAGGGCAAGGCAGGTCCTCACAAGATTCAGGGAATCGGAGCAGGCTTTATTCCTGAGATTCTCGACACATCAGTTTACGATGCTGTAGTTCCTGTTGAGAACGAGGCAGCCTTTGAGGCGGCAAGACTTCTCGGAGTTAAGGAAGGTGTTCTTGTGGGTATTTCATCCGGAGCTGCTCTTCATGCAGCAATTGAAGAGGCAAAGAAGCCTGAGAACAGCGGAAAGAAGATTGTAGTTCTTCTTCCTGATACAGGTGACAGATACCTTTCTACAGAGCTTTTTGCCAGATAGGAGA
>CAMFZN010000044.1 GCA_946006945.1 uncultured Clostridia bacterium | reverse complement strand
ACAGGAGCAATGAACTCGACCCTTCGGGTCACTTCATCTGTGAATCTGCTGTTGTGAGCGATTCCGCCTGTCAGAATAATCCTGTCAACCTTTCCGCTGACCACTGTGGATATTGCTCCGATATTCTTTGCAAGCTGAAGAACCATGGCGTCAAACACAACCTTTGCGAATTCGTCTCCGTCATCTATCATCCTGATGACCTCACGCATGTCCGTTGTGCCGAGATATCCCTTGAGTCCGCCGTTTCCCTTAAGCATCTTCTGAACCTCCTTCTCGGTGTATCTTCCCGAGAAGCAGAGTCTTACAAGCTTGCGGCAAGGCACATCTCCCGAACGCTCCGGTGTGAAGCAGTTCTCATCATCGCCGAACAGGTCCTTAATGGTTCCGTTTACTATGAGATTGGTCGAGCAGCCTCCGCCAAGATGACACACTATGTATGTCCTCTCGTTTATTGATGCTCCCTCTCTTCTGGCCTGCTCTATCGCGACAGCCCTGCTGTTAAGAACGTGCGTGAGAAACGGTCTTGAGATCTCCGGCATTCCTGACAGCGTATACATCTCTTCAGGCTTTCCTGTTCCGCATACAAGGTCGTAGGAGTATGCAGGAACGCCATATTCCTTCCTTATATCATTGGCTATCATTATTGCAAGGTTTGAAGCATGAGGATTAATCGTGTCTCTCGCAAGCTCGGTGAAATGGTCATCAATTACATATGCTCCTGTCTCAAGCTCGGCAACGCAGCCTCCTCTTGCAGCTACAGCATCGAAGTCCTTAAACGCAAAACCGGCTCTCTTTACAAAGGAGTATAAAGCCTCCTCTCTCATTTCAAGCTGATCGTTAATCTCCTTGTATTTCTTCAGCTCCTCTGCCGAGTGCTCAAGAGATTCAGATGCAATCTCCTTATCACCCTCGAATATCGAAACCTTAGTCGAGGTTGCACCCGGGTTTATTACAAGAATTTTATTGCTCATCTATAATCGCTCCTTTCAGATAAGCACCTATCATGGCCTTTCCCTTGGCCTCGGCATCAAAGCCTCCGCCCTCTATTCTCCATTGAAGCAGAATTCCTCTGTTTATCACCATGAAATCCCAGGAGAGCGTGTCCTCATCGAAGCCTTCTCTTAAAGTATGGCTTCCTGCAATGCCCTCCGAGAGTGCCTTT
The DNA here is from genome assembly GCA_946006945.1 of uncultured Clostridia bacterium. Taxonomy (GTDB): domain Bacteria; phylum Bacillota; class Clostridia; order Peptostreptococcales; family Anaerovoracaceae; genus Crickella. The sequence goes on along the minus strand of CAMFZN010000044.1, from coordinate 7,230 downwards.
AGTATTCTCATATACTTTGATTCGGGATCCAGAACTAAAGTGCCCTGCTCAGGATACTCAAGACTGTGTATGAAGCATCTGAAAAGAAGCTCCTCGCCGCAGTCTGTCATGAGAGCATCTCCCATGAACTCTGTCATCAGAGATACTGCATCCTCGCCCGCCTCGAGCCTCGCAAGATATCTCTCCTCGAGACCTCTGTAGCTTGCATCAACATTATCTGTTACGGCTCCGACAAGGTCACTTTTGCCCTGGAAATAATGATAAATGTTTCCAACAGAGCAGCCGGAGGCTTCGGCTATATCCTCCATCGATACATTATCAAAGCCATTCCTGTCGAACAGCTCAAGAGCCGCCTGTCTGATTCTGCTCTTGGTCTCAAGAGCCTGCCTCTGCCTTCCGGTCATCTGTTTACTCTTCATTACCAGTTCCTGCACGCAGCTTCTCTTCCTGCTCTAAGTGCCGCAATGTTAAGCTCTCGAAGCTTCTCCGGCACAACCTCTCCGATGACGGACTCCCAGTCGATTCCGTCGATTCCGAGTGCATCACATGCTGCTCCGAAGGTTACCACATTCATGCACTTAGAGTTACCAAGCTCTGCTGCAATCTCCTCTCCTTTTACTGTTATTGTATGGAACTTATCCTGCATAGCTTCCACGCATCCTTCAGGATACTCTGCAAGGCCGCTTGCAGTAAGAGATGAATCCTGTCTGTAGTCGTTTATTACAACGATTCCCTCAGGCTTCATGAAGGATGCACATCTCACAGCCTCCATCTTCTCAAGCGCTATCATTATGTCCGCCTGACCTTTGCCAAAAACAGGTGCATAAACCTTGTCTCCGAATCTAACCTGAGTTGTTACACTTCCGCCTCTCTGTGCCATACCGTGATCCTCGCATTGCTTAACATCATAGCCTGCATCAACGAGAGCCTTAGTAAGAATCCTGCTTATCAGTATTGCTCCCTGTCCGCCGACTCCGGCGAGGAGTATGCTCTTAGTCTCTGCCATTTATCTCGCCTCCTTGCCTATTGCCTTGAACGGACATACCTGTGCACATACGGTACATCCGGTACACTGATTTTCATCTATGACAGCCTTGCCGTCTCTTATTGATATTGCAGGGCAGCCCACCTTAAGGCACTTCCTGCAGCTTCTGCAGCTATCTGCATCAACCCTGCATACCGCCTTCTCGTGCTTTACCCTCTTGAGGAGAACACAAGGTCTTCTCGTAATGATGCACGACGCCTCCTCTGATGCAAAAGCATCGTCAATTGCCTGCTGCATCGCGGCGAGATCGAGAGGATCGCAGATAATCACATTCTTATATCCAAGGGCCTTCATAACCTCCTCAATCTTAACAGAGTATGTTGTCTCACCCTGAAGAGTATATCCGGTGCTTGGATTGTCCTGATGGCCGGTCATCGCCGTAATCGAATTGTCGAGTATTACCGGAACCACATTGCCCTTGTTGAAAATAATGTTTGATGCACCTGTCATTCCGCTGTGGAAGAAGGTTGAGTCTCCAAGGATTCCAAGAATCTTCTTCCCCACGGTAGTGCCTTCCATCTCAAAGGATTTGGACATGCCGTGTGCCATCGAGAAGCTTGAACCCATGCAGGTTACACAGTCTATGGCACTTAGAGGTGCCGATGAACCAAGGCCGTAGCAGCCTATGTCTCCTGAAATAATATAATCCTTCTTGCCGGACACTGTATAGAAGAAGCCTCTGTGAGGACAGCCCGGACATAATGCAGGCGGTCTTCCGACAGGCTTTACATTGACCTCTACCGTTGGATACGGATTTCCGAGAACCCTCTCTGCGACCAGCGAAGGGTTAAGCTCCTCGAGAAGACCTGTAAGAGCCTTGCCCTCACACTCTATGCCGAGCGCCTTTATCTCCTTCTCAAGGAAAGGATCGAGCTCTTCTATTACGTACAGCTTATCAACCTTGGACGCGAAGTCTCTAACCAGCTTCTCCGGAATAGGATATGTAAGTCCGAGCTTCAGAAAAGATGTATCATCAGGGAAAGCCTCCTTAGCATGCTGGTATGACACACCTGACGAGATTACTCCAACCTTGGTTCCTGCCATCTCAACTCTGTTCAGAGGACAGGTGCTGCCCCATTCTGCGAGAGCCTCAAGATTCTTCTCAAGCTTTCTGTGATGCTCTCTTGCATAAGCAGGCACACATACGAACTTCTTGTCATTCTTCTCGTAAGGCTTAGCCTCGTACTGAACTCTCTCTCCGAACTCGACAAGGCTCTTGGAGTGATTGATTCTTGTGGTTGTTCTAAAAAGAGCGAGCACATCGAACTGCTCCGATATCTCGCAGGCATATCTTACGAAATCCTTGCATTCCTGGCTGTCGGCAGGCTCAATAAGCGCCATCTTGGCATGTCTTGCGTAGTTTCTGTTATCCTGCTCATTCTGCGAGGAATGAAAACCTGGGTCATCTGCGCTTACTATAACAAAGCCTCCGTTAACTCCGTTGTATGCTGCCGTAAACATAGGATCGGCAGCAACATTTACTCCTACAAGCTTCATTGTGCATATCGACCTTGAGCCCGCAACTGATGCGCCATAGGCTACCTCTAGTGCAACCTTCTCATTGGGCGCCCACTCGCAGTACACATCATCCTTGTACCTGACTGCATTCTCAAGAATCTCAGTGCTGGGCGTGCCGGGATATGCAGAAGCGACCTTGATTCCCGCTTCATAAATACCCCTTGCAATCGCTTCGTTTCCTGACATGAGGTGTTTCATCGTTCTTCCCTCCATTAGTTCCCTTTGACATTATAATTTTCATTGAATCAGTTCAATGAATTTATTCAACGCAATTATATAGCCGAATACGATTCCCGGTCAAGATACTCATCAGAATTTCCCGCATGAAAAAAACGATACAGAAGAACATGCTCTTCTGCACCGCTTTAGTCAGTCTATTTCATATGATTAATCATTCCGGCAAGGTAACCCGCGCCGAAGCCGTTGTCAATGTTTACAACAGATACTCCGCTCGCACAGGAATTAAGCATGGAGAGAAGAGCCGCAATTCCGCCGAAGGAAGCTCCGTATCCCACGCTTGTCGGAACGGCGATGACAGGACAGTCTGCCATTCCTCCGATGACGCTGGCAAGAGCGCCCTCCATTCCTGCGATTGCTATGACTACGCTTGCATCCATGATGTAATCCATATTGGAGAGAATCCTGTGAAGTCCGGCAACTCCGACATCATAGAGTCTTACTACCTCATTGCCTAGGAATTCCGCCGTAAGCGCAGCCTCCTCTGCAACAGGTATGTCGCTTGTTCCGCCTGTTGCCACCACAATCTTTCCTATGCCGGAGGGCTCTGCCTTGCACCCGGCAATTCCGATCTGTCCCTCCTCATAGTATGTGAACTCACATGTTTCAGCTACCTCTGCCGCCTTAACAGGATCAAGCCTTGTAATAAGAATATTGTCCTCTCCATTCTTTCTGAATGACTCGATTATTCCCGCAATCTGAGCTGCAGTCTTTCCTGCACCATAGATTACCTCAGACGTTCCCTGAAGCTTCTTCCTGTGAAGATCAGGCTTGGCATATCCAAGGTCCTCGTACGGCTGCAGCTTTATCTCCTTAAGTGCATCCTCTACTGATACAGTTCCTTCCTTAACGGACTCAAGCAAGTCTCTAATCTCGTTACTCATTACACCCCTCCGGCCGGTATTTCATATATCTCAGCCTTACTTTACTGCAATTACTTCAACCTCTACAGAAAAGCCTGCAGGCAGTGTCTTTGCTGCCACACAGCTTCTTGCAGGCTTTGTTGTGAAGTACTCTGCATATATCTCGTTAAAAGCAGCGAAATCTCCCATGTCTGCAAGGAAGACTGTTGTCTTTACAACATTCTCAAAGCTTGCTCCTGCAGCCTCAAGCACTGCTCCGATATTCTTCATGATCTGCTTAGCCTCTTCGGTTACACCGCCCTCTACAAGCTTTCCTGTCTCAGGATTGATTCCGCCCTGACCTGAGAGGAAAACCATATCTCCTGCCACTACTGCCTGTGAGTATGGGCCGAGCGCTGCAGGCGCCTTGTCTGTATGTACCTTAGTAAATTCCATCTATATGCCTCCTTATATGTCTAACAATATGTCGTATATTTATGTCTCTGATATGGTGCAGTATACCAGATTACATTCAAAAAAATTCAAATCACAGTCCGCAATCTATCCTCGCGCCGTAATAGCAGCCTCTGTAAGCTCAGCCGCTCTCCTGCATGCTTTAACGCAAGGTCTGCTTCTGTAGTATTCCTCAGTTCTTACTGCAGGCTCAGGAAGATCCTCTCCCTTCTCGAGGTGAAGAAGCTCTCTGCAGACAATGCTTCCTTCTGTCTCCTCGAATTCACGGCACATCCTCTGCACGAGTGCATAAAGGTCCTTCTTTGCCTCAGCATCTGCCGGATCATCATATCCCATGAGATCTCCTATCACCATAACCATCCCTGTTACAGCGCCGCATACCTCTCTGAGCTTTCCGAAGCCTGCTCCGAACGGACTTGCTTTTCTCGCAGCATCCTCAGTGCTTATCCCAAGCTCCTCTGCAAAAGCAGCGTAAACCGACTGGCTGCAGTTATATCCCATTCTGAACAGCTCTTCTGCTCTATCTGCCTTACTCATCATCCTTACCTCCACAAGCAACATCTATTCCATTGACTGTCACACCTTCACCTACCGGTATGAGTATGTAGTTCCTTCCGTCTATTACTTCCGTTCTCACCTGATATATGTGCTCTGCATCTACAGTGACCTTCGCCTCTGCAGTCTCAATTGACAGATTCCTCTGTCCCATCAGATTCTCAGGATTAAACACTGTCTTTCCACCGAAACTTCTTAGCGCAGCCTCATTGAACTCTTCTATTCCTTTGTCAGAAACTCCGCCCGACATTAGAATTCTGTCTACCTCATCGAGCATTATCTCAGGCTCGGCAGGATCCTTGCTCTCCCTGTGCTCCTCTACCCTCTCTGCAAGCTGGCTTGTTACCGTTCTTACAAGCTCGAGGCTGCACTCGTCTCCGAGGGCGTCGCTTAGAGCCTGGCCAAAAGCATTGTGCTGAAGATCCGATGCCATCGGCACCTCAGTAATCCCGCAAAGACCCGAGAGCAGCTCCTCATGAAGCTCGCTTCTGCTCTTTGTGTAGTACAGCATTCCATAAATGTTTGAAGCCCTGTCATCGAAGGCAGGGAAAAGAAAGCCTGTCACAGGAGGTGCCAGGATAGAGCCTGTCTGACTTGATCTGAACTCTCCCTCCTCCGAGCTGTATTTAAGCGCCCCCTTGGAATTCTTAACCGGACAGATTGCACAGATGAAGTATTCATACTGATCCGTCGATTCCTCAGACCACTCATCTCCGCTTCCTTCCTTGTAAGGGACGTCATATACATCTGATACAAGCATGATTACATAATTGGTCTCAGGAAGCTTTAGAGTCTCTATCACCTTCTGATAGAAAAGCCTTCTAAGCTCATCGTCTTTAAGATGTGACTCTTTAAGCGCCATAAGCAGCTTATGCTCATCGCTTGAGCAGACATCGCCTGTCTTGAACTCGACATTAAACAGGCTTCTTCCAAGCGTTCCGGAAAGAGTCTTCTTTAGAAGCTCTGAGTACATCTCCTTCTCTTCTCTTTCCATAAGCAGCGGAGAAAGGCTGAATTCAGTTACAACCTCTCCTCCTGCATTGACATAGCACCCATATATGTTAGTTAGATTACCCTCCTCGGGATTAAATCTCGTTCTTATTTCTCTTATTTCTCTGCGATTCATTATTTATTCTTCTTCCCTCTGTCCTTCTAATTCTTGTTTATATTTCGATGATGTGCTCCTCGAGCATATCATCATCCGGCTCAAGCGTTTCAGATACCGTGCAGCCCGCCACAAAGTCCGCAACATCAGCGAAGCTTACCGCCTCACCACATTCCCTTGTGCATATCGGCTCAAGCTTCTTTCTTATTGTTCTTGCCTCAACACTGTTATCCCTGTTAACCGGATGCCATTTAGGGAGCTTTCTTCCCTCTGCCACGCATCTGTATCCGCAGTGATATGGCATGTTCTCCGCAAGCTCATCGAGATTCTCCGGTGTAATGAAGGTGCAGAACGGATTCTTTTCGCCTCTGTCGGCATAGCTTCTGCATTTGCCTGTAGCAGTATTAAGCAGCGGGCAGGCAAGAGATGTTGCCAGTACCTCCTCTGTCTCGTCGTCAAGAACCTTGAACATGCAGCACATTCCGCAGCAGTCACACAGCTTCTCCCACTCCTCGAAGGTAAGAAGGTTGTCATATTTACTCATAGATAATCACCTCGTTCCCATGTTCTCTGACAAGAGCAATCACATCATCCGTCTTAACGAACACGGTCGCGTCGTTCATATTAGGATGAATTCCCATAAGCCCTGCATCGATGAAGGCCTTATCGATATAGAATTTCACATCCTTCTCATCGTTATTGAGAAGTCCAAACGGCGTAACCGAGCCGCGCGTAAGGGCGAGCTTGTCCATAAGCTGCTCCTCTGACGCGAAAGAAAGCGGCCTTGTCTCATGCAGCTTTCTGAACTCCTTAAGGTCCACCCTCCTGTCCTCAAGCACCGTGATGAGATAGAAGGCTCTCTTCTTATCATCTCTGACAAAAAGATTCTTCGCAATAAGCTCAGGATGCGGCAGTTCAGCATCTATCATCTCATCGATAGTAAACACCATGCTGTGCTCAACAAGCTCATACTCTATTCCTCTGTTGCTGAGATATTCAAGAAGCTCTGCTTTATTCATCTCCGATCCTCCTTTATCCTGTCAGCCTTGACAAGTCTCGATCTGTTCTCATCCTCGGTTGCTTTTCGCAAAATTATCCAACTATAAATATACATAATTAGATAAAAAAAAGAAAGAGTCGGTATTCCAACTCTTTCTCTTGTGGAGGCGACACCCAGATTCGAACTGGGGATCAAGGTTTTGCAGACCACTGCCTTACCACTTGGCTATGTCGCCATCTTGGCTAGGGTAGCAGGATTCGAACCTGCGCATGATGGAATCAGAATCCATTGCCTTACCGCTTGGCGATACCCCATCATTGGTGCTTAGCGACATAAATATTTAATTGGGGTGGGTAGTGGGATTCGAACCCACGCATACAGGAGCCACAACCCTGGGTCTTAACCGCTTGACGATACCCACCATACAATGCTCGTCTTTTTTCCGAGCTACTGC
>CAMFZN010000043.1 GCA_946006945.1 uncultured Clostridia bacterium | reverse complement strand
CTATTTCTGCGACAGATTGCTGCGGTATTCGGTCATCATTGACAGGTGCTTGCGCATGATTTTGCCCGTGGAGGTGCAAGGCATGCTCTCAATCGGGATGATGCTCTTAGGGACATGATAGGTCTCGAGATTGCTCTCAAGAAAGCTCTTAAGACCATCAATATCAAACTCGTCTCGGTTCTCGCATACGATAAAGAGAACCGGAGCTTCGCCAAGCACCTTATCGTGTCCTGCAACGCAGGCGCATTCTCTGATGCCGCCGTAGCGCATGGATGCAAGCTCGATTTCGGACGGAATGATCTTGCTGTCGCCTACACAGATCACATCGCCTACGCGGCTTACGAAGTAGAAGTATCCGTCTTCATCAAAATACACTATATCGTTAATAATCACTGTATCGCCCTGAAGGACCTTCCTTGTCAGGGCTTTCTTTCTGTAATAGCCGAGCATGTTCATGTCGCCTGAGACGGCAGGGTAGCCGTATTTGCCCGGTGTTGTAATCGGATTCAGGTCCTCATCGACAACGCTGATTGCGGCATTGACAGCTGGTTTTCCGATGCAGCCGTCTTTGAGATTGTCAGATGTGTTATTGATAAGAAGGCAGCCGGATTCTGTAGTTCCGTACACATTGTAAAGGGTAATGTGAGGGAAATGACTGTGGAAGCTCAGAATCGTATCGTAATAGAGCGTGCTTGTAGCAGATTCTGCAGTCTTTATTCCTGAGAGTGTGAAGCTCTCATCTTCTGCTGCCTTCTCCGCAAGCCTTCTGATATCGGAGTTGACCAGAGACAGATGATTGACGCCGTACTCCTTAATCATCTTCTCAAGTTCGGCCATTTCAAGAGGCCCCTCAGCAACTACAGCAGTCGCACCCTTGGTAAGGGCGGCGAAAACTCTTCTGTATCCGGCAGCAAGGTTTGAAGAATAATTGCAGAAAAGAACAGTATCCTCCGTAATATCTGTACCCTCGGAGAGGTTCTCAACCTCTGCAACAAGGCTCCTGTTGGAGTGTATTACGAATGAAGGCTGGCCTGTTGTTCCTGTCGTACTTACAATTACAGCTTCGCTCTCCGCCTTCGGCATCTGCAGCTTTCTCCGGCTTCCATCCTCCTCGAAACAGGATTGATAGGATTCTCCATAATTCCCCGAGAATACCAGAGCAGGCTTGATTGCAGCGATGAAGGCATCAAGCTTATGCGCAGTCATCCTCGGCTCAAAAGGAACAGCAATGCAGCCTGCAAGCTGACAGCCAAGGAAAGCCGCATAAAACGATGGGATATCGCAGGTCTCGAGCATTATCCTCTGACCCTTCTTAATCCCGTTTCGCTTAAGCGCGCGTGCAAAACTGCATATCCTGTCCGCAAGCTCCCCGTATGAAAGCGAGCGTCCTTCCGAGACGAGAGCGATATGCTCAGGCCTCTTCATACTGATATCTGTAATTATCTGAACAAGACTATCCATTATCTAAACCAATCTCCTTATTTCATGCAATCGATTATATCAGAAGCAAATTGAATTTGGAATAAAGCTTTGTTGTGTTACTATTATCTCACAAAGCCTTAGAGGTGAGATGACATGAAGCCAAGAACCAAGCCGCTTGGATGCCGAAACGCAATAGGCGCCAACGTGACCAAGCTGAGAAGGCTGCACAGAATGAGCCAGCAGGAGCTGGCAGCCAACATGCAGCTTCTCGGAGTAGACATCAACATAGCGTCCCTATCCAAGCTGGAGGGACAGACAAGAATTGCATTGGACAGAGAAGTGTATGCCATTGCAAGGATTTTTGATGTCAGCATGGAGGATCTCTTCAGAGAGCTGTAGGCACCGCTTCAAACCTACGCCTTGTCGAGAACGATTCTGAACGTAGTCTCGCCTCCTCCGGACTCCGCAGTAAGTTCATATCCGCTCCTTTCCGCGAGAGCCTTCGCGATTGAGAGCCCGAGACCGAAATTCCCGCTTTTGCCCGCGGTGCCGCTGTTTCCTTTATAGAACCTGTCGAAAATATGCGGAAGTTCCTCCTCGGGAATAACCGAGCCGGTATTTCTGACTGAGACAGCCACCTTATTTCTGATTCCTAGGAAAGAACCTGCTTCGCAAAGCTCGGTATGGATAAACACCTCTCCTCCGCTTCCCGAATGACTGATGGCATTATCTATTATGATGCTGATTATCTGACGAAGGTCTCCTCTTGAGCCGCTTACCTTGAAGCTCTTAATCCCCTCTGTATTCATTGAAACATTGTTCTCGAAGGCGATGCTGTCGAAAGGAAGAGCCGCCTCAAAGAGAACATCCGAAAGCTCGAAGGTTTCACTGACCCTCTCGGACTGAGCGCTTTCTGCCTGATAATCGATTCTGGACAGCGAAAGGAGCTGGCTTATAAGCTCGTTCATCAATGCGCCCTCTTCTTTAATGTATCTCATCCATTTGTTGTCGCCGCACTCATTCTCGAGAACAGCAATGTTGGCGTTGATTACCGAAATTGGTGTCTTCAGCTCATGACTTGCATCTGCAATGAAGCGGTTCTGCTTGAGAAGGGCCTCCTCGACAGGTCTTACAATTCTTGCGGAAATGCTGCCTGCAATGAACGTAAGTATTATTGCGGCAAGTATGAATCCCAGCACAGATACGACTGCAACATTTCTTATCTCAGCAATCCAGTCGCTTACCTTAAGTATGAAGACAAGGGTGCAGTCATCGAGCTTCGCATTGTTGTACATGACGGTAGGACCCGACAGGCTTCCGATGAGAATTCCCGAATCCCTGGGAAGGGTAGCGGGATCTCCGACAACATCTTCTATTACTTCTACGTCGCCAATTATTTCCGTCTCCTTGCCGCCTTTACTTATCTTAACTACTGTCAGATCTGACGAGAGAATTCCATATGCGATTCCCTTAATCTTGGCATTACTGGCATTCTCTTCCTCTGATATCTTATCCAATGCATAATCGAGGTCTTTCTCAAGAAGCTCAGGGTATTTCTCGAGCCTCTCCGTGCAGTAAAGCAGCGCATTCTGTGCATCATTGAGATAGTATGATGCACAAGACAGGTTGTATAGAACGAGAATAAGTGCAAGAACTGCAAGCATCGGAAGGACGACAAGCAGAACTATCTTGCGTCTTAGTCTTGCAATCACTTCTCGTCACCTCCTTCGGATACAAGCTTGTAGCCTACCCCTCGAACAGCCGCAATTCTTGCTTCTGTCTTCAAGAAAAGAAGCTTTTTGCGCAGATATGAGATATACACATCCACATTGTTATACTCCGCCTCGGATTCATACCCCCATACTCTGAGGGTAATCTGATCTCTCGAAAGGACCTGGCCCGGGTTTCGCATGAAAAACTCGAGCATGTGATATTCCTTGCCGGCGAGAGGTATGCTTTTGCCCGAAAGCGTGCACTTTAGAGAATGGCTTCCGGTATCGAGCTCAAGGTCGCCGCAGGTTACCACATTATCCTTGTCAGAGTCAGAACCGGTGCTTCTTCTTGCAATCATTCTGATTCTTGCGAATAGCTCCTTCATCTCGAAAGGCTTCGTTATATAGTCATCTGCCCCGCTGTCCATACCTTCAATCTTGTTCTCAAGCTGCGACATCGCTGTCAGGAGTATTATCGGAACATTTATCTTAAGCTTCCTTGTTATTGTAAGGACATCAATTCCGCTGAGTCGTGGAAGCATTATGTCGAGGAGCACAAGGTCGTAAAGACCGCTTCTTATCATGTCCAGACCCGATTCGCCGTCGCCCGTTCCGTCGGCGAGGTATCCCTCCATCCTAAGCGACTCAAGAAGAGCGTCCCTCAGTCTTTCCTCATCCTCAACTACAAGTATTTTCATTTATATGTCCTCCGGGTATTCATTGATACTGACGCGCAGACTGCCGGCCTGCACCTTAATTACACATTATTTACACCAATCATTGAATAAAGATTGGAAAAAGACATCTAATTTCCAACTGCCATTCAATCTGATGACATTAATATACAACCATCACATAAAGAATGGAATAAGACACATGAGCATACATTTCATAAATCGAATCAAAGAGGCGTGCGACCTGCATCCGGGCAAAACCGCAATAGTCTCGGGAAGTGAGTCTGTCACATGTTCCGAGCTGTGGCGGATAAGCGAGCAGCTTGCATGTTATATGGAAGAAAACACTCCTGAGGGGAAGCCGGTAATAGTATATGGGAGTAAATCTCCTTACATGCTGATAAGCTTTCTTGCCTGCTCCAAGGCAGGGCGTGCATACTGTCCGATCGATGCATCGCTTCCTGCAAGTAGACTTCAGGATATCATTGAGATGATAGAGAGCCCTGCTGTTGTCGCGACCGAGGAGTTCCCTCTGCCTGCCAATGTGATAATGACAAAGAGCATGCTGAGCGAAATGGCGCATACAGGAGCGGGTCTGTCTTCTCCTGAGGCGAGCATCTCATCTGACAGCTGGGTCAGCGGAGATGATACGGTATATATCATTTTTACATCCGGCAGCACCGGAAGACCTAAAGGGGTAGAGATTTCTTCAGACAATCTTTGCAATTTCGTATCCTGGGTGGGCAGCCTTTTTCCGGAGGATCTGCCGATACTGAATCAGGCTGCATTCTCCTTTGACCTTTCAGTCATGGACATATATGCGGCTCTGACGCTCGGGAGGACTCTCTGCTGCATGGACAAGACACTTCAGCAGGATATTGCGGCTGCGGTCCGCTTCATAAAGGCAAAGGATATCGGATACATTGTTTCGACGCCCTCCTTTGTTAACACACTTCTGTCCGAGCCGTCCTTCTGCGCAGATAATGTTGCAGGCCTTAAGGGCTTTCGCTTCTGCGGCGAAAGGCTTACGGAGCAGACCGCATCAAAGCTGCTTGTAAGGTTTCCGGAGGCTTCGATTGTCAACACATACGGCCCCACAGAGTCGACTGTCTGCGTAACAGGCGTAAGTGTAACAAGAGAGATGCTTGAGTCGGAGGACGGAATATCAATCGGCGCCGCAAAGCCGGGCACAACTGTAACCTTTGATAACGGTGAAATCATCATTTCCGGGGATACAGTCGGAAAGGGATATTACAAGGATCCTGAGAGGACTAAGGAAAGCTTCTTTATTAATGAAGCCGGCGAGCGCTCTTACAGGACCGGAGATCTTGGATATGAGAAGGGAGGCCTTCTGTATTTCAAGGGTCGGGCTGATTCTCAGATCAAGCTTAACGGCTACAGGATTGAGCTTCAGGACATAGAGGCGAACCTCTGCGAGCTTGAGGGTGTAAAGGAAGCCGTTGTGCTGTGCAAAAAATCAGGTGATGCCGTACGGTATCTCACGGCAGTTGTGGTTCCTGCCGATCACGAGAGGGAGCTTCTTGAGACCTCCGGAGCACTGCATGTGTCAAGAGAAATCAAAAGAAGGCTGTCGGAAAGACTTCCTTCTTATATGATTCCGAAGAGAATTCTGTTTATCGAGAGGATGCCTCTTAACGGCAATTCCAAGATTGACAGAAGAAAGCTTGAGGGACTCATATGAGCGTTCGTTTCTACGATGGCTTCGAATTCTTCGTTCTTGCCGCGATACTGTCGGCTCCTGCCATCTGGCTCGGCGTGACTGAAAGACGCATCAGAGGGTATGGAATTTTTGCCAGCATAGTAGTGATTCTATTTGTGCTGAAGGACTCTCCGAAGTCCATCCTGCTGCTTGCTGCTTATCTGGCGTACGAGCTTCTGCTTGTGAGGCTGCTTCTCTATCTTCGAAGCAGGGGGAAGGCCGGTAAGGGCATCGGCAGGCTTGTGATAGCCCTGGCGCTTCTGCCGCTGATATTGTCCAAGCTTGCGGAGCAGCTCAATATCGGAGGTTTCGCAATCCTTGGACTTTCCTACATGACCTTCAAGTCGGTGCAGGTAATCATAGAGATAGGCGATGGGATTATCAGCGATGTTGATACGGCGGACTACGTGTATTTCAACCTGTTCTTTCCGACGATTCTGTGCGGACCGATTGACAGGAGCAGGAGGTTCTCCGCTGACGCGGACAGTGTGATGCCCAAGTCTGAATATCTGCAGCTCCTTGGAGATGCGATGACGAGGTTTATGACGGGCGTGCTGTACAAGTTCGTATTCGCCAATCTGCTGGCACTTGCAGGGACGGACCGTCCGTACATATACGGTGTGTACATGTTCTTTGATTTTGCGGGATACAGCCTGATGGCAATAGGCCTTGGCAATATCTGGGGCATAAAGACACCGGACAATTTCAACAAACCCTGGCTCAGTGTGGACATGAGAGATTTCTGGAACCGCTGGCACATTACACTGTCGACATGGCTTAGAGATTTCGTCTTCTCGAGACTTCTTAGAAGCTGCATGAGAGCTAAGCTCCTTGGCGGTGACAGGGTTTATCAGGCATGCATGTGTCTTATGGCGAACATGCTGGTGATGGGCGTGTGGCACGGCCTGTCGGCAAACTATATTGCCTACGGACTGTATCACGGAGTGCTGCTCGCATTGACGGAGCTTTATCAGAAGAAATCCGGATTCTACAAGCGCCATAAGAACGAAACCGCATATAAGGCGGTAAGCTGGTTTATAACGATGAATCTTGTAATGCTTGGCTTTGAGATTTTTGCCGGGCACATAATATAAATGAAATATCAATGAGAGGTAACTGCAATGGATGAGATTAAAGAAATAATGCTTGATATTCTTGAGGAGATGACGGGAGAGCCAATGGTAAAGGAGGACCTGGATCTGAATCTTCTCGAAGAGGGTCTTCTCGATTCCCTGGACTACGTAACGCTGCAGCTTGAGATTGAGGACAGATTCGGCGTGCTGCTCCCTCCGTCTGAATACACCAAGGAGGAGCTTGATACACCAAGGCGAATCATTGATGTGATTGCCGACAAAATGGCCGTATGAGAAAGCTGGCTTCATCAATCGCCGCGGTTCTGATATTTCTCGGCTTCCTGACGGGCATTCACTTCTATGCTCTTCAGAGCTTTCCTGTCGCTGACCGAAGTGTCGGATACTGGCTTAGCACAGAGAAGGATGCCTCGTATATTCTTCTTGAGGAGAACATAGGAAGGGATACATCTCTTATTCTCGGCTCATCCGAGCTAAGGAGGTTCAAAGGCAGCAGGGCGAACCCGGCCAATCTCTTCAATAGAGAAGGAATAAATACCATGATTGTCGGAAGCGCTGTCAATCAGAGCCTCAATCATGCTGTGCTTATGGCAGCAATCGGATCGAAGCTTCAAAGCGGAAAGGTCGTGCTTATTCTGTCGCCTACATGGTTCTACAGTCACAGAGATTCGGCAAGCAGATACGGAATGCGTCTGTCGAGGGCTTTCTTTCGTCCTGCCATGAGAAATGGCAAGCTTAGCGAAAGCACGAAGGAAGAGATCAAAAGCTTGTTCAGGGGCGATTCTCTGCCTAATGGTTTCTTAGAGAATGAGAAGGACCTCGGCCGAACGGCATATGCCTGGTTCACATCCGGAAAGAAGAAGACTGCCGGGATAGAGCAATCCGTCAAATCAGGCCCCATAGATTTCGACCGGCTTATAAGCGAAACAGGCCGTGCCGAGAGCAGCAGGCTGAATACGGAATTCAACATGTACAGCAAAAGCAAAATAATGAATCCCGCAATTATTGCCGGCAGCCGCCTCAAGAACAGCAAGTATGACTTCGAAGGCTCAAAGGAATACGACTATCTCAAGCTATTCATACGTGTCTGCAAAGAGCAGGGCATCGAGCCCGTACTCGTCCTTCAGCCGATTAACGGCAGGTGGTACGACTATACCGGCATAAATTCAGACCGCAGGAAGCACTGCTATGATTCAATCCGTCAGATAGCTCAAGATAATGATATTGTTCTCGAGGACCTGTCCGGTTATGAGTATTCAGAAGGCTTCTTCTGCGACGCAGTTCACCCATCAAAGAAAGGATGGTTAATAATCAATGAGAAGATTTACAAGCACATTAGTTAAACTAACAGACATCAATACCCGCATGGGTTTCACCCTTCATACACTAATAATGTTCAGCATCTTCATGCTGCTATACGCTGCGTGTATAGCCGGTCTCTTCGACGGCGCCGGCGGATTCACCTACGCGGAATATTGATGTAATAAGAGGGGCGCTGGACTCGGATATTCACTACCCCCCCCCCATCCTCTTTCGAGCCAGAGCCCTTTTTGCTTGCTCTTTTGCACAATTTCTGCGTTACTCTCGCTGTGCTCGGTACTCACGTACGTCTGAGTACGCTCCGTTCCTCGCCAGCTCGGCGCCTTGAACTTGCACAAAATAGCGGCGCAAAACCAGATCTTGCTCTTTTGTACAATTTCTGCGTTACTCTCGCTGTGCTCGGTACTCACGTACGTCTAGGTACGTTCCGCTGCTCGGCAGCTTGCTCTTTTGCGCGAAATAGCATCTGGCGAT
>CAMFZN010000042.1 GCA_946006945.1 uncultured Clostridia bacterium | reverse complement strand
CCTCGTCCGGAGCAGCCTTATGTTCTCCGAGGGTCTTCTCCATCCACACGACATCATACCACTCTCCGAACTTGTATCCTATGCGGTGAAGCCGTCCTGCGAGGGAATATCCCATTCTCTCATGGAACCTGAAGCTGTCCCATGTCACGCGGCCTTCCTTATCTTCCGGACTATCTTCTGAAGGGACTGTGATGCAGGCGCAAAGATTGATGATACCCATATCTCGAAGCGAGCTTTCAAGAGCATTATACAGCAGACGACCTGCACCGCTTCGCCTTGAATCTCTCCTCACATATATTGATACCTCAACAGACCGGTCATATGCCGCCCTCTTCTTGAAGGCAGATGCGTATGCGTATCCGATAACTGAGCCATCCTCATCCACTGCCTTAAGATAAGGATATCCCTCAATAATTGTTCTCATTCTTTCAGCGAACTCCTCTGCTGAAGGAGGCTCATACTCAAATGTTATGGCAGTCTCCCTTACATACGGAGCATAAATCTCTGAAAGGCACATAGCATCTGAAACCAGTGCTTTCTCTATTCTGATCATCTCTTTCTCGTCCCTTCATCATTTCGGTATTCTAGTGAAGCGCAGCAAGAACAGCCTTTATGAAGTCCCAGGTTCTGGCAACAGATGAAATCTGCATTCTCTCATCCGCAGTGTGCACATCCTTAAGGTTAGGTCCGAAGCACACGATATCAAGATCAGGCTTCTTGCCCATGAGAATTCCTCCCTCGAGGCCAGAATGCGCATTAACCACAGTCGGCTCAGCATCATACATTCTTCTGTATGTGTTTATCATTATCGGTCTAAGCTTCGAATCAGGCTTATATGCCCAGGCAGGATATGAACCTGTTATATCGATATATCCCTCTACCATGTCGCACCAAAGCTGAAGCCTGTCCATCATCTCGTCGAGCTTTGACTTAACTGAGCCTCTTACCTGGTAGCTTACTCTGACATCTTTTTCTCCTGTAGCAACGACACCTGCATTAAGTGAGCTTTCCACATTTCCTGCTATTGTTCTGTCGTAGGTCTGAACTCCATCAGGTGAGCCGTAGACATATGAAATCACTCTGTCAGTGCTAAGCTTGTCGAGAGCACCAAAGGCATCAGTCTCTCCTGTCTCGGCAGTAATGGTCAGACCAGGCTCCTGTCCGAAGAACTCGTCATAGATGATTCTTTCGAGCGCATCAACCCTTGATGCAAGAGCCTCTGCATCACCATCAGCAACTGAAAGCACCGCAGTTGAATACTGGGTAATTACGTTCGCACCAGAGCCTCCATCGATGCTGATAAGCCTGAAATCATATTCTGACTTAAGGTTATAGAGGATTCTTCCCATAAGCTTGTGGGCATTTCCTCTCTGATGCTGAATCTCATTACCTGAGTGTCCTCCGAGAAGACCTCTAATCTTGATGGTTACAGAAGTTCCTTCAAAAGCTTCCTTCTTAACCGGAATAACAACATCACAGATGTATGCGCCGGCGCAGCCTACGATGAACTCTCCCTCAGCCTCGCCATCGAGGTTCATAAGCATCTTTCCTTCAAGAAGTGATGCATCGAGTGCTGATGCTCCGCCCATTCCAATCTCCTCATCAACAGTGAACACTGCCTCGATTGGCGGATGAGGAATATCGGTGCTTGAAAGAACAGCCATTGCATATGCCAGTGCAAAACCATCATCTCCTCCAAGTGTAGTATCCCTTGCGCCGATATAGTCTCCCTCGATGAACAGCTCGAGAGGGTCGTTATCGAAGTCATGGTCCGAATCTACAGTCTTGGCTGCAACCATGTCCATGTGACCCTGCATGATTACAGGCTCGCTGTCCTCATAGCCTGCTGTGCCGGGTTTCTTGATGATTACGTTGCCAGCCTCATCCCGATGGTACCAGAGATTGTGCTTCTTTGCGAACTCCACACAGAAATCGCTGATTTTCTCGTTTCTGAAGGTTCTTCTGGGAACCATAGAGAGAGCCTCAAAATGCTCAAATACTTCCCTTGGCTCCAGGCTTGATAATACTCCCATTGCTTTAATCCTCCACTTAATAATTTTCGCAGGCTTGCCGCTCGGACATGCCTGCGAAGGGGTAATTTATGATAGTCCAATAATAGTTCCATCCTCAAGAATATCCATTCCGCATGCAGCAGGAACCTTAGGAAGTCCAGGCATTGTCATGATTGATCCTGTAAGAGCCACGATAAAGCCTGCTCCTGCAGATACCTTAACCTCTCTTACTGTAATCTTGAAGCCTGTTGGTGCCCCAAGCTTCTTGGCATCGTCAGAGAATGAGTACTGAGTCTTAGCCATGCAGATTGGGAACTTATCAAGTCCGAGCTTCTCAATGTCTGCTATCTGCTTTAATGCTGCAGCTTCGAAAGCAACGCTCTCTGCTCCGTATATCTCAGTAGCAATTGTTGTAATCTTGTTCTTGATTGACGAGCCTGTATTGTAGAGAGGCTTGAAGTCAGCCTTTCCTGACTCGGCAAGCTCTACAACCTTCTCAGCAAGAGCGATTCCGCCCTCTCCTCCCTTTGCGAATACCTCTGAGAGAACAACCTCAACGCCCTTCTCCTTGCACAGCTTCTCGAGGAGCGCAAGCTCTGCTTCTGTATCAGTAGGGAATCTGTTGATTGCTACAACTGAAGGCACTCCGAACTTCTTGACATTCTCGATATGTCTTAAGAGGTTAGCGCAGCCTGCCTCAAGCGCCTCAAGATTCTCTGTTCCAAGTTCCTTCTTGTCCACGCCTCCGTGCATCTTAAGAGCTCTTACTGTAGCAACGATTACGGTTGCATCAGGCTTAAGACCTGCATATCTGCACTTGATGTCGAAGAACTTCTCTGCACCGAGGTCAGCACCGAAGCCTGCCTCTGTAACAACATAGTCTCCAAGCTTAAGAGCTGTCTTTGTTGCCATTACGGAGTTGCAGCCGTGAGCGATGTTCGCGAAAGGTCCTCCGTGAATGATTGCAGGAGTATTCTCAAGAGTCTGTACAAGGTTAGGCTTGATGGCATCCTTGAGAAGGAGAGCCATTGCTCCTGTTGCACCGATATCGTTAGCAGTGACTGCATCTCCGTCCTTGTTGTATGCAACAACCATTCTGCCGAGTCTGTCCTTAAGGTCATCAAGGCTTGTTGCAAGACAGAGAATTGCCATGATTTCTGATGCTACTGTGATATCGAAGCCGCCCTCTCTCATCACACCGTTGCCTGTGTTGCCGAGGCCGATGATGATGTCTCTAAGAGCTCTGTCGTTCATATCCATAACTCTCTTCCATACAACTCTCTTTACTGCAATGTTAAGAGGGTTGCCCTGGTGAAGGCTGTTATCTACCATTGCTGCAAGAAGATTATGTGCAGAGGTGATCGCATGGAAGTCTCCTGTGAAGTGAAGGTTGATGTCATCCATAGGAACAACCTGAGAATATCCGCCGCCTGCAGCACCGCCCTTTACTCCGAAGCAAGGTCCGAGTGAAGGCTCTCTTAGAGTTGTAACTGTCTTATATCCGAGCTTGTTAAGAGCCATTGAAAGTCCAACGTTTGTTGTTGTCTTTCCCTCTCCGGCAGGAGTAGGATTGATGGCAGTAACAAGAATGAGCTTGCCATCCGGCTTGTCTTCGAGCTTCTTAAGCACGTCAAGACTGATCTTCGCCTTGTACTTGCCGTACTGCTCGAGATCCTCATCTGCAATGTCAAGCATTGCCGCAATCTCAGTGATTGGCTTCATTGTTGCTTCCTGAGCAATCTGTACATCTGTCTTCATACTTACGATCTCCTCGCTTCTTTCATGAAAATTGTAACCATTAGTAATTATATCATCAAACGCATGGTGCTTCCTACAGTATTCTTCGTCATGTACTTTTGTTATACATAAGACGAACTTACAGATTGCTCTCTCTTCTCATGGCAGAATCCTTATACCTGTTACCGATATCCGTAAGAGCCATGAGGAATGCAATTAGTGCAAAACCGGGGAATATTATCACCCACCACGCCCCGCTCATAAGAGCATTCTGCGACAGGCTGAGCATGCTTCCCCATGAGACAGTCTCTATCGGAAGTCCGAGCCCCATGAAGCTTAGGGTAGACTCCGTAACGATGGCGCTTCTTACGTTCATGATTACCATGAACATTATTGAAGGAACAAGGCTTGGGACAAGATGCTTTCTTAGAATGTGACCGAAGCCTCCGCCCATTGCTCTTGATACGAGAATATAATCACTTCTTCTAAGCTGTCTTACCTCCATCCTCACAACCTTTGCTATTGATGGCCAGCTTGTAAGGCCGATTACGACAGAGATTGACAGTATGTCAGCCTTGCCGAGCATAGCCTGAATAAAGATAATAAGAAGAATTCCCGGAATGCTCAGAATTATCTCAGTAAATCTCATCATTACCGTATCGACTCTGTCTCCCGCCATTCCGCTTGCAGCTCCGTAGACGATGGCGATTACAGTCGATATCGCTGTCGATACAAAGCCTATGATGATTGAAATCCTGCCTCCGTGCCAGATGCCGCTCCATATGTCACGACCGAGGCTGTCCGTTCCCAGTATGAATTCGCCTCCCGGGGCAGCGAAGGTATTATACGCATCAAGATATGACGGATCCTTTGAGGCTATGACATCGGCGAGGAGAGAGCCTGCGACGATAAGCAGGAAAATCACGTATGAGAGATGGATGTTTTTGCACGAGATACCCTTCTTCATGGGCGCACCTCCTTGCCGGCTTCCTCAGCCCTTACTCTCGGATCTATCCGCTCGCTGATTATCTGACCTGCGATATTTAGAAGTATCACGATTCCTCCGGTCAGCATGCAGAGGTACATGAGGAGGTTGTAGTCGGAGTATCTTGCGCTTTCGTAGCAGAGAGTTCCGATGCCCGGGTAGCTGAACACCATCTCGACTATGTATGTACCTCCGAGAATGTGAGATACGGAGATGGCCATTACGCTTATAAGCTCCGGCATGATATTCCTCAGGCAGTGACGGCGCATGATCTCACGATCGGTCAGTCCGAGTGACTTGTACAGTATTACGTAATCTGCCCTTGTCTCCTCAAGGAGCATGTTTCTTATCATGTAGGCGTAGTACCAGAGGTGTGATACCACAACCACAATCAGAGGCAGAACAAGATGATGCAGCCTGTCAAAGAGGCTGCCCCCGCCTGCGGAGTATGCATTGCTGCTTGGGAATATGTGCCAGGTTACACTGAACAGAAAAATCAGCAGCAGTGCAAGCCAGAATTCCGGTACGCAGCTTGAGAAGGTTCCCATCCTGCAGATAATCCGGTCGGCAGGCCTCCCCTCTTTTCTCGCACAGAACATTCCGATTGCAAGCGCCAGTGCAAAAATCAGCACAAAGCCGAGGCCTCCCAGCGCAAGGGTGTTGACCAGGCGACCCGAGGTTACCTCTGTTACCGGTCTTTTGTATTTGTAGGAGATTCCGAGGTCACCTGTTAAAGCGCCCTCAATCCATCTGACGTACTGAACCGCAATGGAGTCGTTAAGTCCGAGCTTCTCTCTCGCCTCCTCCTTCTCCTGAACTGTCATCTTCTCTGTTCTGTCCCCGTAGTATGAATAGAGAGGATCCATCGGAGTAAGGCGCGATATCGCAAAAACCATCACAGACAGCGCAAAAATGCTGAGCACAAGAATCGCGGTCTTTCCGGCATAGTATCTGATTCTTTTGTTATTGATCATTACTGCTACCTCCCGGCATCGCGCTTATAAGCTTCTTTGTGTATTCTGACTCAGGCCTTTCGAAAACATCCTCCGAAGAACCTGTTTCCACTATCTCTCCTGCCTTCATTACGGCGATTCTGTCACAGAGCATTCTTGCAGCCCTGAGGTCATGTGTGACAAATATTATCGAGCAGCCGTGCTCATCTCTCATGTGTCTAAGGAGCTCTATTACCTGCCTCTGAACCTGCATGTCCAGGGACGATACGGCCTCGTCACAGAGAAGAAGTCCAGGGTCCATGGTAAGGGCTCTTGCTATCGCAACTCTCTGCCTCTGACCTCCGCTTAGAGCCTTAGGATATCTTTCTGCGTACTCTGATGACATCCCTACGTAGCTTAGCTGAAATATGGCCTCCTTCCTGTAGCTTCCCCTTGGAGTCATCCTCCCCTGAAGCTTAAGAGGCTCTGTAATAATATCCTGTACCATCATTCTCGGATTCAGAGCAGCTGCGGAATCCTGAAGGATTATCTGCCTGTCCGCCTGAAGAAGCCTTCTGTTTGCTCTGTGCTCATCTTTGTCTTCTGTATGTATTCCTTTGTAAATTACAGATCCATCCTGAATTTCGTACAGATTGAGAAGACACCTTAGAAGAGTTGATTTTCCGGAGCCGGACTCGCCGACAATGCCGAGAATCTCTCCTTTTCTCAGTTCGAAAGAAACATTCTTAACTGCAGTAAGACGCTCCCTTCTGCTGAGTCTGAAGGTATGGCTCAAGCCTCTGACATCAAGGATCACATCTCCCGGCTCGAAGGCCTCGTGCTTATCTATCCTCGTCGCCGAAATAAGTCTTCTTGTGTATTCCTCCTTAGGTGAGGTCAGAACCTCCGATGCCGTTCCGCACTCGATTATCTTCCCCTCGTGCATCACAGCGATTCTGTCTGCAATAGTCTCCGCTACAGAAAGGTCGTGCGTAACGAAAAGAAGCGACATCCCCCTGCTTCGGCATATTCCGGTAAGAAGCTTAAGTATCTCATCCTGAACAGTCACATCAAGAGCAGTCGTCGGCTCATCTGCAAGCAGAATGTCAGGCTCTCCTGCAAGGGCCATCGCAATGACTACTCTCTGTCTCATTCCGCCCGAGAAGTTGTCAGGATAAAGCGCTGCCCTCTCCTCTGCTCTTTCAATTCCTACAGCAGCAAGAAGCTCTACCGCCCTTGCTTCAAGCTCCTTCGCCGTAAGCTTCGGATTATGAATACTTGCAGCCTCTGCCAGCTGGCGCCCGATTGTAAGAGTCGGATCAAGCGAGGTTAGAGGGTCCTGAAGGACGATGGCTGTGCGGCCGCATACCGTAAGCTCATCCGCTGATGCCGACGCACCCCTCGGAAGCAGGCCGGCTATCGACTTGCAAAAAATTGTTTTGCCCGAGCCCGATTCTCCCGCAAGCACAAGAATCTCACCCCTCTCGAGGGTGAGATCCGCGCCCCGGACAGCCTCTGTGAGCATGCCGCCCGTTCCGATATTAACCTTAAGATTTCTTACTGTTATCGCTTTCAAGTTTTATTCCTCAATGGTCCAGTCACATACATTCCAGAATATTCCAACGCCGTGGTGACCAAGCACGGTATCTTCGCTTATTCCCTTCAGGCTCTTGTCTGCGACATAGATTGCGTCGATGTAGCAGAAGAAGGTATAGGCGGGCTTATCTGCCAGCTCCTCCTGGAAGCTGTCGTAGTATGAAGCTCTTAGGCCTTCGTCATCTGTCTGCCTTGCCTTGGTCAGATACTCATCTACGAGAGCGTTGCTGTAGCATGAGTAGTTGGCTCCCTTGTCTGTTCCGAATACCTTGTAGGTGTGATCATCAGCGTCAAAAGGCGAGCCCCAGCCGATGATGCAGCACTCCTGTCCGCCCCAGTCGATTCCCTCTGAAGGAACATCAGCCTTGACGTCGAAGCCTGCCTCTCTAAGCTGCTGTGCCGCAAGCTGCGCCATGTCTATTCTCACCTGGTCGTCAGGTGATGCGTTTATCGTGAAGCCTATCCTGCTTCCGTCTCTTGTCCAGAAGCCGTCCTCATCCCTTGTGCAGCCGGCAGCCTTCATAACCTTCTCTGAGTTCTCAAGACTGAAATCGTAATGGTTCACAGCCTCGTTATTGTACTTGTTCCTCTGAAGAGGTCCGTATGCAGCCTCTCCCTTGCCCAGAATAACCGAATCTACAATCGCAGCCTTATCTATTGCATAGCTTATTGCAGGTATGATGTCTGCGTTCTTCTGCCAGTATTCATTGGCGAAATTGTAGAGAATTCCTCTGTAATCCGAGGTCTTCATCTCATATACATTGTATTCGTCGCTGTTCTCGAAGCCCGACTCAGCCTTAGGTGTAACCTGCGTGAGAGTGAGATCTCCGGACTCCATCTGAAGAGCTGCTGCGTTATCGTCCGCTACTATCTTGAACACTATAGTTCCGATATTGGCAGGTCCTGCGAAATACTCCTCGTTCTTCTTAAGTATTATTCTCTGGCCCTCCTCCCAGCTGTCAAGCTTATATGGACCGGTGCCTACAGGGCTTCTGAAGTAATCAGCCTCCTGCATGTTCTCGCCCTTAAGAAGATGCTCCGGCAGAATTGCCATCGTCATGTAATCAAGGAACGCCGCATTCGGAGCCTTCAGCCTGAAGCTTACGGTGTAATCATCAATTACCTTAATCTCCTCGACATCCTCATAGTTCGGCGCATTCTCTGAGCCGTTCTCAGGATCCATTATCTGCTCGAAGGTGAACCTTACATCATCTGCAGTAAACGGCTCGCCGTCATGCCACTTCACATTCTCCTCAAGCCTGAAGGTATAGGTGAATGTATCGGCATCGTAGCTCCAGTCCCTGGCCAGTCTTGGTACAACCTCATTGCTGC
>CAMFZN010000041.1 GCA_946006945.1 uncultured Clostridia bacterium | reverse complement strand
CCGATTACTCCGACAACGCAGTTGCCAATCTCCCTGGCAAGCTTGCCCTTGAGAGAGAAGTCCTGAATTACTGCCCTCTGCTGAATGTGCTTGATCTTGCGAAGGCCCATCAGCATCATCATTACAGTGAAGTCTGCAACCGTATCAGGCGAATAGGTGATGTTAACAACACCCATGCCGATGCTTCTTGCGTACTCGTAGTCGATATGGTCATAGCCTATGGTTCTTGTCGCGATGCATCTTACTCCGAGTCTGTAGAACTCATCGATCATCTCCTTCGGAAAAGGTGTTGTGATGATATCTATTGCATCATAGCCCTCCGCCAGATGAGCATTCTCAAGACAAGGTGTCTCACTTGTGTAAGCATACTCGACACCATATTTCTCGCACACTTCCTTCAGGTACGGCTCCTCGTCAAAGGGCCTTATACTGTACGCAAAAAGCTTCATTTGTCATGTTCCCCCTTTTTCTTCGTATCTCTTATCTTTCCAGCCTGTACATCAGAATCGACAGGATTGCGAGGCCGGCGGTCTCGGTCCTCAGGATTCTTCGCCCAAGCGTTATAGGCTTTGCGCCGGCCTCAAGCGCCAGCTCAATCTCCTTCTCGTCAAAGCCGCCCTCCGGTCCGATGAATATACCGATTGATCTTATACTATCGTCAGATGCGAGCTCATCTATGAGAGCGCGGCTCTGCTCGATTCCCTCCGCCTTCTCGTAAGGCACGATAACAGCATCGAGAGATGAGGCATAAGAGAGGGCCTGCTTATAGGACATAGGCTGTCTTACCTCGGGAACGATTGCACGACCTGACTGCTTCGCGCCGCTCTCTGCGATGCCCTGCCACCTTGAGGTCTTTTTGCCCGCTTTCTTCTCGTCGAGCTTGACGATGCTTCGTGCCATTGCGACAGGAATAATCTCTGCGGCTCCAAGCTCAACTGCCTTCTGGATGATAAGCTCCATTTTGTCCGCCTTCGGAAGACCCTGGAAGAGGTGAAGCCTTACCGGCAGCTCGACATACGAGGTCCAGCTGTCTATGATATCACAGGTTACAACATCGTCCGACATGCTGCTTATGCGGCAGAAATAATCCCTGCCCTCGCCGTCGCACACGGTAAGCTCGTCGCCCTCCTTCATCCTCAGAACGCGCCTAATGTGATTGACATCACCATCGAAAATTGAAATTTTCGCCGGGCCAATCTGACCCGGCGATACGAAAAATCTTGCCATAAATGTTTCCTACTTGGTATTTGATGCATTAAGTACGTCTCTGATCTTGTGAGCAACCATGTCCTTGATTGCGGCTCTGCCTGCTCCAAGATACTTGCGAGGGTCGAACTCCTTAGGATTCTCAGCGAGATACTTTCTTACCTCTGCAGTCATGGCAAGTCTAAGGTCAGTATCAATGTTAACCTTGCATACGCCGTATTTTGCTGCAGTTGTAATCATGTCCTCAGGAACTCCCTGTGCTCCGGGAATCTCGCCGCCGTACTCGTTGCACTTGTCTACGAACTCCTTGATTACCGTTGAAGCTCCGTGAAGCACGAGCGGAGTATCAGGAATCGCCTCGTGGATAGCCTTCAGCCTCTCGAAGTCGAGTCTTGGCTCGCCCTTGAACTTGTACGCTCCGTGGCTTGTTCCGATTGCTACAGCAAGCGAATCAACGCCTGTTCTCTCCACGAACTCCTTAGCCTGTGCAGGATCAGTGAAGGTAGCATCCTTCGAATCCACATTGACATCATCCTCGATTCCTGCAAGCTTGCCGAGCTCTGCCTCTACTACAACGCCGTGAGCGTGAGCATAGTCGACAACCTCCTTAGTGATTCTGATGTTCTCCTCGAAGTCATGCTTCGAGCCGTCAATCATTACTGATGTGAAGCCGTCATCAACGCACTTCTTGCAGATCTCGAAGTCCTCGCCGTGATCGAGGTGAAGAGCTACATCGCAGCCTGTATCCTCGATTGCGGCCTCAACGAGCTTAACAAGATATGCAGGCTTCGCATACTTGCGGGCACCCGCACTTACCTGAAGAATCAGTGGAGAATTCTCCTGCTGGCCTGCTTCAACGATACCCTGGATGATCTCCATGTTGTTTACGTTAAATGCACCAATTGCATAATCGCTGTTAAGTGCCTTGCTGAACATTTCTTTAGTTGTTACTAAAGCCATTAGTAATACCTCCTGTTGCCAGTGTCATGATTCCCGATATCAGTCGGTGAATCTTTTCTGAAAATTACCCATTACCCTTGATCCCTCACTTAGGATAACAAAGGCATTAGGGTCAATTCTTTCGATTATCTCCCTGAGGTGAGGTTCCTCGTACTTGGAGATCATCGTAAGAAGGATGTGTGATGAATCGCCGGTATATGCACCTGTGCCCTCCCAGTACGTAACACCTCTGCTAAGCTCATCCATGAGAGCCTCTGCGATTCCATCCTTCTTGGTGATTATTGTAGCCTGAAGCTTGATGTTCTGTGTATGAACCTTATCGATGCAGAGGCCTGTAACTACCGCAAAAATGATAGAGTACATTACTGTATCAATGTCATACATGAACAGACATATTGTATAAATGCAGATGCTGATAATGATTCCGACCGTTCCAACCTTGAAATCCGGATGCGTCTTTGCAACACATACGCCTATCAGGTCCTGACCGCCCTGGCTGCTTCCTGCCTTAAGAACCATTCCCGCTCCGATACCCGAGCCCATACCTCCTACGATTGCGCTGAGCATCGTGTTGTGAATTACAGGCTCTGACGGAATAGGAATCATCGACAGGAAAGCCGATGCCATTACAATCGACACCAGTGTTGTCATGCAGAATTTCCTTCCCATAACCCTGTATGCCAGAATGAAGAACGGAACGTTTATGGCAAAATATATGATTCCCATGTAGTCAACGCCCGGAATCTCCGGAATATGAAGAATCTGCACGAGCAGTGTTCTTATCAGCTGCGCTATTCCTGTAAAGCCTCCGCTGTATAAATGAAGCGGATTGATGCCGAGATTTACTCCGGCTGCATAGAGAAGATTACCTCCGACTGTAAGCCAGAGCTTTTCGAATAACCTGTTATTCTTCAATCCCTTCATCAGTCACTACCTCAGGATATATGCGTCTCTCTCTGCGCCGACTGAAACATACTTGATGTGACAGCCGATTTCCTTCTCGATGTACTCAACGTAATCTCTTGCCTCCTTAGGAAGCTCCTCCCAGGTTCTAATGCCTGAGATATCAACCTTCCAGCCCGGCATATACTCGATAACCGGCTTCGCATCGTTAAGTGCAAGAGGGAATGGGAACTCGTCTGTCTCCTCGCCGTCAACCACATACTTAGTGCATACAGGGATCTCATCGAGATAGCTCAGAACGTCCATCTTGGTGAGTGCAATTCCTGTAGCGCCCTGAAGTCTTGTACCGTAACGAGTAGCAACGATATCAAGAGGACCTACTCTTCTTGGTCTTCCTGTCTTAGCGCCGTACTCGCCGCCTGCCTCTCTGAGAGCCTCAGCCTCCTCACCGAACCACTCACATACGAAAGGTCCCTCGCCTACGCATGTTGAATATGCCTTAACAACTCCGATTACCTCGTCGAGCTTTGCTGATGGCAGACCTGAGCCTACAGGTGCGTATGCAGCGATGGCATTTGATGATGTTGTGTATGGATGGATACCATAGTCGATGTCTCTGAGTGCTCCAAGCTGTGCCTCGAAAAGAATCTTCTTGCCGGCATCATCTGCATCTCTCAGAATCTTGCCTGTATCGCAGATGTATGGCTTGAGCTTGTCACCGAACTCTGTGAGCCAGTCCATAATCTCATCTTCAGTATATGTCTTAGCATTGTATACACCCTCAAGTGTGAGGTTCTTCCACTCAGCAAGCTGAGCAACGTGCTTCCTAAGGTGCTCAGGATAGAAGAGCTCTCCTGCGAGGATAGTCTTCTTCTGGAACTTGTCTGAATAGAAAGGCGCGATACCCTGCTTGGTTGAACCGTATTTCTGATCCTTGAGTCTTGCTTCCTCGAGACTGTCGAGATCTCTGTGCCATGGGAGCAGCAGAGAACATCTCTCACTGATCTTTAGCTTGTCAGGAGTGATGCTTACACCCTGAGCCTCAACCGCCTGCATCTCAGTCCAGAGACTCTCAAGGTCGAGAGCTACTCCGTTGCCGAGAACGTTAACAACGCCCTCTCTGAAAAGTCCTGACGGAAGAAGGTGAAGTGCGAACTTGCCGAATTCGTTGATTACGGTATGTCCAGCGTTTCCACCGCCCTGATATCTTACTACTACGTCATAATCCTGAGTGAGAAGGTCAACCATACGACCCTTTCCTTCGTCTCCCCAGTTAATTCCTACAATCGCGCAATTATGCATTACAATCTCCTTTTCGCGCCACTTGTGAAAGTGGCAATTAATCGCAATAAATCACCATATTGTACCATATTCTCTGTCAAAATGGTAGCAAATGGCTCTATTTCATCAGAGGTTCAAGGCTTCGATCCAGAATTCCGTGCATAGTTGCGATAGCGATTCCGTAGTTGACAACCGGAACTCCGGCCTCTTTCGCCCTCTCGAGCCTGCTCTTCATCTGAGTCTCCGTCATAACACATGCGCCGCAGTGAATGATGAGCTTGTACTGCCCGAGCTCCTCCGGGAACTCATTTCCCGAGCTCCACTCGAAATCAGGCTTCGCTCCCACAAGCTTATCAATCCACATCGGAATCTTTACTGTTCCGATGTCCTCGCACTGTCTGTGATGAGTGCAGCCCTCTGCAATCAGCACCTTGTCTCCGTCCTTCAGATTCTTCAGTACCCTCGATCCCTCCACAAGAGCCTCAAGTGTACCCTTATAGCGTGCAAAAAGAATCGAGAATGATGTGAGAGGAATCTCGCGTGGCACGATTTTCTGTACCTTGCCGAATGCCTGTGAATCTGTTATTACAAGTGCCGGCGGCTCCTTAAGTGCATCAAGCGTATCAGCAAGTTCGGTGTCCTGGCACACGAAGGCCTTGCAGTTGATATCAAGAAGCTCTCTCAGAACATTCTGCTGAGGCAGAATTATTCTTCCTTTAGGAGCTGAGCTGTCAATCGGAATTACGAGTACTACAGTATCGCCCTTCTCAATAAGGTCTCCCGCGATAAGCTTGTCAGGAGAGTTCTTAGGAGCCATCTTTCCGAGAATCTCTCTAAGCTCATTGATGCCTTCTCCCGTAAGAGCAGATACCCATCTTGCTCCCTCCGGAGCACCTGAGTCTTCCGCCCCCGCTATATCCTTCTTGTTCATTACGACAACGTAAGGAAGCTTTCTCTCCTTGAACATGTCAAGGATCTCGTTCTCATAATCTCCCATGCCGACTCCGGCATCGACTACCAGAACGGCAATGTCCGCGAGACCAAGTGCCTCTCTTGCCTTCTTTACTCTAAGCTCACCAAGCATTCCCTCGTCGTCAAGACCCGGTGTGTCGATAATTACGACAGGTCCAAGTGGAAGTATCTCCATCGCTTTCTTAACAAGATCAGTTGTCGTGCCGGCAACATCGCTCACAACCGACAGCGACTGATTGGTAATGGCATTGACTAGGCTTGACTTACCCGCATTTCTTCTGCCGAAGAATGCAATATGTGTTCTCTGTCCTGATGCTGTTTCATTCATGCTCATTAGTCCAAATCCTCCGCTTTTATTTCAGTCTGATATATGTAGTCAGTTCCCGAGTTGACGAGAAGCTGCATATAACCGTTATTGTCAAAGACTATGCTCTCAAGCTCTCCAAGCCCCGTAACCTTTATCGAGCCGAGATACTTAGAGTCGCCTGCTCTGAACATATCTATGTAATTCTCCGCGTGCTTGTTTCGTCCGCTCATGCAGCGGAAAACATATCCCGCGTGTGCTCCCGAATCCTGTGTATACACGAACATCGGACGCGATATGTCAGGAATCAGCTTCTTGTGAGTGAATCTTCCGTCCGATGAGTACGCTCTTATTCCCGTTCTCGATGTCGTATACAGCACGTCCTCTTTCCTGTCGTAGCATATTCCCGCTGCTCCGTAAGGCATCCTTGTCACACCGAAGCTTCCGTCCTTAGGATTGAAGGTATCGACCCTCGTGGTATTGCCGCGAAGCGAGTAGCAAAGCTTCGTCTTGTCGCAGTAAGTGAAGCCGTTCGGGTGGCCGAGATTGTGGCTTGGGACATAAACCTTTTTGCCCGTGCCGTCCTTCTTGTAGCTTACCACCCTCTGAGTGCCCGACATTCCGAAGGCAATGTAGTATCTGCTTCCGTCAAAACCGACTGACTGCGGTGTCACCGCTCCGCCCGAGCCGCTCACCGTCATCACTTTTCTCACATCGCCTGAGCCGATTGTGTGTACAACCTCGAAGCCTGCCCCGGCCGCCTTCCTCTCAAGCGACCTTATCACCGTAAGCTTAATCTTCTTTGCGGCCGGCATGTAATCGTCGGATTCTTTGGCCCTTACAGTAATCGTCGCACGGCCTGCACCCTTGATGCTTACCTTTCCCTCTCTGTCAACCGTCGCCACCTTGCTGTTGCTCGTCGATGTCTCAAGCTCTGTGCAGGCTCCTCCAGATACGTCGAAGGCTTTGCTCGAGGTCAGCTTGACATACGAACCCCTGGCCGTGAGCTTCTGGCGGCTTTTCGTAGAGATGTAGCGCTTCTCTGAGGAGATTCCCTCGATTCCGTCAGCAGTGTATGCCTTGATGTAAATCGAGTATTCCGTTCCATCCTTAAGGTTTTCGAGGCTTACACCGCACTCCTCCGCGTGCAAAACCTCATATTCATGGTCCGCATCTCCCCTGATTCTGAAGTATATCTCATAGACCGCAGCATTTCTTGCAGCTGCCCACTCGAGGGTTATTCTGCTGTCAGTTCTTTCTGAAGCCCTGATGCTGCTTCGTTCGACCCAGCCCGGTCTTATCTGGAAGTATCTGTAGGCCGATAAGCCAAGACACGCCAAAAGAACAAGAAGAGCCATAAGCTCTCCTGCGATAATCTTCTTGCGTCTGCTTCGCAATCCGGCCTTCATCTCTCCTCGTTCTCCCGTTATTTAATTCTAGAATCCCTGTGCAGCATTCATGAAGGCAGGAAGAAGCTGCTTCTTTCTTGAGAGCACTCCCTCAAGGTTGAAGCCTCCTTCTGTCTCTGGCGCTCCCGGGAAGGCCTTGGCAATAAGCTCCTTGGCTCCCTCGCCCGCATAAAGCATCTCCGATGATGAGTTCTTTATGTCCGTGAGAAGGAAGTATACCATCTCAACTCCGTTCTTTCCGCACTCGTGATCAAGAAGAGGCATTACTCTCTGCTTGATAAGCTTGAGCTCATCCTTGTTCATGCTGCTTATCTGTCCGACACCGAAGCATAGTCCGCTCAGTGTGATCTTCTTGTAATCCTGATAGAAAATCTCCTCAGGCGACTTGTCCTTCAGATCCGACCCCGCCTCAAACATCTCTGTCGCGAAGGTCTCTATATCGATTCCCACGATTAATGCCAGCGCGCCTGCCGCCATTTTGTCCGTAACGGTGCAGGTAGGCGATCTGAACATCAGTGTATCCGAGATGATTGCAGAAAGAAGAAGTCCTGCAATGCTTACAGGAATCTCGATTCCCTTCTCAACATACATGTGATAGAGAATAGTCGCTGTGCAGCCCACCGGCTGGTTGTTGAAAACGATCGGCTGCATGGTCTGAAGTGTTCCGATTCTGTGGTGATCCACAATCTCGAGCACCTCTGCCTCCTCGATGTTGTCTACTGCCTGTGCAGTATCGTTATGGTCAACAAGAATCACCTTCTTCTTCTCAACTCCGAGAAGGTTACGTCTCGATACAGTTCCTACATAGTTACCCTTCTGGTCTACTACAGGGAAGGCTCTGTGCCTTGTCTGAGACATTATCTTTCTTACATCCTCGGTCCTGTCATCTGTTCTGAAGGTAATCAGACCTTCGGTCGTCATGACTGAGCCTACAGGTATGCTCTTTACTATCTCTCTTGATACAGAGAAGGTGTCAAGCTCTGTGCTTATGATTACCGCATCGAGCGATCTTGCAAGCTCTATAATCTCTCCCGATGGCTTTGCGCCGAGACAGAGCACCAGGCATTTGGCACCTGATTCGAGTGCAGCTCTCTGATTCTCCTCTCTGTCTGAGAGAATAATGAGGTCTCCCTCGTCTATTACCGCCTGCATCCTGTCTACATATGAGGCGCCGATAAGAATCTTGCCGCGGTCGAATCTTCCGTCAGCAGCTCCCACATCTATCATGCCGTCAAGTGTATCAGCAATATCCGCGTAGGTCGGCCTTGTCTTTGCCAGGAAGTATCCGTCCTGTGCGTTCATGATTGTTTTGGCAAGGTCTCCCTTGGTAATAAGGCCTGCAATCTTGCTGCCGTCCGTAATAGGCTGTGCAAGAGCATCGTTCTCGCCCATGATGTCCCATATTTTCTTTATAGTGATGTCACCGCTTACACCCGGTGTATGTCTTATCTCCATGTCCATGACCTGAGTCGCAACGCTGTCAATATATGGAGGATAGCTGACCTTGAACCTGTCAAGAACATACTTGGTCTCCGCAGAGATCTCTCCCGCTCTGCCGGCAAAATACTGCCTG
>CAMFZN010000040.1 GCA_946006945.1 uncultured Clostridia bacterium | reverse complement strand
ACATCGAGAATCATGAGATCAACGTTTTCGTCCGCAAGCTGCTCCGCCTCGGTTCCATCCTTGGCCTCTCTGACCTCATAGCCCTCACCCTCGAGAAGAAGCCTCAGTACATCTCTGATCTCAGGCTCGTCATCTGCTATTAGTATGCAAAATCGTCCCTCTACCATGTGATTACTCTCCTTTGCTCTGCGCGAAGCAGATTATCCAAGTGATATTTACCTTTTTATTATAAGTTTTAGGAAAACCATTGAAAAGCTTTTGACTGGGATTTATCATAACTCCTGTATAGTGAAGCAATCCTGATACAGGGAGGTTAAGCATGGACATTAATTATCTGCTGTTTCTCCAGTCGATTCGAGAATCCTCTGAGCTGCTGACAGGTATCTTCAACTTTATTACACATCTTGGGGGAAGCACCCTTGCCATAGTTTTCGTTGCGGTAATGTACTGGTGCATTGACAAAAGAACCGGTGTGCGCATCGGCTTAAGCGTGGCAGCAGGCGGAATCATTAA
The DNA here is from genome assembly GCA_946006945.1 of uncultured Clostridia bacterium. Classification (GTDB taxonomy): domain Bacteria; phylum Bacillota; class Clostridia; order Peptostreptococcales; family Anaerovoracaceae; genus Crickella. Next base: position 8,906 of record CAMFZN010000040.1, on the reverse strand, counting down.
CCAGCTTGCGAAGAATATCATGTGCATCAACAGACCATGGATTAAGGACAGCAGGGTCGTTCCTGACCCTGTCGCTCTAAAGGGCGCCACAGGTTACTCCTTCCCGAGCGGTCACAGCCAGACTGCCATGAGCGTATATGGTACGATAGCTGCTTCATCAAAGAGGCGGGCTGTCTCATGTTTTTTCTGGATTCTGGCTCTACTTATAGGATTCTCCCGTAACTTTCTTGGTGTCCATACGCCTCAGGATGTTCTGACAGGTCTTGCGATAGGATTTGTCAGCATCTATATCTCAGGAAGAATCCTTGACTGGGCCGAGGATGGTGCTGAAAGGGACAGAACAATTGCCGTCGTTATGCTTATCTTAACTGCAGCATTTCTTGTCTTTGTAAGCATGAAGCCTTACCCCGTAGTGATGTCAGGAGACGAGCTTCTTGTCGATCCTGATGAAATGATTGAGGACTGCTATAAGATAGGCGGAGTTCTTGCCGGAATAGCCGTAGGCTGGCCTCTTGAAAGAAGGCATGTCCGCTTTATGACAGGTGTCACTGCGAAGATCCGTATTATACGCGCTGCAGCAGGTATTCCTTGTGTTGCCATTCTTAGTATACTTACAAAGAAACTAACTGCACCCCTTGGTCTTTGGGCATGCGGCTTCGCAGAGTCGTTCGTTCCTGTTCTGTTCGTGATACTGCTATGGCCCCTGATCTTCACCGCACTCGAGAGAAAAAGACAAATATTAGAATAACTTATACTCTCTGGTAGTCTAGTTTTTAACAATTATAGATTCCTGATTCTCGCAGTAGTACAATCAATGTGCTTGAATAAAAACACTTTTGGGGGAATCGACATGGGTATCAAAGGAAGAAGATTTAAGGTTGGTGTTAGACCTGTAACAGAGCAGAGAAGAATTGTATCACCGGCAGGACTAAGGTCACTTGCTGATGAGCAGATGCTCGGACATGTGCTTGGATGTATTAATGAGGGTGCTAAAGTCTGCATGTGCACTCCTTCAAGCATAGATGCCGAAGCTCAGCTCTGGAAGGAAATCAGCGGAACCTACTACAGCTGTTTTAAACAGGAGACAAGGAACTATCTGTTCGACCGTAAGGAGTTCACCGATTACTGTCAGATTATTGCAGATGTACTTTATGATAAAGGAATCAGAGTATATCGCTTCACAGAGGGTGAGTCTCATAGCGAAGAGAACGTAGCCTCATGCAAAACAATGCTTCCTACAGCAACTCTCGTATCCGAGATGCTCATTACCGGACTTAACAACTACGCTGCTGTAGTATAAATATAAATATTGATGGAATGATAATAGCCCCGCCTAGGCGGGGCTATTATCATTCTTAAGGCGAAGAACGCACTCCTTAATGCGATCTTCGCCTTTAGTGTTTATTTAAGAAGCTCGTCTGCCGCACCTACTATCCTCTGCTTTATCTCCTCTCCCTCCGCTATGCTCGAAGCCTTTGTCATAACATAAAGCTTTACCTTCGGCTCAGTTCCCGAAGGACGAATAATCGCAACGGAGCCGCCCTCAAGAGAATATGAAAGCACATCACTTGAAGGGAGACCTGTATCATCTGTGAGATAATCTGTCACGCCTGTAACTGCAGGCCCAAGTGAGCATGGCGGCTCGGCCCTAAGACCTGTCATGATACCCTTCATTCTTTCCTGTGCGTCGAAGCCTGTGAACTCATATGACTTTACAGTCTCGTTATAGAAGCCGTATTTCTCATATATTTCAAGGAGCCCATCGTATACTGACATTCCCTTGCTCTTGTAGAAGGCTGCTACCTCAGCCATGAGCATGGCAGCAACTACCGCATCCTTATCGCGAGCGTAGGTTCCGGCCAGGAAGCCGATACTCTCCTCGAAGCCGAAGATGAATTCATACTCTCCGCTTGACTCCCACTCCTTTATCTTCTCTCCGATGAACTTGAAGCCTGTCAGAACCTCTACCATGGTTACCCCATTAGCCTCACAGATTCTGTTGGCAAGCTTTGTAGATACTATGCTCTTTACTGCAGCTGCGTTAGATGGAAGATTGCCCTTGGCTCTTCTTGACTCGATAATATAATTGAGCATCAGGCAGCCCATCTGATTACCTGAGAGAACCCTGTACTCATCACCGCATCTTATTACTGCACCGCATCTGTCACTGTCAGGATCTGTTCCAATAACAATATCGGCATCATTATCAGCGGCATATTTCATTGCAAGTGCGAAGCCCTCAGTATTCTCAGGATTAGGAGACTTGACCGTAGGAAAGTCTCCATCAGGAACCATCTGTTCCACGACAGGAACAATATCAGTTATTCCGATTCTTCTCAGAACCTCAGGCACCAGCCTGTAGCCTGCACCATGAAATGGTGTGTACACAACCTTAAGATTCCCGGCTGCCTCTCTAGTCTCATCTGTTATGAAGGACTGAGCAAGAACATTGGAGACATATCGTTCATCAAAGGAATCATCAATGATATTGATTAAGCCCTCAGAAACACCGCGTCTGAAATCCATATTTCTTACATCCTCGAAGATATCACAGGCTGCAATTGCGTCTGATACGGCTTCAGCTGCCTCAAGCGAAAGCTGAGCTCCGTCCTCCCAGTACACCTTATATCCGTTGTACTCCTTCGGGTTATGGCTCGCAGTAATGTTAATGCCTGCAATTGCATTAAGCTCTCTTACCGCGAAGGAAAGCTCAGGAGTCGGTCTAAGCGAGCTGAAAATATTCACCTTTATTCCGTTAGCTGCAAGAACGCAGGCTGATTCTATGGCGTAAAGCTCACTGTTGTTGCGAGAGTCAAATGCTATTGCAACGCCGCGCTCCGCACCGTCAGCGAATCTTAATATGTAGCTTGCAAGGCCCTGAGTCGCGTGTCTTACTGTATAAACATTCATGCCATTTAAGCCCGCGCGCATCAGGCCGCGAAGTCCGGATGTGCCGAACTTCATCATTCCGGAGAACCTTGATTTCTTCTCCTTCTCATTCATCAGAATAGTACTGAGCTCAATTATTGTATCCTCGTCAACAGAAGGCTGGCTCATCCATCTGTTAAACTCTGCTCTGTAATCAGAACTGACCATCTACTGTACCCCCTTTGCTTCATTGCCCGAGAAGCGAATCATAATCAGACAGTCTATGAGACCTCCTCGAACTGAGAATTGTATAGCTCTGCATAGAAGCCGCCCTTCTCAAGCAGCTCCTCGTGACTTCCCTGCTCCACAATATCCCCGTGATTCATTACAAGAATCAGATCAGCATTACGTATTGTCGAAAGTCTGTGAGCTATGACGAAGCTGGTTCTTCCCTTCATAAGCTCATCCATGGCTTCCTGAATTCTCTCCTCGGTTCTTGTATCTACAGAGGATGTTGCCTCATCTAGAATCAGAACCTTCCTGTCTGCAAGTATTGCCCTTGCAATGGTGAGGAGCTGTCTTTGACCCTCGGATACATTGGTTGCATCCTCATTAAGGACCATGTTGTATCCGCCGGGAAGCGTCTTTATGAAATGATGAGCCCGCGCTGCCTTTGCAGCTGCGATTACCTCTTCGTCTGTTGCATTTAGTTTACCATATCTTATGTTCTCCATGATAGTACCAGAGAAAAGCCATGTGTCCTGAAGAACCATTGCAAAGGTCTGACGAAGATCTCCTCTGGACATGTCACGGATATCCCGGCCGCCGATTCTGATTGATCCGCTCTCTACATCGTAGAAACGCATCAGAAGCTTGACCATGGTGGTTTTGCCCGCTCCGGTAGGACCTACAATTGCAATCTTCTGACCATCCTTAACCTCTGCACAGAAATCATTGATTACAGTCTTGTCGCCGTAGCCGAATCTTACGTGGTCGAAGCTTACATCTCCTGATGCTGCGCATTCACCCGTAGACTCAGCATCAGCAGTCTCCTCTTCCTCTCCGAGGAAGGCAAAGACTCTTTCGGAGGCCGCTGCCATTGACTGAACCTGATTCATTACCTGAGCGATTGACTGAAGCGGCTGAGTCAGGTTCTTTACATACTGAATAAAGGCCTGAATATCACCGATTCCGATAACTCCCTTTATAGCAAGTATCCCTCCGCTTATGGCAACTCCGGCATAGCCCATGTTGCCGACGAAAACCATGACAGGCTGCATGAGGCCGGCTATTGCCTGTGACTTCCATGCTGATTCATAGAGAATGTCGTTGGCCTCGTTGAAGCTTGCTGTTACATCCTTCTCCTTGTTGAAGGCCTTGATTACGAGCTGACCTGCGAAGTTCTCCTCTATCTGACCGTTGATTACGCCGAGGTACTCCTGCTGAGTCTTGAAGTGCTTCTGTGAGAATCTGATTATTACTCCCATAAGAACACCGGATACCGGAATTACCAGAAGTGCAATGGCTGTCATGAGAGGAGAGATTGTAAGCATCATCACTATTACACCGACGATTGTTGCAACTGCGGTAATGATGTTTGTGATGCTCTGATTAAGTCCTGTTCCTACAGTATCAACATCGTTAGTGATTCTCGAAAGCACCTCTCCGTAAGGAACGCTTTCGAAGTATTTCATCGGCATCCTGTTGATCTTTGAGGCTATATCTCCTCTCATTCTGTATATCAGGTTCTGTGTAACATGAGTCATTATCCAGCCCTGGAAGAACTGGCATACCGCACCGATTGTGTATAACACAAGAGTGATAACAAGAATCTTTCCTATTACATCGAATTCAATTCCTCCCGTGCCGCTTATTTTCCTTGAGAGACCCTCTGCAAGCTCGGTAGTCGCCATGCCCATTACCTTAGGGCCGACAACCTCGAATATTGTTGCAAATACTGCAAAAATCATTACAAAGAAAACAGCGATCTTGTATGAGCCCATGTATCTCAGAATGTCGCCGATTGCCTTTCTGAAATTCTTAGGCTTCTCACCCGGCATCATGCCGTGACCCGGACCGTGGCCGGGACCCCTTCTTCTCCTTGGAGCCGGCTTGTATTGTCTTTCTTCCATTACTGCACCTCCCCAAGATCTTTTGCAGAAAGCTGCGACTTGGCAATCTGTCTGTAGATGTCACAGGTCTTCATAAGCTCATCGTGCGTACCCCTGCCGGCAACTCTGCCGTCATCGAGTACTATTATCTGCTCTGCATGAAGAATAGTTCCTACTCTCTGAGCTACTATTATCTTCGTCTGGTCCTTCTCCCTCTCGGCAAGAGCCTGCCTTAGTCTGGCATCGGTCTTCATGTCAAGTGCAGAGAAGCTGTCGTCGAAGATCAGAATTGCAGGCTTCTTGGCAAGCGCTCTAGCAATAGACAGTCTCTGTCTCTGACCTCCTGATACATTGCTTCCACCCTGCGCTATATGGCTGTCATAGCCATCCTCCTTCTCAGAGATAAAGTCTGCAGCCTGAGCAGTGCAGGCAGCATATTCAATATCCTCCATTGAAGCATCCTTCGCACCGAAGCCGATGTTAGACTCTATTGTTCCAGAGAAAAGAACTCCCTTCTGCGGAACATATCCTATAGCGTCTCTAAGAGATTCAAGCGTATACTCCCTTATATCTCTTCCGTCTATAAGAATCTCACCCCCGGACACATCGTAGAACCTTGGGATGAGGTTGATCATTGTGGTTTTGCCCGAGCCAGTGCTTCCGATAATTGCCGTCGTCTCGCCCGGTCTTGCAGTGAAGCTGATGTTCTCGATTACGCAGTCATCCGCGTCAGGATATCTGAATGAGACATTCCTGAACTCAACCTCGCCCCTGCAGTCAGCAAGCTGGGCTGCATCAGGGCTGTCAGTTATCGCAGGCTTGGCAGACATAACCTCGTCAATACGCTCGGCTGCAACTCCGGCTCTAGGAAGGATGACCGACATTGCAGTCATAATCATAAAGGACATTATTATCATCATCGCGTATGTGATGAAGGCTGTCATTGCTCCTACCTGAAGAGTTCCGTCATCTATTCTGTGTGCGGCAACCCAGGTGATGAGGATGGATGTTCCAAACATTATCATCATCATCATCGGGCTCATGAAGGTCATGACCCTGTTGACATATAGCTGAGTGCGCTTAAGCTCGCCGTTCGCATCGGCAAATCTCTCCTCTGAGACCTTCTCTCTGCAGAAGGCTCTGATAACAGGAAGTCCTGTCAGATTTTCTCTCGACACGCCGTTAAGCCTGTCAACCAGCTTCTGCATGATTCTGAACTTAGGAAGAGATATCGCCATCAGAAGGCTTATCAGAACAAGCATGACAAGAACGCTTCCCACTATGATATTGCTCATGTGGGCCTTTGTCTCGTATACCTTGATTATTCCCCATATTGCCATTACAGGTGCAAGCATCATCATTCTGAGCAGCATGGTTGTAACCATCTGCACCTGCTGGATATCATTCGTCGCTCTTGTGATAAGAGATGATGTCTGGAAACGATCCATCTCAGAGCCAGAATATGCCATTACAGTCTCAAATACCCTGGATCTTAGATTCCTTCCTATGCTCGCGCCAACCCTCGATGATATGAGAGATACAAGTGCGGCAAGAACAATCATTACCATAGCAAGAAGAAGCATACGAAATCCGCAGGACCATAGGTAATCCGTCTGAATCTTGTCCATGTCGACTCCCGCCCTCTCATTTAGAGCGGCTGCATGCGATATACACATGGCCTTTATGGTCTGCTCACCAGTCTTTGCCATCATTTCCTTAAGCCCGGCTCTTATCTCATCCATAGGGAGCGCTCCGCCTGCAAGGCTGCCGGAAGTGGCTTCAGCGCCCGGTGCTGCCATATTCTGCGACGCTTCTTTGGCCTTGTCTGCCAATCCGGCATCGTCGAATGAGCCATCCTTAAGCTTCTCGGCATAGTAGGAAAGCGTCACAGCCTCCATGAGCTTCTCATCAAGAGCCTCGGCATTCTCCCTTCCATAGGAGCTTAGGCTTCTTATTCCTGAGGATGGATCGGGCTCGTCATATGACTTCTCAAGATATTCCCTCTCATCCTCTGTCATTACCATCGAAAGTGCCATATAGTCATCCTCTGTTATCTTCGATGGAAGAATGTGCTCGATACCTCTGTTCTGAATTCCGGTATCGATAATCTCTGAGGTCAGCTGCGGCATCGTCATATCGCAGTACGCCTGACCGACAAGAAGACACAAGGTGACCAGAACGGCCACCTTGTAATCCTTGAAATTAGCGAATAGTTTCTTCATCTGGTACATTACCCCAACTCGTTATTATATACAGTGATCTTCTCCCACTCAGGGTCGAAGAACAGTGTAAGCTTAAGCTTCTTCGCAATTCGGCTAAGGAATTCACAGCCTGCAATGCTGTTACCCTGCTCATCAAGGGACGGGCTGAACACTCCGATGCCCGCTCTCTTGTCCGAAACAGCAAGAAGCCCGCCGCCGACTCCTGACTTGGTTGGAATACCCACCTTTACAGCAAAGGTTCCTGAGCCGTCGTACATTCCGCATGTAAGCATGAGAGTCTTGACGATACGAGCCGTCTGGCTTGAGATATGTCTCCTTCCTGTGAGCTGGCATACTCCGTCACTTGCGAGGATTTTGGCAAAATTCGCAAGGCTCTCAGCCGTAACATTCAGTGCGCACAGCTTGGTATAGAGTTCAAGCACATCATCCACATCGTTCTCCACAATGCCCTTGCTCTGAAGAAGATATGCTATTGCCTTGTTCCTCTGGCAGGTTGCCATCTCAGACTCAAACACCTCGTGATTAAGAGTTATTTCGTCATCGACACAAATCTCCTTGGCAAAAGCAAGCATTTTGTCGAAGCTTACCTTAGGAAGTATGAGGTCTACTATGGCTATTGCTCCGGAGTTAACCATCGGGTTGAACGGCTTGTTGCTTCTTGTATCAAGCTCAACAAGAGAGTTGAAGGCCTCTCCTGAAGGTTCTGCTCCGACCTTACTGAACACTATATCCGGCCCGAACATCTCAAGCGCAACACAAAGGTTTATGAGCTTCGATATGCTCTGCATAGTAAATCTTACATCATAGTCTCCAAGGCATATCTTGCTGTTGGTAAGACCGTAGAGCACTACACCGAATCGGCTTGGGTCAGCCTTGCCAAGCTCGGGAATGTATGTCGCCACCTTGCCGTGTGGGATGACCTTTCTTGCCTCCTCCATCGCCTCAATGACAATCTGTCTTGTGTCGTCAGTATCCGGAAGGACGTATTTCGTATCAATTATTCTGCTCATACCTAAAACCTAATACCTTATCTCTTTCATTATTTCTCGTGTTATAATTGTTATATTATACAGGTACATTATACCACTAATGTGATATTTGTGAGGTTTATTATAGTCATGAAGAAAGTATATTCGGCAATGAGCGGCGGCGTTGATTCCTCGGTATCCACCCTTCTGCTGATCAGGGAAGGTTATGATGTAACAGGAATAACTATGCAGCTTCTTGACGGAGTAAGCCAGGCAGAGGATGCGGAGGATGTATGCAGGAAGCTTGGAATTAGCCACGAGACTGTGGATTTAAGAGATGAATTCGCAGCTGAGATCATCGATGCTTTTGCCCGCGACTACGAGGAGGGACGAACTCCCAATCCGTGCACACTCTGCAACAGAAAGATAAAGTTCGGAAGGCTGCTCGATTACATCGGAGATGCGATGATATCGACGGGACACTACGTAAGGATTGAGTACTCCGCGAAGACAGGCCGGTATCTGATCAGAAAGGCATGTTATCTTGAGAAGGATCAGAGCTATTTCCTATATTCGCTCGGGCAGGAGGCGCTTTCGAGGATTATTACACCGCTTGGAGAATACACCAAGCCTGAGGTCAGAGAGCTTGCTAAGAATGAAGGCTTCGTCACTGCCGCGAAGAAGGAGAGCCAGGATGTATGCTTCATAAATGGAAGCTATTCTGACTTCATCGAGAG
>CAMFZN010000039.1 GCA_946006945.1 uncultured Clostridia bacterium | reverse complement strand
TGCAAAGAATCGTAACAGATAGTCATTATACAAAAGCGGGCATTGCTGCCCGCTTTTACTGTCATTACAGTCTGATATATCAGCTTATCGGAATGAAAAGAACCTTGTTCGAACCGCCGCATATCATTCCAAGACGCTTTACCTCTTCATCTCCGAGGTTGTATTCTCTTTCAGTCACATCTTTAGTTGAACGTGCATCCTCGATTACGCAGGCCTCTATCGCACCTCCACCGATGGTGTCTATAACTTTATTGTCTGAGACGAGCATTATGCTGCCGACCCCTCGCGGCGACGAGCCTGTTTTGCCCGTAATTATACATAGCACTCCGGTTTCATCTGATTCAAGAAGCTCCTTAGATGCTGAAGATGAAGGAGTAAGATTCTTAACCTTAATTATTTCGGCCAGGATACTTACTGCAATCTCAGCCGGTGTCTGGGCACCAATGCTTAAACCTATAGGCGCATGGACATCATCGAGGACCTTTGGGTCGAGTCCGTATGCCTTAAGATCCGCTTCAAGCATCTCCATAGTGCGTGCGACCTTCATGCGGCTTCCTATCATTCCAAGATATGAGTATTCACTTGTTATTATCTGCTTAACACATGAATAGTCATCAGCATGACCCCTGGTGACCACAACATAGAAGGCACCTGGTTCTAGATATGAGGACAGATTATCGAAGGAATCACATATTACCCTGTCAGCTGTCGGCAGACGGCTCGCATCGGCATATTCAGCACGGTCGTCCATAACTGTAATTCCAAATTCAAGAATACCTGCCATCTGGGCAAGCTCTGTTGCAACATGACCGGCCCCGCATATGAAAAGGCGAGGCATGGGATCAAACCATTCCTTTCTTATTATGCTTACGTCAATGTCTCTTTCTATAAGTGCCTTGAGAGCTCTCATGTATAGTGCCGGCTCTGATGCGGCTGCGCCAGCTGATGTTCCTTCCTTAGGAGATAGAGCGGCACGGACAGATATCTTCATCTCAGGATATGCTTCACTTAACATATCAAGATAGCCTCTTCGAAGGAGGGTCTGAATCATCTCCGGAGTAATAATTGATGTATCTTCACAGGCCAGGCATGAAGCTGCTGTCTCTGCATTGTATGTGACTTCGCAAAGCCTTAAGCCTGCAGCATAAAGCCCGGTAACGATTATGATTTCATTAGTATTAGGATATATTACAGGCTCATGAGGATAAGGGAATTTAAGAGGCATATGCCTTGAACCGTCCGCCTCAACAAACACAACATCAGCAGCCTGACACACCTTGTCATAGGTTGAATAGGAGAGCGGACCGAACTTACTCTCATATTCTGAAGGAAGACCTGCCATAACATATCCTGTGGAAAGGAGCCTTTCGGTAATAAGCTCTGCATCATCTTCAAGGAGCATGTCGTCCTCAATCATCATGTGAGTTGATGTAGTAACGAAAACCTTCTTCCCCTCGGATCTGTATCTGTCTGCCATCTCATGAATAAGGCCTGTCTTGCCGCCTGAGCCGGCTATAGCATATATCATAGTGATTTTTCCTTTCTAAGATGCATGATTGCCTCAAGCACACCGCCCGCAACGCATCTTGCCTTGTCAGATATGGTAAAACAATTATCGGCCTCATCAAGTCTTGGGTCGATATCAGCGATTTTTAGTCCTTTCTTAACAGCATAACCATCCCTGATCATGCCTCTTAGTATGCCGTCGATGCTTGCAGCAACCGGCACCTCACTATCACCCGATTTGATTATTGCTATAGTTTCTCCGGAAGAAACTGTATCAGCTATGCTTCGAACCGGCCTGATTGTTCCGGAAGCAGGTGAGTGGATGACTCTTTCGACTGAGTAACCTCCTATCTCCCCGGGAATACCGGTATTAGAAGCAGCAGAACCCTCATAGATAACTCTTCCGAGATTATGACCCCTCTGAGTCTCAATAACAGCATCAACATCAGAACCGGCAGTAAAACCCGGACCGATTCCGACAGTAACAGGAGCCATGGTTCTGTCTGTGCCGAGATTTCTTTTAGCCATAACAGCATCGACAAGGGCAAAAGGCCTTAGCTTCTCAATCGAACATCCCGCCGGGTCCGAAATCACTGCGACATCACCACTCTCTGCGATAGAGAGCGCCTCATCTTCATTATCTGCAAGCCTTGCAAGCACACCCTCAACCGAAGACTCTCCGTCATAAACAGCCTCACTGAATGAGACCTTTCTTCTGATGGAGGAGGGGGAATCTGATTCAAGCGCAATCACATCAAAGCCTGAATTCTTCAGCCTTATTATTATTCCGGTTGCAATATCACCTGCTCCTCTTACAACTACGAGATTTTTGCTTATTGAAGATTCTGAAGCATCTGAAATGACTGAATCTCTGCAGATAATCATATCATTATTTAAGATACTTAAGCATTTTGCGTAGTCGGATGGGGTGTCTATATCCAGCAGCTCATTTTCATTTGTCTCGATAAGCTTTAAGCTTGAAGCATTCTCTCTGATGATGATTCCGCCTCCGAGACCTTCAGGAAGCTTCGTAAGCTCTTCATAGTAAGCAGAGCCGAATAATACAGGCATGCCGGGGCTGCCTGAAGCTTCAGCTCTCACTATTAAGCTGTTATCATCGCAGGAAAGATAAGCCTCAGAAAGCCTCTTTAATGTATCCTTGCTTAGGAATGGCTGGTCGGAAGGGCAGAACATGTATCCCTTAAGTCCGGAACCGAGCTCTTCAAGACCGAGCCTTATTGTGTCATTTCTTCCCGGATAATCATGAAGAATGCATCTTACTCCTCTGGCCTTGCATATCTTCGCAATCTCATCGTGACGAGTGACAACAGCAAGCTCTGAGAATACTTCTGATGCTGAATCAATTATCCTGCATGCAAGAGGTTTCCCGCCAAAATCACACAGAAGCTTGTTATCTCCGAATCGTCTGCTCATTCCTGAGGCCATGATAATGCAGCCGATATCAGAAACTGTCTGACTGAGATCCTCGTCATCAGTTAAGTAATCATGAAAATGCTTACGGAAAAGCTCTTCGTTTATGCCGGCACATGCATCTCTGTATTCTCTGTAGTTTTTCATCCAGTCAAGCGCCTGCTCTGTAACAATGCTTCCGCCGCCATTCCTCCCGCCGACAACACGAACCGTCAGAGGAAATCCCAGAGCTTCCTCTGCAGTCCTTATAAGCTTAAGAGCTTTGGTATAAGCCATATAAAGCTTAGAGGATGCAGCTCTAAGAGAGCCTGTCTCAATAACAGCCTCAAGCAGTCTGTATGGTCCCTCGCCCCAGAACTTCTCGTCATTTAAATCCAGTATGTTAATTCTGCTCTTTACCTTGTACTTCATTAATTCCTCTTATTACTTAAATCCGGTTTCTTATGATAGTAATATAAATAAACATCAGAACGAAAGAGAGCAGTATTTCGTTGTGTTTTATTTACTACAACGAAATTATATCAAGTAATGTTTGCATTAACAATTTGAATTGTTATGATTAATATGTATGAGAATGAACAATACATAAGGAGTGATCTGTTATGCTTACAATAAAGGAGTACGTCAGGGCATCGAGCCTTGAGGAGGCATACGAGCTCAATCAGAAGAGAAACAACCGCATTGTCGGAGGAATGCTCTGGATGAAGATGCAGAGCGGAAGCATCGGCACGGCAATCGATCTTTGTGACCTTGGGCTCGATACAATAGAAGAAACCGACGAGGAATTCTCCATCGGCGCCATGGTTACGCTAAGGCAGCTTGAGCTTTGCGAGTCTCTTAATGAATACTCGTGCGGAGCAGTTAAGGCTGCAGTAAAGGACATAATCGGTGTACAGTTCAGAAACCTTGCAACTGTCGGTGGAAGCATCTATGGAAGATTCGGCTTCTCCGATGTTCTTACGGTCTTTCTTGCCATGGACACTTATGTTGAGCTGTACAAGGGCGGAATCGTATCTCTAGAGGATTTCTCTAAGATGAAATACGACAGCGACATCCTTGTACGAATCATCGTAAGAAAGACACGGGCAAAAATCATCTATAATGCAATGCGAATCCAGCGCACGGATTATCCCGTAATAACCGCAGCTCTGTCGAAGCTTGGAGATGAGTACAGAGCAGTAATCGGTGCAAGACCGGGCCGCGCGGTGATCATTCGTGATGAGAACGGACTTCTTGACGGCGGGGTATCTTCGGAGAGCGCCGATGCTTTTGCACGCTTCGTTGCCTCAAAGGCTCAGACCCAAAGCAACATGAGAGGAAGCGCTGAGTACAGGACTCATCTTGTGAAGGGTCTTACAGAAAGAAATGTCATGGAGATAGGAGGTTAGCGATGGAGATTGGAATAAAGCTTAACGGAAGAATGCTTTCGGATAATATTGATGCGGACCTTCTTCTCATCGACTGGCTTAGAGACAAGGGATGCTTCAGTGTTAAGAGGGGATGTGAGACCTCAAACTGCGGGCTTTGCACGGTTCTCATGGATGGAAAGCCTGTTTTATCATGCTCCATGCTTGCTGCGAGGGCGTCCGGACACGAGATAATGACGCTTGAGGGTCTTCAGGAGGAGGCTTCTGAGTTCGTAGGCTTCCTCGCAGATCAGGGAACAGATCAGTGCGGATTCTGCAATCCCGGTTTTGTCATGAATACAATAGCTCTTCTCAGGGAGAATCCGGATCCTACAGATGATGAGATACTATCATATCTTGCCGGCAACCTCTGCAGATGCTCCGGATATAACGGACAGCTCAGGGGTATCAGGGCATTTCTCGATTCGAGGAAGAAATAGGAGGTTGGTCATGCAGCACAAGGAATACAAATCCATAAACAAATCTGTCAGAAAGAAGGATTCAATCCAGCTTCTGCTTGGTAAGCCTGTATATACTGAGGACATGATGCCAAAGGATGCTGTTATCGTGAAGCTTCTTAGAAGTCCTCATGCCAACGCAATTGTAAAGAGCATCGATACCTCAAAAGCCAAGCTGGTTCCGGGAATTGTCGATGTCTACACCTGGGAGGACGTGCCAAAGACACGCTTCAGTAACGCCGGTCAGACTGCACCTGAGCCTTCACCTCATGACAGACTCATAATAGACAGACATGTAAGGTTCGTAGGCGATCCTGTGGCCATCATTGCTGCAGAGGATGAGAAGGCTGCAAAACGTGCGATGAAGCTTATAAAGGTTGAATACGAGGTGCTTGAGCCTGTTCTTGATTTCAGAAAGGCAAAGGACAATCCGATTCTCGTGCATCCGGAGGACGACTGGTCGGTTCCAAGCGACTGGGGTGCATTTGTGGATAGAAATATCATTGCAAGCGAGGACAACACTGACGGTGACCTCGAGGGTGTAATGAGCGACTGCGACATGGTGCTTGAGCATACATTCCATACCAAGCAGTACAGCCAGACGCCGATGGAGACCTTCAGAACATATACTGAGCTTGACAGATACGGAAGACTTCATGTCGTATCCTCTACTCAGATAGTTTTTCATGTAAGAAGAATTCTCTCCGTAGCACTTGGAATACCAAAGAACAGGATAAGAGTAGAGAAGCCTAGAATCGGAGGCGGATTTGGTGCAAAACAGACGGCAGTATCCGAGGTTTTCCCGGCCTTCGTCACAATGAAGACAGGCCGTCCGGCATATATATGTTTCTCGAGAGAGGAGTCTCAGATTGCCGGTTCTCCAAGACACGAGATGGATGTGACCGTAAGGCTCGGTGCCGATAACGACGGCACCATAAGAGCTCTTGATGTATATACACTTTCCAATACAGGTGCATATGGCGAGCATGGACCAACAACTGTCGGTCTTTCCGGACACAAGTCAATTCCTCTGTATACCGGAAGTCTTGAGGCTCATCGCTTTGCCTTCGATGTTGTATATACCAATACGATGGCTGCGGGAGCATACAGAGGCTATGGAGCTACTCAGGGTATCTTCGCTGTAGAGAGCATGGTAAATATGCTTGCCGAAAGACTCGGCATGGATCCTACATTGCTTAGAGAGAAAAACATGCTTAAGGAAGGCATGGTCATGCCGGCTTACTTTGGTGAGACAGCAAATGCCTGTGCTCTTGACAGATGCATGAGCCGCTGCAAGGATATTTTCGACTGGGAGAGCAAGTATCCTGTAAGGGACATGGGTAACGGCAAGGTCAGAACAGCCGGTGTTGCAATGGCAATGCAGGGCTCCTGCATATCAAACCTTGACGTAGGCTCTGCTACGGTAAAGCTTAATGAGGACGGAACCTACAACCTTATTATCGGTGCGGCCGACATGGGAACAGGCTGTGATACCATCCTTGCTCAGATAGTTGCTGAGTGCATGGACTGCAGCGTTGATGATGTAACAGTATTCGGTGCGGATACAGATGCCTCGCCGTACGATTCGGGCTCATATGCATCCTCAACTACATATGTGACAGGTGGAGCCTGTGTTCGTGCCTGCGAGCGTCTTAAGAAGAGAATATGTGAGATTGCTGCCGACATAAAGGGCTGCGCTTCTGAGGATATAGAATTCGAGGGCAGGGGAGTCAGAATACTCGATACAGGCGATTTTATTCCTCTAACCGATATCGGAATCAAGTCACAGCTTAACAACGGCATTGCGCCTGAGGATACAGTAATGCACACATCACCTGTATCGCCTCCGCCATATATGGTAGGAATGGTAGAAATAGAGCTCGACAAGCTTACAGGACTTGTAGAGGTTCTTAACTACTCAGCTGTAGTTGACTGCGGAATCGCAATCAATCCTGCCCTTGCAAGAATTCAGACAGAGGGCGGAATTGTACAGGGTATTGGACATACTCTCATGGAGAACGTAACCTTTAACGAGAAGGGAAAGCTCCTTGAAAGCTCACTTATGCAGTACAGAATTCCTACAAGACTCGATGCAGGAAAGCTTAATGTTGAATTCGAAAACAGCTATGAGCCTACAGGCCCGTTCGGCGCCAAGTCAATAGGTGAGATTGTAATCAACACTCCTGCGCCAGCCATTGCTCACGCAATCTACAGGGCTACAGGAACATGGTTCAGAGAGCTTCCTATAACACCTGAGGCTGTAGCGATGTCAATCAAACAGCAATAAATCCACTTACGGAAGGAACAAAATATAATGAAAAAGAACAACATATCACCAAAGGCCTTCGAGCTTGACGGCAGAATGCCTCTTGCTCAGGCAATTCCGCTCGGACTTCAGCACGTGCTTGCAATGTTCGTAGGTAATCTCACACCGCTTCTGATTATTACCGGAGCCTGCGGTCTTGTGGGAAATGAATTCGCAGAGCTTCAGCTCAGCCTTCTTCAGAACGCGATGATGGTTGCCGGAGTTGTAACACTTGTACAGCTGTTTGCAGTAGGACCAATCGGAGGAAGGGTTCCTATCATAATGGGTACCTCATCCGGTTTTATCGGTGTGTTCAACAGCGTTGCTGCAACCATGGGCGGAGGTGTCACAGCGTATGGTGCAATCATGGGTGCTTCGCTTATCGGTGGACTGTTCGAGGGAGTTCTCGGATTGTTCCTTAAGCCGCTTCGCAAGCTCCTGCCATCGGTTGTAACAGGTACAGTTGTTCTTTCAATCGGACTAAGCCTTATCTCTGTAGGAATAAACACCTTCGGTGGAGGACAGAATGCACCGGACTTCGGCTCTGTTGAGAACCTGCTGCTGGCTCTTTTTGTCCTAATCGTAATTCTGGTATTTAAGAGCTGCACCAGCGGATTCACAAGCGCATCATCGATTCTTATAGGAATCATCTTCGGATACATAGCAGCCTTCATCATGGGACTTGTTCTTCCTACAACGGGAATCGGACCTGACGGGGCAGAATATACGAAGGCATGGGTTCTGAACTGGGACAAGGTTGCTAATGCAGCCTGGTTTGCAGTGCCTGACATACTCCCTGTTAAGCCTGTGTTTGACATGAGAGCTGTCATTCCGGTAATCATAATGTTTATAGTTACTGCCGTTGAGACGGTAGGAGATATCTCCGGCGTAATGGAGGGCGGTCTTGGAAGAGAGGCGACAGACAAGGAGCTTTCAGGCGGCGTAATCTGCGACGGAATCGGATCATCGTTTGCAGCTCTCTTTGGCGTTCTTCCTAATACTTCGTTCTCACAGAATGTGGGACTTGTTGCTATGACAAAGATAGTCAATCGTTTTGCACTGGCGACAGGTGCTGTATTCCTTGTCCTTTGCGGTCTTTGCCCTAAGCTTGGAGCACTTGTTTCAATCATGCCTCAGTCTGTGCTGGGCGGAGCAGCTGTAATGATGTTCTCATCAATCGTTGTAAGCGGTATTCAGCTTATTACCAAGACGCCTCTTACACCGCGCAACCTTACTATCGTATCTGTTGCTCTAGGTGTAGGCTATGGAATGGGTGCCAACTCTGCAATTCTTGCAAATACACCTGTTGCTGTTCAGCTTATCTTCGGTGGCTCGGGAATCGTTCCTGCAGCGGCAGTTGCAATTATTCTTAACCTCGTTCTTCCTAAAGACAATTTATCAGACGGCGGCCCTGAAGGAGCTTCCGATTGTTCTGAAGCTGCAGGAAAGACATGCCGCAGCATTGACCATGTGAGCGAGCTTAAAAGAGCCGATCTTGACAAGGTAATCTCTTCACTTCCTGATTCTGTAGATGAGCTCTGGGTGTTCGGAAGCGCTGTAACAAGCTATTGCAAGCCTGAAAGCGATCTCGACGTATGCGTCGTTGGAGACAGCATTTCAAGAGAGGACAGAAGAAGCATCGCACACGCACCAAGAAATGCAATGGATCTTCTCGTGGTGACTCATGAGGAATTCGAGCGTGAAAGCAGGGACATAAACAGTGTATATCACGCCGTGGCAAGCGACGGTCTTCTTGTATACAGAAAAGGTGAGGGGATACTGTAATGGATAAATGGAACGAGCTTCTAAGGCTTGCCCGCAACGACCTTAAGGTCGCAGTACTGGTTCTTAACGAAGCCAACGATGAGCTCATGCAAAACAGCGCTGCCTATCATACGCAGCAGGCCGTGGAGAAGATGATGAAGTCGGTTATCGCCAAATCCGGCCACCGCGCCAATCTGACTCATAACATCACAGCACTCTCCAAGGATATGGATGAGCTGGGGCTTTCATATCCGGACTGGCTTAGAGAGCGGGATGATGAGCTGACCTCATGGTCAACTACAATAAGATATAACGCCAACTTCAAATCTGACTACGAAGAGATAGCAGAAACAATCAGGCTGGCAAAAGAATGGCTTGATAAGCTGATTAAGGAAGCGGGAGAGAAATTATAGATAAAAATTGCGCAGCCAGTATCTTACAGGGCTGCGCAGTTATTTTATTATATGCCTGATATGGAGTTTTCTGCTGCTTCCTCGGTTAGAACAGCTTTATTAAATGCTTCTTCAAGCGAGTCACCGTAGACTAACAGTCCGTGATTTCTCATTAAACAGCCGAAGGAGGAGCGTGATGCTGCCTCGTAGACTGCGGCTGCAAGCTCAGGCGTGCCTGCAAGTGCATATTCAGCGCAGGCTATGGTGTTCCCGTCCCATTCCATATCTCTTCCTGTGACAGCATAGGCGCTGCTTGCTGCAGAGTGAGTATGAATTATGGCATCGGCCTCACTAAATGAATTGTAAATTCTTGCATGAAGGAATTTCTCAGATGTAGGCTTAAGCTTACCTTCATATTCGAGATTGTCAAGTCTGA
>CAMFZN010000038.1 GCA_946006945.1 uncultured Clostridia bacterium | reverse complement strand
CCGCTAAGCTTGATGCTTACATCAGAAGCAACTTCGAATGGATAGCTGAATACCGTTTTCTCTCTGCCTAGAACAGTAACCGTGCATTCATACGTATAATCTCCGTCTGAGAGCTTGCCGAAGCTGATGCTGCTGTCGGCATTCTTGTTTATATCGTATGATGATAATGATTTTTTGCTCGTTACATAATAATTCTTAAGCCAGCTTCCATTCTTCTTTACGCCAACTGTGATTGATGACATGGAAGGCTCACTCTTTACTGTACCCTTAAGCGAGAACGAGTCACCTTTCATTATCACGTCCGGATGTGTTATTCCGGATGAGGTAACCTGAAGTACGGCAAAAGAATGGCTGAATACCTCATACTCCTTCGACTTTACAGTGGCTATACAGCGATAGATGTATTCCCCGCCCTCAAGCTCCTTGAACTTCATCTTGCTGTTAAGAGCAGCGAGGCTGTAAGTCTTATCAGCAGGCTTGGCCGAAGCGGTATATACCCATTTGTTATCCTTATCAATTATTCCAAGCTTAACAGAATCTATTACAGCATTGGATGTAAGTGTACCTTTGACAGAGAAGCCCTTGCCAGGGGCAAGCTCCTCGGGATAAGGAGCATCTGTAGTGATGCTTACACCTTCTTCAACAACGAACTTCTTCTCAACAGTCTTTACAGACTTTCCTCCAATGTAGGCAGAAGCTCTCACATAATAAGTGCCTGGGCTAAGTGTATCTGCATTTATCAGTTCAGGCGCAGCTGAAGCAAAGTCATATGCTCCCGTTGATACCGATACTGTGGAATAATGATTCTTAAGCCAGTTCTTCTTGCTGTCAGTAACTCCTATCTTTATCTTCTCTATGTAGGGCTTGACCTTAATGCTTCCTGACAGCTCCAGTGTCTCTCCCGTATATATCTTAGATTCACAGCTAATTGCCCCTGAAGTAATCTTGTACACATAGAACACATAGTCAAAAGCCGTCTGCCTCTTGCCATTGCTTAATGTCACTTCACATCTGTAATGATGCTTGCCAGGTCCAACTGACTTGAACTTAAGATAACTGTCAAAGCTGCTCAGTTTAAAGCTGGTTCCATTGATTGTTCTTGTCTTGCTGATTATCCATTTGCCTTTATCGTCCTTTACGCCGACCTTGGCTTTGCTGATCTTCTTGTCAGAGGTTACAAGGCCCTTTGTACTGAATGATTTCTGCGTTGTAACTGTAGGCTTCGACACTCTCTGTGTTTTAATCTTTGCTGCTGAAGCGGCATATGTCATGTCCGAGAAAGCAGCAAAAAACATCACAACAGCAAGAGCAGCGATTAATGCCACCCTTGCCGTGTATCTATTTTTAGCTGATGAATGTGCTTTCATGATTACCATTACACTACTCCCTCAGCTTATATTTTACAACGAACACTAAAAAAATACAATTAAGCCGTTCTACTGAATTATCTCAGGGTTGCTGTTAAGAAGAATTGTTTCGAGGAGGTTCTTCCTGTCGCCCTCTGCCCAGATTGATTTACTTAGTGAAACGTTGTTATCAATATATCTTATTCCATTACCTCCTTCAGATGGATAAGCCTGAACAAGAAGAGGCTTTCTAACAACAGATTCATGTATCGAAACATTATTGTTATACATGCATTCATATTCAGTGAGCATACAGGTGTAATACTCTCCCTTAGGAACAGCGATGTCCATTACCGCCTGGTAACGATAAGACAGATCTCTGCAGCTCTCATTCATATCGGTTCCTGTATCCTCAATACACTTACCTGCAGTTTTTGTTGATTCGATTATTCTTCCATCCTTATCTGTAATGTAGAATAATACGCCTTTTACTTTCCTGTTTCGGTTAAGGATGCTTACGCTTTCGAATGCAAATCTGTATGGTATTACAACTGTTCCTCTTACAGTTATTCTTGAATTAATCGAGGTCCTGCCCGGAGCCTTAAGTGTTTCTGTGCCTACCGGAAAGAAAGCCTTGCATGCCACCTCATTAGACTCAAGCGAAGAGTATGTCTGTCCCGTCTTTGTCTCGATGCTTATTACCGACTTATTGGTCCACCTGATTGAGCCCTCATCTGCATTAATCTCTGCTCCAAGCTGAGAAGCAAGCTCGTCGTAGCTGTTAAGCTCGCTCACATCATTGATTCTCATTGGAACCTTGACTGTATAAACATTGTTATAGAAGGATTTTGCACCAAGCGAGTCAGGCTTAGCTGTAACAGTGAGAACATTATCATCTGAAATATCAATGTCAAATCTTGAGGTCACATCTGTTGTTCCTGATATTATCCTGATATCATCAGCTGCGGATGCGAAGGGCGGAAGCTGACTTGTCAGCACATAGCTGTTAAAAAATGCCCCGCTTTCATATCCGTCAGCAACTACGTGCTGTATGTTATATGTAAACATCTCATCATACTGACTCAGCACAGCATTGAACATTCCTTCTGACAGATTATTCTCTGTCTCAATCCACTCATAGAGGCTGTTCGGCTCTCTATCCGCCATCGATTTCCTGCTTGAACCAAAGCCCGCAAATGCACCTGTATATTTCGAATCATAATAATTAGAGCTTACACCGAGAACAAGCTTATTTGCACTGAAATATATTCCTACAGCATCCTGAATGATGCCGTCGTGGGACTCGCTTGTCAGCTGTCTGATGACCTTGTTGCCGCTCGTCTGAACAGTATACCCAAGCCCTGAGTTCTGCGCTACAGCTACATATGTAGGACCCGTCATTCCGCTAGGTGCGGGAAGTGCCTTTCTCATCCATATGCCCTGTCCGCAATCAAGGTCGTAATAAGTCAGATATGATGACAGAGTCTTTAGATTGTCTGTACCTGCCTCGTAATATTCGAATGTGATATCACACCTCGATACGCCATATATGCCGAGCTTCGGTGATAGTGACTTTCCTACGAACAGGAATCTGCAGGATCTTGTTTTGCTCGTATTAATCCAGTAGTTGGAGCTTTCTACAGGCTTGTAGGATATCTTCAGGTCATAAAGAGACCATTTGCTCATGCTGTTGTCAGTAAGTTCCTTCTCGTTATCATACAGAGCCATGTTTCTTATCCACACAGTATTGGTTGTACCATTCTTCGCGGCCTTGTTAAGGTCGAAAACATAGAACTTGTCATCGGTATAGCTGTCGGGATAACTTTTGGCTCCGTCAGCATCTATAAGCTTGTTAGCTGAGGTGCAGGTTGTAAGAGCACCGCTTGCGCTGTAGGTAACCTTCTCGGAATTAATCTTCGGATCACCCGTTACAGACGGATTTACAAAGCAGTTGCTGTAGCTTGCCGGAATTACAATACGCTTCTTGCTTACCGAATCAACTGCAGCATACTTCTCATGTGATGTGTGCAAAAACAGTGAAGAAGTTGCCATCTTCGTAGCCCCGAAGGCAGGTCTTGCAGAGAGTGCGAGCAACATTATTATCGCAATCGCTGAAATCGTCACAGTCCTACAGGTCACATTGCATGGCATCTTTAATGATTCTTTCATATTCCTCATCTCCTGATGGAAAGCCATTCCTGCATGCATATTTCAGAATGATTACAGCCTCTCTCACCGGTCTTCTGATATCACTTATCAGGATATAAGTTCTTGCATACAACGCCCATATCAGCCGTTTCATATTACCTCCGTGATAAAACTTGTAATCCAGCTTACTATTACAGGATAAAGTATTCCAAGCATAATTGAGATTATTGCAGAGGCCGAAATTACCTCTGCAATAAGACTTCCATATTCACTAATGAAGCCGTCCATAGATTAGCTCGCAAGTGATTCAATCTTATCCTTCATTACCTTTCCTATTCCGCTTTCTGTGTTATCAGGGAACAGGATTGTAGCAACTCCGATAAGCGCAACAATGCAGATTACTCCAACGATCACTCCACCATACTTGTCTAGAAATTCACCCATAAATAATTACCTCCGTGTTTTTATCAATTTGACCCTTATATTTATTTGCCGTAAGCTGTAATGCTTGCGGTCTTGTCCGGCATGTTCAGGAAAGGAATTGTAATATCATAGTTAAGCGTTATTCTCATGGCCCTTCTGTCCTTGAATACAGTCTGTTCCTCCACTACAAGCTCCCATCCGTATTTGTTCTTTATTTCTTCCTGTATCAGCCTTATCGTCTCCTCATCATATGCTGCAGCCTGTATCTGACTGAGACTTGATGTATGAGCGTCTCTTGCAGATGATATCTGAGCCTGAACACATATCAGGGACACTCCGCTCATTACAAGAATCGTAAAACCGATGATTAGTACATATGTTGGTATTATTGATTTCATTTCTTATCTCACTCCTCCTCAGGATCGTAGATAGTGATTCTGCAGTCAGCTCTAGTCCACGCTTCAAATCCAGTCTCTGCCTTGGCAAAAAGTATTATCTTATATGATCCGGCCCTATCCTCTATCCCGTCAGCACCGACTACATTAACGCAGCCCGCCTTGAGATTTCTCTTTATCTCTGACAATGATGATGCCTCATCTGCCGTAAGATAATGAAGCTCATAGCTTCTGCCGTCAAAAGCACTTATTATAAGCTCCTCAACACTAAACGCCTCGCCTAATGGTATGCTGATCTCCCTGTAAGCCCTTAGCTCCGGTCCTGTCTGCATGCTTATATGACTTTCAAGCTTCCTGTCATAGCTGCCCTCATTAAAGAAGTCCGTCTCAAGGGCTCCTCCTGCTGCTGCAAGAGCAAGATACATAAGTGCCAGGACTATCACTCCTGTAATTGCCTCAACTATTACAGTTCCATATTCATCAAGATACGCTCCCATAATCCATCACCGCCTTTGCCTCAGCAGATAATCATTACTGCAGCTTCACATGCGAATCTTGCAACCCCTATTCCGAAGCTGCTTACAAGAGTAAGAACTATCACTGCTCCATAATCATCTATTATGCTGTTCATTTTCTTGTACCCCTTCCGTTATTAAAGCGCTGTCAGAATCTGAAGAAGGACAATTATCATGTCGCACATAAGCTTTCCTGTCATAGCGAGCATCGGAACAGCTGCAAGAAAGCTTATTCCTGATATTGTGTCCTTTAGTCTCAGCTCCTCAGAGCGCGCTATTAGCTCCTGATTTCTCTCTGTAAGATCATTTACCTGCCTCTGCGCCTCTTCTCTCGACTGACTCTGAAGCGAATAAATGGTTTTGACAGAAGCTGCAAGCTCCGGCACCCTGAACTCTCCAAAGAATCCGTCATATGGAGCTATGCTCACAGGGTCCTTCTCAACTCTGTCAGCGAATTGTTCGATAAACGGCTTCATAACAGCAGGCGCATTATCATAAGACCTTAGCACGGCATTTACGCCGACCATGTTATGAAGGTTAACGGATACATCTCTTAGCCATGCCGGGAACTCTTTAAGAAGTGCTTTCTTAACCTTTCGCTTTCTTCCTTCCTGAAGCCTTGAGCTTCCGGTAATGAAAATCGCAAGAAGCATTACCGATAAGAGAAGAAGCATTCTGCTTCCGGCATAAATTGAAAATCCTGCAAATGCCATGAAGGGAATCGACCTTATGATAGATTGTCTCCTTCCCTTGACAGGATCGTATTCATCGTACTTTCTGATAACCTCAAGTATTGCCTCATCGTCCTTAGTGCTAAGATCATCTACAAGCCATATTCCGTTAAGCTTCGAATGGACAAGAACATACAGTCCTGTCAGTATCATCAGGAAAGCAAGTGTCTCAAACTGATAGAATGAGCCCGAGGTAATATCAGTATTTCTTACAGAATCACTTACCTTGGCAAGTGTCTGACAGAAATATGCAATTATTGCCAGCGATATTACTATTGATACGGTAATGCTCTGTTTTGCAGACTTTATTCTCTGCTGGAATGAATATATTCTCGTCACCCAGTTATGGATGTCGTAGTATAGAGTGTCAATGTTGCTCTGATAGCTGATGCTGTTCTCCTTCTCAACGTTCAGCATGAACCTGTGCATGGTCCGAAGTCTCGAGGTAGGAAATTCCGATTCAATCAGTGCAAAAGCATTCTCATACACCTTATCAGAGTTATCATTTCTTATCGAATCTATTGCCATGCCGATGCACCTTTGCATCTTTCCTTCTACAAGACCATAGGCCGTCTCCATTGAGCTCAGTATCTTCGGATTCTTCTTGAAGGAAATAATCATGTGGTCCATGTAGTTCGAAAGCTGCTCAAAGCTGTCGTTGTTCGAAAGAAGCCTGAACTGAGCATTAATGATTGATGGAAACAGCAGTATTGTGAATACTGAAAGAGCTGCGATTGACAGGTAATTCAGTCTGTAGTAATACCCCATCAGTATCGAGCAGACAAGAAGCACCAGCGAGAAGGCAAGCAGCTTCTTAGGGCTGTATTCATAACCATATCCCTCTATTGTTTTGTTAAGCCTCGAGAATCTTCTAATCAGTTTCATCTATTATCATCGTCCTTCTAACTTCAATTGTCTTCGTGTCGCTTCCATTAAGGCTGTTAATCCATGGAAGCCAGCTGTAGCTTATTCCTGCGGATAATATTCCCTTCTCATAATCGACGCCATATATCTTAATGCGATAGCTGTCAGGGTTAGACATAATGCTTCTTGCACATATCCTGAAAGCCTCACACAGCTCGCTGTTGCTTGTTATCACATCATCCTCCGACAGCATTACAAATGCTGCATATATTCCTTCGTTGCAGGCATTTGATGCCTCCTGATACATCAGCGAATCTCTTGCAATTGTGGACATTGCGGCAAAGGTGAACACGATTACAAGAAGTGATGCTATACCTGTCACCGCACTTCTCATATGTCATCCTCCGGTCTGAGATTAGAGAAATACTTAACAGGGACTCCGCTTTCCTTTATCTTGCACCAGAGATTCCAGGGCAGTCTCTCTCCTGTAAAACCTTCATCATAAATTACCGTCATTGAATTATCTCCTTTAAGATTTCTGTCAAGAATTCCAATCTGACTTAGATGTCTGTGTATTCCACTCTCTGTCTTCTCAATCTTTACAAGAATCGCGACATCGAAAAAGTTATAGACATCTGACTTTCTTTCGTCCCCTTCAGATCCCATCATGTTGATCACCCTATCCGGAATCTTTCGTACATCTCCCGAATGAATAGTGGTCATGACGCTGCATCCGGTCGACGCTGCCTCAAGAAGCTGAGTTACCTCCCTTGATCTTGCCTCAGACATTAGAAGCCACTTGCACAGCTGTCTTAAAGCAGCCTTTATTGCCATACTGTAATCAAAGCCCTCATGAACCTTTATCTCTACACAGTCAAGCTTGGGGTTGATTGCACCTAGCCTTAGCTCATAATTATCTTCTATTGAGATTGTTCGTTCATGACACGGGATGAAATGGGTCAGGTACTTGATAAGCTCTGTTTTGCCTGAACCGACATCTCCTGTGACTATTATCGAGCAGTGCCCGAGGACAAAAGCCTTAAGAAGAGCCAATACCTGAAGGCTCGCATATCCTTCGTCTATCATCCTGCGTTCATTCAGCCTCCTTACAGCCGGAGTCTTTCTAATTGCTATGCTCTTGCCGCCATTCGTCAGCGAGCTGTCAATTACCGATATTCTGAGATCATCCGTTTCTGCCTCAAGAATCGGCTCAGAAGAATTGAAGTTTCTGTTGACCAGGTTCGCAAGCCTTATGGTGAAGAGGTTGATGAATTCATCAGACAGCTTTACTTCCGAGGAATATCTTCCCCGTCTCAGGTCATCAAGCCAAAGACAAGAACCGTTCCATGTGATGTCTGTTATGTCTGGATTCCTTATGAATTCAAGCAAGGGACCGAAAAAATCATCTGGTAGTCGTAATTTCATGTTTCTTACCGCCTTCGATGACATTATAAATGCCGTTTTGCCTGCACGGTTTTTGCACGGAGTATTCGTGGGCATAACGTAAGAATTGGGTTCAGAAATTCATGATATGGGAGTTGACAGCATGAAATATCGAGGCAATGTATGTGAATTTTGCACGACTGCGTTGAATCGAAGCTCTGAAGGATTATAATAATCCCATGCGGAGGTGAGCTCATGATAAGAGAATTCAATGACAATCTGACATTGGCATACCTGCCTGTCGACGAACTGGATGAGGCTGCAGAAAGCTTCGGCCTCTCAAAGAGATTCATAGAAGAGTGCAGAAAGGATACGAGAGAATTCAGGTCCGGGATATTTTTTGATGAGAAATGCACGTACACAAGGCTGAGATTCTTCGACCCGACAAGTGATGAGCCTGATGACTGTCTTGCCATTCATATCTCCAGAGGAAAGATAGTAATAGCAGATATTTTTGACCTTGATGATTCTACTCTTCATAAGTTAAACAACGTTCTGTCAAGAATCAATAAGGACACTGTTACGATGGAACGCTTTCTATATACATTTATTGATGAGCTCGTATCAGGTGATGCCCCATATCTTGAAACTATACTTTCTGAAATAACCGAGATGGAGCAGAGTATTCTTGACGACAATGTACCTGCTGACTTCAACAAGCACATTCTTGAGATTAAGGGAAAGCTTCACCGACTTCACAACCAATACGAGCAGTATCTTGATCTTCAGGAAGTGCTTGAGTCAAATGAGAACAATATCCTTCCGGATGGAGGAACATCACCAATTATGATATCAAGCATAGAGAAACGAATCTCTCGCTTCAAATCTTCAGCCGATTATCTTTCGGAGGAGGTTGACCGCCTGCAGAACGCATACTCGTCTCATCTCGATATCAAGATGAACAGAAACATGATGTTCCTTACAGGACTTACAACAATATTCTTCCCTCTCACACTCATAACCGGATGGTATGGAATGAACTTCAAATTCATGCCGGAGCTTGGATGGAGATTCGGTTATATCTATGTGATTCTTCTCTCTGCAGGAATTGTTGTGCTTCTTTATCTATGGGCAAAGAAGAAAAAGCTTCTCTAGTATTGGATGATAAAAAAACAGGGGATTCCTTTAGAGAAATCTCCTGTTGTCCGTATGAATCAATATCAGATAATATTAATAATCGCTTCCGAAGAACCTGTAACCGTTTCTTCCATTCTCCTTTACCTCGTACAGCTTGCTGTCAGCTGCGTTAAACACTGACATGTCTGAAGGTACATCCTCGGAGAACGCTATTCCTATGCTGAGAGTAATGTCTATATACTCTTCGCATCTGTTAGTCTCCAGCATTCTGTTGAGAATCTTCATCTTCTCTTCAGCAACATATTTGAGTGCTACAGGCATCTCAACCATGATAACTGCGAACTCGTCACCGCCTATTCTGCAGATGTAGTCGATATTTCTGAACGAATCCTTAAGCATAATTGCCACATTCTTCAGGACTTCATCTCCGACAGCATGACCATATCTGTCATTAAACAGCTTAAAGCGGTCTACATCAATTATGAACAGTGCAAAAGGTCTGCCGCTATCCTCATGAAGCTTAAGAAGTCTCTCAAACGATCTTCTGTTCAAAATATCCGTGAGTCCGTCGTGTTCCGCCTGATGCCTGATAAGCTTCTGATTCTCCTGATTCTCTATGAAAACCTCATTATATGTCAGCGCAAGGTTCTGAAGCTCTTCAGCACCCTCAACCGGGAAGATAATTCCGTTTCTTATGCACTCGTTATAGTGAATCAGCGGAATAACAACCTTATTCCTGATCATAACTACGATTGTAATCGAGCATATACAGAATATGATTGAACATACAATCAGTTTCCAGTATATATCCTCAAATGCGTCTCTTGACCTTGAAACAGCAGCTATCTTCTCATTTATGAGTTCTCCTGTACACTCTTTGACGTCAGCCATTATCTGATTTCTGCTTTCCTCATAATATGAGTCAAACAGAATGAGTCTCGCCTTCTCCTTCTTTGCCGAAGAAGAAAGTGATGCATCAGATGGACTTAAGCTTACCTCAGCTACCTCCTCAGGCCAGCCGGACTTAGGAATACCATATCCCTCGGAGGCCAGTCTCATCGAGTAATACTCTATCTCCATAAGCTTTGTCGACTTATCAAGTGCGTCGCTCAAATGCCCAAAGGCTGAAGAACCGTTGTAGCATTTCTTTATTTCACTTAATGCCTTATCTCTGTTTCTTTCAACCTTGGCTTCTATTATGTAACTGTTCATGTACTGAACATCACCTGTCATAGAATACAACCTTACCTGCTCTGTCAGATTCTCGGATGCATCTTCCATTTTTGCTGCGGCACTCTGACATTCGGCATACTGTTCCGTTGCTTCGACAAGAGTCTTAAACTCATACCATCCAAAGAATGAAACCACCGATACAAACAGTGACAGAACCACAGTCAGTATGAGAGCAAACAGGCTCATTTTTCTTATAGACATAGCTTTCCTCACAAGTATCACTCTTTCTATAATAAACTGTTATATAGTATCAATTAGTACATTGTTCCAAAAAGATCATCGCACCTATTATAACAGTATTTATCGTAAACGAACACATCATTTTCGTAATTATGACAAAAAAATAAACATAGGCTGAAAGAAAACAGTCAGCCTATGCTCAGTTACCTTATTG
>CAMFZN010000037.1 GCA_946006945.1 uncultured Clostridia bacterium | reverse complement strand
CAGTAGATGTCAATCGCATACTGCCTGATCCGGTCTCTGACCTCGCAAGGCAGGTCGTCCGCTATTCTTGTCTTTGATTCAGGATTGACGTACTTGGAATCATAGCTGTAGAACTCACCTGCTGTGAGAATCTCACCCACGCTCGAAGCCTTAGGACTCTCATTGCCGAGAACAGCAACCTCAAGCTCTCTGCCGACGATTGCCTCCTCAACGAGCACCTTGCTGTCATACCTCAGAGCCTCCTCAATTGCAGACTCAAGGGCATCCTCGCTCTTAACCTTGGTTACACCAACCGACGAACCGGCAGCGCAAGGCTTTACGAACAGAGGATATTTGCCTCCGTGAGTCTCTTTGATCTCCTCTATTACAGCTGCTCTGTCACGTGCAAAAGCTCTCTTCCTGACAAGATAGTGTTTCGCCATCTTCACGCCTACAAGCTTGCCGAGTTCCTTAGCCGCAGATTTGTCCATGCAGTTGGCCGAAGCCTTCACTCCCGGTCCAACGAAAGGAAGCTCCGCCATCGAGAACAGGCCCTGAATCTCGCCGTCCTCGCCGTGATCTCCGTGAAGAACCGGTATAATGCAGTCAATCTTCTGCACATGTGCTCTGTCTATCATGTCAAATACAAGTATTCCTCTGATGGTCGGGTCATGTGGAATCGCACACTGATGATTGGTCAGAAGCTCCTCCCAGCTTCCGTCTGCTATCTGCTCTGGTGTTGCCGGTGTCCAGTACCACCTTCCCTCTCTTGTAATACCGATCTTATGAACCTCGTATTTGTTCTCATCAATTGCTCTTAGAACATTAGCCGCTGAACTAAGCGAAACCTCGTGTTCATCTGATTTGCCGCCAAATACGACTGCAAGTATTTTCTTCATTCTGTATTTCTCCTATCTTTTTCCTGCAATAACTACTCTGTCGAGACCATTAAGATCCTTCAGAACAGAAACCGCGACGTATTCACCTGTTGCCTCGAGAAGACCTTTCACAGACTCTCCCTGATTGCAGCCTATCTCGAGTGCAAGAATACCTCCGCTGCAGAGATGTTTTCCTGCATCTGCGGCAATCCTTCTGTAGAAGTATAGTCCGTCCGGTCCCCCATCGAGAGCCATTCTAGGCTCGTGGTCTCTGACCTCTGCATCAAGCTTCTCAATCTCTGCTGATTCTATGTATGGCGGATTCGAGACTATTACATCAAAACGCGCATCTTCGCTTACCGCATCGAACATGTCTCCAAGTGCGAAAGAGCATCTTCCGAAGACATCGTTAAGCTGGGAATTGCTTATTGCAACGTTAAGTGCATCTGAACTTCGATCCGTCAGTGTTACATCTGCCTCAGGAATCTCCTTGGCAATTGTAACGCCAAGAACTCCGCTTCCGGTGCAGATATCAAGAACATCCGGCCTGCTCAGACCAAGTCCTTTTATTACATTAATTACCTTGTCTGCAAGAACCTCTGTATCCAGTCTTGGAATAAGAACTGCAGGGCTTACTCTGAACGGGTATCCCATGAATTCCTGCACTTTAGTGATATACTGAAGAGGTGTACCGGAAAGCCTTTCGTTTACAACCTTCCTGTATTCTATTGTTTCATCCTCTCCAAGGATCTCGTCCTTCCTTAATATCATGTCAGATCTCGACATTCCGCTTATATAGCTTAGAAGAGTGAATGCATCTCCCCGTCCGTTTTCTATTTCTGACAGCTCGTTCTCTGCCCATTTCAGTATGTTGCCTACTGAGTCAGGGCTGTCAGAATACCTTGGACCTGACGGCTTATCCTCTTCAACATGAGTCTCTTCATCCTCTGATTCTGCTGTTTTGCTTTTAGGAGTAAAGATTCCGTCAACATCACTTATAGACGGATCGGCGAGAACTGCCTCTAACGCTATTATTGCAATTTCAAGCTGATCTCTTGTCGGCTCAGCTGTTGTCAGCTTCTGGAGCATAATTCCAGGATAGCTTAGAAGCCTGATGCATGTATTGTCACTTCTTCCTGCCCAGCTTAGAAGCTCGTAGCTTATTCCTGCGATTACAGGGATGAGGAGAATTCTCGACAGGAATCTCATAACCAGGTTCGGCCAGCCAAGAAGTGAGAACAGCAGAAGACTTATTATCAGTACGAATACCAGAAAGCTTGTTCCGCACCTTGGATGCAGTCTGTAGAACTTCTCCGCATTGGCAGGTGTAAGCTCGGCTCCGTTCTCGAAGCAATGGATTGTTTTGTGCTCAGCCCCGTGATACTGAAACAGCGTATGTATCTCTTTCATTCTGGATATAGCTATGATGTATGCCAGGAACATCACTATTCTAAGCAGGCCTTCTATAAGGTTCAGTATGAAAGCGCTTGAGATGTAGTCGCTAAGATAATTTACGACGAAGGTCGGCATCAGAATGAAAACGACTATAGTTACAAGCAGTGCCATCGCGACCGAGCCGAACATCATCAGATTCCATGATGCCTTCGGTCCGAACTTCTCATTGAGCTTTTTCTCCCACTTACTCTCTGTTTCCTTCTCATCTTCAGGAAGATATTCCTCAAGAATATCTGCAGATTCAAGCAGTGTGTTCATTCCTGTAAGAAATGATTTGACGAAGGCAATGACGCCCCTCAGAAGTGGAATCCTGCTGTATTTGGACTGCGCTTTCTTCTTTGTTGTCTTAAGATATATTTCATCGGTAGGAAGCCTCATCGCCAGAGCGATTCTGTCAGGGCCCTGCATCATGACACCTTCCATTATCGCCTGCCCTCCGATGGAGGTCGGCTTGGCTCCTTTTACGAATATTTTGGTATTATCTAGTTTACTCATAAGCTGTAACCTCTGTATTAACGGCATTTATCTAAGCTTCTTCTCCATGAAGCTTATGAAATCCCTGTTGCTCTTGGTGCTCGACAGAGTATCAATTATCTCACTGATGGTCTCCTGTGAATTACCGTCTGACATCTCCCTTCTAAGACATGTCATGACAGCCATCTCCTCAGCAGTTAGCAGCAGATCCTCTCGTCTTGTTCCGGATTTGGCCAGGTCTATCGCAGGGAAGATTCTCCTCTCGCTCATTCTTCTGTCGAGATGAAGCTCCATGTTTCCTGTTCCCTTGAACTCTTCATAGATGACATCATCCATTCGGCTTCCTGTATCGACGAGAGCAGTTGCAAGGATAGTTACGCTTCCTCCCTCCTCAAGGTTTCTTGCTGTTCCAAAGAACTTCTTTGGCGGGTGAAGGGCGCCCGGATCAATTCCGCCGGACAGTGTTCTTCCACTTGACGGAACCTCCATGTTGTATGCCCTTGCAAGTCTTGTTATGGAATCGAGAAGAATCATTACGTCTTTGCCGCTCTCCGCATATCTCTTTGCTCTCTCGATTACCATCTGAGCTACCTTGACATGATTCTTATAATGCTCATCGAAGGTTGAGTAGATTACTTCCGCCTTCTTCAGAGATCTCTTCATGTCAGTTACCTCCTCAGGTCTCTCATCAATGAGAAGCACAATAAGCTCTATCTCGGGATGCTTCTCCTCGACGCTCTGTGCGATTTTCTTGAGAAGAACTGTTTTGCCCGCCTTCGGCTGAGCCACTATCAGACCTCTCTGACCCTTGCCTATCGGTGCGATAAGATCCATCAGTCTCGTCGAAAGGTCTATGCTCTCTCCCTCCAGACAGATTCTCTCGTCGGGATATATAGGTGTCAGCCTTTCGAATGGCACTCTTCTTCTTGCTGCCATTGGATCAAGTCCGTTAACACTCTTTACGAATAGAAGAGCACCATACTTCTCGCCTGCTCGTGCGCCCCTTGTAATGCCTCGTATCTTGTCTCCGGTCTTTAGATTGAATCTCTTAATCTGAGACTGTGCAACGTATATATCCTTCTCAGAGGTCAGAAAGTTGTGGAATCTCAGGAATCCAAAGCCTCCGTCAGCAAGCTCAAGTATTCCCTCGACCTCAGGTCTTTCCTCATGGTTCTCTGTTGAAGCCGCCCCTTCGCTTGAGTCCTGACCTTCCTCATATCCCGCAGCAGATTCCTCAAGCTCCGGCTCTTCCTCAGGGACTATTGCACCGGCGCGCATTTCTTCCATCATATCTCTTTCAGTCATTTTCTTACCTCGCTATGATTTGCTGTTAGAGTTCCTCAAGTGAGTTGATTGTGCTGAGGATTGTGTTGTCCTTGTTGTCAATCTGGCTTACCTGAAGCTTTGGTACATCCTCCTTTGATACCTTATCGTTAAGGCTCAGGAGCTCAGGAGTCAGGTAAGATGTGCTAAGAAGCTCTCCATCTAGCGAGACCTTGCTGCACTCTGTAAAGTTCTCGCCTGTTATGTAGTATTTCTCTCCGATTTTTATTACATCCTTAATCTTTATCTTCTTATGACCCATTGTCATATTGATTCTCTTGTATGGATTTATACCTCCGAAGGCATAGCTGTCTCCGTAAAGAATGTCATATGACAGAGCCTCAAGATTTCTCTTGTAATTCTTGCCCTTGTTTCCGGTCGTCTGCTGATAGTCAAAGATAACACCCTCATGTCCAAGACCTGCCTCATCAAGCAGAATTGCTCCCGCCTCGTACGAGGTTATGTCCTCATCATGCTTATCAAGACCGATGTTGTCCCATATTACATAATCGGTCTGATACAGGTCACCATTCTCGTAGTTTGATTCCTTGACATCAAGAGCCGGAATATGGTCTCCATAGATGATCATGATTGTAGGCTCATCGGCCTTGTTGATTTCCTTGATAAGCTTTCCTATGAACTTATCCATCTCGTACATCTGCTGGAAATAGTATTCATATTTCCACTTTGTACTCTCATTGTCAGCCGTAACCGTTGCGTAAGGATGCTTATATACCTGTTCATCAGGATATTTACCATGACCCTGAACTGAGATGATATGCATGAAGTCTCTTTCCTTGCTCTTCTTCATGATCTCCATGATATCCTTAATCATGACGCTGTCCTTACACCAGTTCTTCGGTGTTTTCTCAACCTCGTTCATGTATTCAACAGATGTGAAGCTGTCAAAACCAAGGTTCGCATATACCTCATTTCTGTTATAGAAAAGAGCTCTGTGGTTGTGAAGCGCACTTGTGCTGTATCCGTGATTTTTTGTAATGTACGCCATGCTTTCAAGAGTTCTTTTCCTCAATTTACCCTTGTAAGGATATTCGCCCGGTCCGAAGAACTTCGCACTGATACCTGTAAGCACCTCAAACTCTGTGTTCGAAGTTCCAGCACCGCATGCAGGAACCTCGAAACGTCCTGAGGAATACTCCTTCTTAAGTTTATTGAAAACAGGAGTAGGATCCTTATCCACACTTATATTCTTATAGCTGTCCGCTGTAGTAAACGATTCCATCTGAAGAATGATGATATTAGGATATTTCGTGCTGTCATTGACAGTATCTCTTACAGTATCTGTACCTTTCTCAGTATTCTCCTTCAGTATCTCAGTTATCTTTGCCTCAGAATAATCATCCGGCTTCTTTATTCCCTTATTCAGTGAAGTATTGATAAAGCAGTATGCAAAACCATAATCGTTGTACGCATAGTTAAGGTTACCGAAGAATGTACTCAGCACACCGATCTTAACCAGCCCTACAGTTGAGCCTATGGCAAAAACAGCTGACGCAGCAATAACTGCTATTGTCTTCTTGTATTGGATATTTTTCCACTTAACACTTCTGACGAAAAACAGGATGAGCAGAAGTATGCCGATTATCAGAACTGCCGAAGCAAGCGTAATCTGCCAGCTGGCAAAATAGGTTTTCATAAGAGTTGCTCCATCACCAAGGTTCTGAAGATCATACAACGTAAATGGAGTCATTCTCTTAAGAAGGATAACACCGTTAACTATTCCAAGTATTATCCAGATAAGTGACATAATCATCACCGAGAATCGTCTTCTCTTAAATAGAAGAGCGACTGTCATTGTTGCAAATATTATTATTACATTGCACAGGAAAATAATCGGGTGTCTGACTACGAATAGTATTCCTTCGAAAGGACCTGTTGTTATTCTTGCGAAGCACTCAATAAACAGGTTGATTAGAAAGGCATATATTGCCATGTTTCTTACTAGCGTCATTTCATGCAGGCTTGCATCGAAATACTTTGGAGGCTTTGCGGGAAACCTTCTGTTGAAGGCTTCCCTCGCTTTCATCATAATTTTTTTTATTGCATTCAGAATCTTTCCAAATACTTTTTTAATTCTGCTTTTCATCTATTTTTTGTCTCCTTAAGACAATCTGCCAGGATGGCAAATTCGTTCATATCAAGGCTCTCTGCCCTTCTTGTTGTCTCTATTCCAGCCTTTTCCAGTGCCTCTGAAATCTCCGCCTTGCTGAAATCTCCAAGTGTCATCAGTGAATTAAGAAGTGTCTTTCTTCTCTGCATAAAACCAGCTTTTATGCATCTGAAGAAAAATTCCTCATCTGAAACCTTTACAGCAGGTTCATCTCTAAGGTCCATCCTTAGAACTACCGAGTCAACCTTCGGAGCAGGATAGAAACAATCTGACGGTGCATCAACAACCTTGAATACCTCACTATACATGTGAACCTGATAGGTTATTGCACCTGCATTCTTTGTTCCCGGCTCTGCAGCAAGACGGTCTCCTACCTCCTTCTGCATCATTGCAGTTATGCTGTCAGCACCGGTTCCCTTCTCGAGCAGCTTTGTGATAATTGGAGTTGTAATGTAATACGGAAGATTACCAACTATTCTCACATTGGTAAGACTATACTCCTCCTTCTCTCTCCTGACCAGCTCTTCGAGATCAACCTCAAGAATGTCGCCATGAATCAGTTCGAAATTGTCATATCCAAAGAACTTGACTCTCAGTACCGGAATAAGTCTATCGTCAAGCTCTATTGCGACGAGCCTGCCTGCCCTTTCAACCAGATGCTCGGTAAGAGCACCCATTCCGGGACCGATTTCTATTACAAGGCTGCTCTCGTCTATGCTGCTGCCTTCAATAATCTCGCTGATTACCTCCTCATCTACGAGGAAGTTCTGACCAAGCTTCTTCGAAGGTCTTAATCCTCCCGTCATTCGAAGATCTGCTCCCCTCGGGGTATCTTTTCTTCTGTTCTTTTTTGTCTTGTTACTTTTGCTCATTTACTGCCTTTTCCACCACTCTTTCGAGCTCTTCAATTCCAATATTGAAGCTGTTAAGCTTCTTTATCATGTTACCTGTATTGCCGTAGCCTATTCCGAGCATATCCATTACTCTGAATCTAAGCTCAGCAGAGCCATTCATTCCGGAAAGACCAAGTCTGACAAGGTCTTCTCTTCTTATCATGGTTCCCTCTGCACGGACCTCAGGCCTTGCTCTTTCGATTGCCTCTCTGATAACCGGCGGCTCTGCATTCTCAACACCGATATCACCGGCCTTCGTCGCACTATCTCTTGAAATATACGCCTGAAGAGCATTCGGGAATCTCTCCGTAAGTTTCCTTCTTATCTCCTCTCCGGAATAATCAGGATCCGTCAGAATTATGATTCCCTTCTCATCATACGCCTTCTCAATCAGCTTCCAGGTCTCCGCGGTTATGCCAAAACCATGGGTCGCTATAAGAAGTGTATCGCACGCCTTTCCGACAGCATCAATATCGTCTCTTCCTTCAACAACGATAGCTTCCTTAATCTTTAATTTCTCCACTTCTAATCCTCATCTTCGAAAACATAGAGAATTTCATCAGGATCCATCATCTTAAGCTGCTTTCGCGCCTCTTCCTGAATGAAATCCTTATTGTCTATGTTTTTGAGCTTTGCCTTGAGCAGGTCTCGCTTCTTCTTGAGCTCCTCCTGCTGTTCTATCAGTCTCTCATTCTCGGCCTTCAGCTCTACAATATCCTTGACCTTCCCGAAAAAGACACATGTCAGAATAAGTACTACAACAACCACAGTAAGATTTATCTTTCCGTGCTTCTTTCTTGTGTTCTTACTCTCTTTTGCTTTCATTCTAGTACACTCCTATGATAGGACCCGGATCAATTACGGCACCGTTCTTTCTAAGCTCGAAGTGAAGGTGCGGTCCAGTACTTCTTCCTGTATTTCCGGATAGAGCTATCTTCTGACCCTTATATACCTTCTGACCTTTGCTTACAAGAAGCTGGCTGCAGTGTCCGTATCTTGTGATATAGCCGTCGTTATGCTTAATCTGAATACAGTATCCGTAAGCACCGTATACTCCGGATATCACTACCTCGCCTCCGTCAGATGCGTAGATTGGAGTTCCGCTTCTAACACCGAAGTCGATTCCCTCGTGAGATCTTCCCCATCTTGCTCCGACTCTTGAAGTGATAACATATCCGCTCTTTGGATCCAGTGGATTTCCGAATATTCCCGTAGGCTCTGTCTTAGGTCTCTTTGCTGTTCCTACTAGAATTATCTTGTTCTGTACCTCTTTGATTACCTTCTGTTCAGTAAGATTTCTATCTACTACCTCACCGTTAATCTTCGTAATCTTTCCTGTGATTACCTGCTTACCGTTGACACCTTCCTGCCTTACAATAGTATCACCCTTGTACATCTTGTTAGTCTCTTTCTTTATTGTCTTGTACTTGACAACCTCTGACATGGTTCCTTCCTCAACCATCTCTACCTGTACAGGATCAATCGTTTTTCTTATGCAGACCTTGTCACCTATTTCGTATGATGTTACATTGTCTGAATTTGCTCCATCATAAATGTCTGCTTTGGTTACTCCAAAATCTTCTGCAATTGTATTCAGATTCTCATCTTCATTTATTATGTGGTAGATTTTGAATTCTCCACCCTCGGTAAGGTGATTGATTGCAGTGCTGTCATCCTGAATGCTTGCGAGCATTACTGACAGTTCCTTAACCTCAACTCTGTTCTTGAATTCAGATGATACAAGATCCATTCCCTTATCTGTTACTGACAGGCGATTCTTCGCTTCGTTCATTACTACTCTTGCATCATATTCACTTTCAACTATTGCAACAATCTCTCCATCTTCAAATATTCCGTATGCAACAGTCTCAATATCAGACATGTAGGCAAGCTTATTTACAACCTGGTCAGCATCATCACTTGTTCTTCCTTCTGATGAAACCTTTCTGAAGGTGATATTTCCTTCTTCTCCATCTTTTCCCTCTGTTGTAAACCTTACCTCCATGTTGTTATTGCTTGAAAGATGTTCACCGGCAACATCAAGTACATCGGTAACAACATCCTGGCTGTCTACATATCCCAGAACTCTGCCGTTGTACGCATACTCATATACTGTAAAGTACTCGAATACCAGCATCATCATGGAGCACATGAGTGAGATTGTAATAACCGATCTTCCTATGCTCTTCACAGAAGCCTTGTACATGTTCACAGTTTTGTGATACTCGGTTCTTAAGGCAATCATCTGATCGTGCATGAATCTGTCATATCTCGCCTGACCTCTGTCAAAACCATCTATCAGCCGAGTCATGGCTCTCGAAACAGCTCCCGGTTTTCTTTCCTTCGCAGCCCTTAGCTTCTTCAAAGATTTACTCTTTGAAGACTCATCCTTCTCTGAAGCCTCGTCCTTTACTTCTTCAGGCTCCTTTGAATCTTCATTCTCTGGAACCTCGTTCTTTGAGTTATCTGTATTTGCCTGTGCTTCCCCCTTAGATGCTTCAGATTCCTCTCTGAGAATCTCCTGTATCATCTCAGGTGTGACCTCATCCGGCTTCAATCCTCTATTCCTGAGTAGCCTTGCAAACGCCAGTGCCGCTGCTCTCTCCTTGTCCTTAATATCTTTATCCTTAATGTCTTCTATCTGCTTCCTTCTGTCTTCCATTTATAAGCCTCTTCTGCACGCTTCTCTCTGCAGGCGCACAGCAATCCATCCTTTGTCATTCCGGTGTCATTGCATAATCTGCAATAATACTTCCTGTCGAGATAATCCGGAGGAAGTCCATTCTCATACAGAATTCTTCTCCTTCTGTTATCCATTGAAGCTCTTCTCTCCTTAAGCTCTGCTCTCTCCTTCTTCGCATCCTGAACGAAAGCAAGCTCGATTATTCTCCTGTTTATCTCGTTTTCTTCATCATAAAGAGCTCTAATCTCAGCATATCTTGAGCATACCGCATCTATTCTTGCATTCTGAGATTTCTCTGATTCCTGTCTGAGGTATTCGTAGTACTCCTCCAATACAGCCTTGCTTACCATAGCCTTGCTGTCATCAGATGTAGCTCTTGATTCATCTGTTTTGCTGTAGCCGGTGTTTATTCCTCCGGCCTCCTTC
Source organism: uncultured Clostridia bacterium (assembly GCA_946006945.1). Classification (GTDB taxonomy): domain Bacteria; phylum Bacillota; class Clostridia; order Peptostreptococcales; family Anaerovoracaceae; genus Crickella. The sequence continues at coordinate 482 of CAMFZN010000037.1, read as the reverse complement.
ATCTTGTTCTCGAGAACCTTTGCAACATACCTTAGTGAAGGTTCCCTTATTCCTGCAGCCTTCCTGCATGCATCAAGAATCTCATCAAGCCTGAATTTCTTATTGTCCATCCAGTCTGACATCATCTCTCTTTCAGCAGGGCTAGGAAGTCTGTTGAATCCTAGCTCCTTAAAGATTGCGCTGTACTCTGCATTCCTCTTGCTGTATCTATCAAGATATTCCTTTACATCCGCAATATTTCTGCAGCCTTCACTCGTCCATCGTGTTGCTACCTTAATGATGTAACTCGAATTATACTTCTCCAGCTCGACGCAGTATTTAATCGCATAAGACATTACTTCAGGGTTAATGTTATATACATGTATTGCGTCAGATATCTTCTCCATTTCCTGAGGACTCAGAAGTCTGCCGGTCTGCTTCTCGTACTCATCATAGATGCTTTTGACTCCTTCATTGATGAGTCTTAGCATCTTCTCTGCCGC
>CAMFZN010000036.1 GCA_946006945.1 uncultured Clostridia bacterium | reverse complement strand
GATTACATCCTCAAGAGCCTCGTAGTTAAGGCTGGTTCCGACAGAGTCGCAGCAGTAGGTTGCAGAGCGGTCTCTTTCGATTCCGATGTCCTCAGCCACCTCACCGGCGTCCATGTTGGCACCGAGGAAAATAAACTCCCATCCGTATTTCTCCTTCTGACGCTCAATCATCCTCTTTACCTGAGCTCTGCTGTACTCTCTGCTCGCATTCTCAAGTCCGTCAGTGATAATAACGAAAAGCGTTTTCTCAGGAACATCCTCCTCGCGTGCGTACTTATGCACATTGCCGATGTGGTGAATCGCGCTTCCAACTGCGTCGAGAAGGGCAGTGCAGCCTCCGACCGAGTACTGCTCTTCTGTCATAGGCTCTACACCCTCGATGCTTCTGCGGTCGTGAATTACCACTCTGTCAGTGCTGAAGAGAACCGTAGATACATACACGGTGCCCTCGCCAGATCTCTGCTTCTCAATCATTGAGTTGAAGCCTCCGATAGTATCAGACTCAAGTCCGTTCATTGATCCGCTTCTGTCGATAACAAATACAAGCTCTGTAAGATTATTCTTCATGATATTTACCTCCATTAATAACTGTATTTCCCAGCTGATGTCTGAATTATACAGATTGGAGGCAGGCAGATGGTCGCACTGCAGGCGACATCACACAAATCAGGCAATAATCTGTCAGCGCATTTATTTACAGAATCGAGATTCCAAGCAGAGGCTGATCGTATGAGAACAGCACCTCGTTTATCTCGAATATGTCGTAGAAGCCTCTTGCGATGAAGTATTCAACTATCAGGTCGAAGAGGCTGCTGTGTGACAGTGCAAAACCGGCCTTCATCAGAAGATCCTTAGTCTCATCGAGTGACAGCTCAAGAGCTACCGCAAGTGCGAGCGCTGTTGACTTCTTAGGATGGTAGTCCGGATTGCCCTTGATCTTGGAGAAGAGTTTTTTGTCAAGATTGGCTTTCTTATAGCACTCTGCATTTGTTATTCCCTTCTCCTCAATCTTTCGAAGCACCATCTCTGAGAAGCTTTCATCTATCTGATCGAGCCAGCTGTCGAGACCTATTGTCTCGCAGCTCTGACAGATAGTCATGGAATCAAACTCTTCTACCGCGAGCTCCTTCTTAAGAAGCTTCCTGCGATTGTATGAGAACCTGCTGTCCATCTCAGCGACATAGTTGTCGTCGATGAATTCCTTTATGTCAGCGTAAAGAGCCTTGCTTACTCCGAGGCTCTCCTTGTTGAACACAGCAAGCAGGACCTGCATCTCATTATCCATCAGCCAGTCGGTGATTGCCCTTGTGGCCACCTTGAAGGCGTCCTTAGGAGGATATCCGAAGATTCCAGACGAGATAAGCGGAAAGGCAATGCTTTCAAGCCCCTTGTCTCGTGCAAGATCAAGAGAGGTAATGTAGCAGGATCTTAGAGCTTCCTCCTCACCGGAGCTTCCTCCCTGCCAGATAGGTCCGACAGTATGGATGACATACCTGCACGGCAGCTTATATGCACCTGTAATCTTGGACATTCCCGTCCTGCAGCCGCCAAGTCTGCTGCACTCAAGGGCAAGCTCAGGTCCTGCTGCATCATGAATCGCCCCGCAGACACCTCCGCCAGGAGCGAGGGTGCTGTTGGCAGCATTCACAATCGCATCTACCTTCATTTTGGTAATGTCGTTTCTGATAATCTGTAAAGGCATGGACTTACCTCCTTGTATAATAGTCTTTATTGAAGTATTATTGAAAAATCATTGCAAATGATAAGTCATTATCCAACTGCTTTTCAACCCAGGGGTGGTATCATATAAACGCTATGAAAATAAAGAGTACAATACTGCAGATTTCAATATGCTGCCTCATAATTGCTGTAACAGCGGGATACCTTCTTAAGGGCGACGGACTTGAGGTATTCCTGAGAACACTGAGGAGAATAAGTGCGGGAAGCATTGCCCTAATGTTCTTCCTTCTCCTTTCTTACATTCTCCTTGAGTCAGTAATCATCAAGGTGATTCTTGGTGCGCTTGAGGAACAGGTCTCAATGAGACAGTGCATAAGGTATTCCTTCCTGGGATTCTTCTTCTATTGTATAACACCGGCGGGCTCAGGTGAACAGCCAATGCAGCTGCTTGCGATGCATAGAGACGGACTTAGTGCACCTAAATGCGTCTATGCTCTGACTCTTATTACGATTACCTTCAAGCTGTCTATTGTCATGCTTGCGCTCGGAGCATTCTGCATAAGAGGGCAGGTCGTGATCAGTATGCTCGGACCGATAGTTCCTTTTGTCATAATCGGAATAATCCTGAGCGTGCTGTGCATACTGGCTTTTGCAGGACTGCTGTGGGCACCCGAAATAGTTGAGAGAGTAATGAGATGGGCGCTTGCACTTCTCTCGAAGCTTGGCGTTATTAAAAACAGAGAGAAATTTGATAAGAAAATCACCTCGTTCATGGCGAAGTATATCGAGGCTCTCGGCATCGGACGGTCTAAACGCTCACTACTGCTTACGGTGATTGGCATAACAGCGGTTCAGCGATCCTGCCTTTTTGCAATAACGGGAATAGCAGGAATTGCTACTGGACATTACGGCATCGGAATTCTGGATGCGACCTTTGTTCAGGCGATGATTCAGCTTGCTACAGAGATGCTTCCGCTTCCGGGAGGAACGGGGCTTAGCGAAATTTTCTTCATGAAGGTATTTGGCGGAATGTATGGCGGCGATTCGCTTTCTGTACTTATGCTGTCAAGAGGAATGAGCTTCTATGCACAGATTGCGGTGTGCGGCATCGCGAGTCTTGGCTTTGCGATTTCAGAAAGAATAAAGAAGGGTACAAGAATAGGGGTATATAAGAAATGATAGGAATCTGGAATTATACTGTAATACTGACTTATATGAGTGCCGGCCTTTCGGTACTTGGAGCAACGCTCTCCTTCAAGGGCAAGCTGGTTAAGGCAGTTGGCTGTCTGGCACTTGCAGGGCTATGCGACGCATTCGACGGAAGGGTGGCAAGATCCAGAAAGGAGAGCACCGAAAGAGAGAAGCTCTTCGGCATGCAGCTTGACTCGCTTTGCGATGTAATAAGCTTCGGCATCTATCCTGCAATTCTCTGCTACCAGATGGGAGTAAGAAACAGAATCGGAATTGTGCTGATGATAATGTATGTAATTGCAGCGATTGCAAGACTTGCATACTTTAATGTTCTTGAGCTCGAGCAAAAAAACGATGAGGACGGCGTCAAATGCTACTACGGACTCCCGGTTACGAGCATTGCGGTAATCTTCCCTTGCGTTCTTTTCGTGGGATACTGGCTTCCTCCGGCATACATGCCTCTGCTTCTTCAGCTGATGCTCCTTATTACCGGCGGTCTCTTCGTATCAAATCTCAGAATACGAAAGCCGACAGTATTTCAGATACTCATGATGGTGCTTCTGGTAATGGCACTGTTTGTAACAATACCATTTCTTAGAATCGGAATGTAGGAGGTGATGTGAATGGAAGATAAGCAGACCGCTCTGGTAAGAAGACTGTACCAGACATGGCCGGGCCGCCTCCTTCTTAAGCTGCTTGTTCGTCCATGGGTATCGAAGCTTGCAGGAGCCTTCATGGACTCGAGGTTCTCCTGCAGGATGATAGAGCCTTTCATCACACGCAACAGCATAGACATGTCAGATTATGAGGAAAGAACCTACAGGTCATTCAATGACTTCTTCACAAGGAGGGTAACCGAGGGCCGAAGGCCTGTCTCGATGGAAAGAGGTCATCTCGTATCGCCGTGTGACGGACTACTTAGCGTGCACTCCATAAGCCGCGAGCGCCGTTTCAGCATCAAGGGACAGAGCTACACTCTCGAAGAGCTTCTGAGAAGCAGCGATATAAGCGAGCGCTTCGAGGGCGGGCTGCTTCTGAAGTTCAGGCTGACAGTAAGTGATTATCACAGATATCATTACCCGGATAACGGAAGCAAAACAGAAAATACAAAGGTAGATGGAATTCTTAATACCGTGCATCCGTTTGCTTCAGAGCGAAGGCCTATATACAAAGAGAATGAAAGAGAATACTTCAGCCTTATCTCTGATAACTTCGGGGAGATGCTGTACATTCAGGTAGGAGCTCTTCTTGTAGGAAGAATATGTAACAATCACGGGCGTGCTGTTGTATACAGAGGAGAGGAGGCAGGCTGCTTCGAGTACGGAGGCTCGACTGTAATACTGTGCCTCGAGAGGGATGTGGCAAGGCTGAGAGATGAATTTGTAACAGACTCCAATGAAGAGATTAGGGTCAGAATGGGAGAAACCATAGGATATGCGACCTTCTAGCATGACTCTATTCTGAATATACTCCTTCTTATGAGAGAAGCCCCGGCCGCATAAGGCCGGGGCTTCGTCATATATGAAGGTAATAAATATACTAAAGGCAGTCTTTGTAAATATCTATTACATCCTCCCTGGTCAGGAGCGCAGGGTTGTGTGACATGATTACCTGCTGGTATTTAAGAACGCTGTCTGCGAAAGGCTCGACATCCGAATCCTCTGTGCCGTATGAGCTCATCGGTCTTTTGGTCAGAATTGCTCCGAGCAGCTGATCAAGTCTGTATGGAACCTCAGATACCTCGCATGAAAGCGCGCTGCTTAGAACCTGCATGGTCTCGCCATATTCCGCGATGCACTTCCCGTCAGACTCCTTCTCTGCGTACTTCTTAAGAACAGAAGTTAGAAGGGCATAGTTCGCAGCTCCGTGAGCAACATGATACTTGCCGCTCAGAGGATAGCTCATCGCATGGACTGCTCCGCAGCCGGCCTGTCCGAATGCAATGCCTGCGTAGGTGCTTGCAAGCATGAAAGTCTCGCGAAGCTCGCCGATGGCATCAAAGCCTTCTTTTCTGATTCTCGAGTATCCGCCGATAATCATCTGAATCGCCTTGTGGCCGAACAGCTTTGAGAAAGGTGTGGAGAGAGGCGAGAGACTCGACTCAATCGCATGAATCAGCGCATCGATTGAGCTTGTCGCGAAGACCTTAAGCGGCAGCTTCTCGATAAGCTGAGGAACAAGCACGCCGTAGTCGGCATAAAGCTCGTCGGCAGCAAGTCTGAGCTTCGTATCGAGCTTGTTGAAGCCGACTATTGCAACGTTGGTCACCTCGCTTCCTGTGCCGCAGGTTGTCGGAACAAGAATAAGGTCACATTTCTTCTCCGGCTTTATCCTGCCGAGGAAAAGATCCTCAAGAGGCTGGATCTGCTTCAGTGCAAAAAGCTTTGATATGTCAAGCACGGTGCCGCCGCCGATTCCAATAACTCTCTCATAGTCGCCGTTTACAGAATCAATCATGGCGTTGATCATGTCGTCATTTGGCTCACCCTTGCCGTATTCCTCCTGAAAGATTACCTGCGATGTAATGCCGAGCTCGCTGAAATACGGCTCGTAGAGGTACCTGCAGGTAATGATAAGATCCTTTTCGCCTAGCTTGAAGGCGTCTTTGAATTCCTTTGCTGAGCCAAGCATGTGAAGCTCAGAATAAAGTGACAGCTGTTTCATTATGGGTAGATTCTCCTATTCTTTATTTATTAACATTCGGCTCTTTTGACTTCAATTTTTTAACGTCATAATACGTTGAGTATACGTTGCATGCATATTGTATTAAGGCATTGAAAAAAAGAAAAAAACTAGTAATTCATTATTCCCTTGAGAGTAATGCACTTGATTGATGTAAGCTCATCGAAGGTCGAGTATACGCCCTCGCAGCCGACTCCCGACAGCTTCCTTCCGCCAAAAGGCATCTCGAAGCTCCTGAAATAGCTCGAGCCGTTGATTACCACGCTTCCGCAGTCGAGCTCACCGGCAAAACGCGAGGCTTTCTTCATATCTCTCGTGAACACGCTTCCTCCAAGTCCGTACATGGTGTCGTTGGCAAGCGAAAGCACCTCATCCTCATCGTCGAATACAGAAATCGGCATAACCGGTCCGAAGACCTCCATGTCGTGCATGATGTCAGCGCTGAAAGGCACATCATCTATGATTGTAGGCTCGACGAAGGCTCCGTATCTGTGACCTCCAAGAACAATTCTTCCTCCCTGGCTTACTGTAAGCTCAATCTGTCTTTCAACCTCTTCAGCCGCCTTCTCGCTGATAACAGTTCCGATTCTTGTCTCGGGATCAAGAGGATCTCCCGGTTTTAAGGTCTTGACCTTCTCTGTAACCTTCTCTACGAAGCTGTCGTGAAGAGAACGGTGCACGAGGAATCTCTTAGGAGCACAGCAGATCTGTCCGGCGTTGAAGAACCTTCCTCCTGCCGCCTCAGCGACCGCAAGCTCGAGATCTGCATCCTCGAGGACGATGAACGCGTCATTGCCGCCGAGCTCAAGGGCTGCTGTCTTAAGAGTTTTGGCACACTTGCCTGCTACCTCGATTCCGACCTCAGTTGAGCCTGTCAGACTTACTGCCGCGATATCCTTATGCTCGCAGAGATAGTCTCCGACCACTGAGCCGCGGCCTGTTATTACCTGAACCACACCTGCAGGGAAGCCGGCCTCTCTTAGAAGTCCGCATAGCTTTACTACTGTCAGAGGGTTATAGCTTGCAGGCTTTACTATTACGGCATTGCCGGATAGAAGAGCCGGGGCAACCTTCTGATTGAAGAGATTGCATGGGAAGTTGAACGGGATAATGCATGCCACAACTCCAAGCGGCTCTCTTCTTGTGATTACTACATTATTGTCATGTCCTGTCTCAAGGCCTGCAGGAATTACAGTATCGTACAGATGCTTAGCCTTCTCTGAGAAAGCATTCCATGCCGTGAAGATATTTCTCATCTCTACGCCGACCTCTGTGATGTTTTTGCCCGACTCAAGAGAAAGCGTGCGCGCAAGGTCTTCCTTGTTCTCCTCTACAAGCTCGAGGAATCTGCGAGCAAGCTCTACTCTTCTGTACACAGGAGTCTTTCTCCATTCTTTCTGTGCGGATACAGCCTCTGCCACGGCACGGTCAATGTCATCCTTAGATGCTGCGGGAACCGTATCTACAAGAGTTCCGTCGTATGGATTTGTTACCTCTATCACCTCTCCGCTTGATGAATCAGCGAATCTGTCTCCGATTATCATTTTCATGTATTTGAAGCCTCCGATTATATTTCTTATTGGGTTTCTGAATGCAACAGTAGTATTCTAAATGAAATTTTACATATTTAATTCTGTATTAGAATTAAAAGCACAAAAATATATGATACTTTCTCAATGAGTTCGTCGGGAGGTTCGTCCGCGCTCCTCGTACACCGATAGACGGAATGTAGCGGGCTTTACGATGAACAGAAAAGGGGGTACACAAAACAATGAAAAAGAACAGAATCACGCGCACTCTCGCTCTTATGCTTTCTCTTGTTCTGACTGCAGCAAGCCTTTCAGGTTGCGGAGGAAGCAAGAGCTCTGATGGCGGCGATACAATAAATATTGCAATAATGAGATCGGGCTTCACGCTCCCGCTTTATTATGCGAGCGAGAACGGTCTCTTTGAGGAGGCGGGGCTTAACGTAGAGGTTCAGTACTACGACAACGGCCCACAGGTTAACGAGGCCATCGCATCCGGTGCAGTCGATATTGCCGGAATCGGACAGATGCCTTCAGTAACAGGCGGCATCGCCAACAAGTCAAAGGTAGTGGCATGGATGGAGGACGATGAGGCTTCAGTTCAGGCATATGCAAGAAACGACAGCGATATCGTTGCAGAGGGCAAGGGCCACGTCGAGGGTCATCCTGATATCTATGGAACAGCAGAGACATGGAAGGGCAAGAAGATTATCTGTGCCAAGGGAACTTCAAGCCACTTCGGTCTTCTCGCAACACTGTCAGCTCTCGGCCTCACAGACAGCGACGTTACCATCGTCGACATGGAGGGATCAAAGGGAGCGACAACATTCGCATCCGGAGAGGGAGACATCTTCTTCGGCTTCGATCCTCAGTGGTCAGAGTTCTACTCAAATACTGATGATTACACACTGATTTCAACCTGCAAGAGTGCAGGACAGTCACTCTACACAGTGCTTATCGCATCTGATGCGTTCTGTAATGAAAGAAGCGAGGATCTGACAGCTCTTCTCAAGGTAATGCTTGAGGTAGAGGAGACCTTCAGAAACGATCCTGACAAGTACGCTGAGGAGATGTACAACTGGCAGGCATTCTACGGCAACAGCACAGAGGAGCTTGCAGCATACAGCGCAGAGCTTAAGCCATACCGCACTCTGGACGAGCAGAAGGCAATGTTCTCATCGGATAATGGAGCAAGCGAGGTCGATGCATCATATGAGAAGGTAATCGACTTCATGATTGCCAACCATGTGATTTCAGAGGAGGACGCAGAGGCGTTCTATGATAATGAGACAATCAATCCGTCATTCATGCTTGATGCGATTGATAGAATTCAGGGATAAGAGATAGGAAGCAGGGGAACATGTATCGAGAGAAAAAAAGACCTTTCTGGCAGAATGCGCTGCTGTCTGCGGCAGGCATTATAGTTTTCTTCGCAATATGGGAGCTTGTAGTAGCAACAGGAATGGTGTCACCGGAGAAGCTGGTGGCACCTTCCAAGGTTATCTATGCATTCTTTGACAAGTTCCATAATGTCGTTCCGGATGGCAACACTCTGGACGTCCATATCATCACAAGCCTCAAGATTGTTCTTGCAGGCTTTCTTTCGGCATGCATAATAGGCGTGCCGCTCGGTCTTGCAATGGGCTTCTTCAAGACCTGCAACAGGCTGCTGACACCTGTATTTGAAATTGTTCGTCCGATTCCGCCTCTTGCGTGGATTCCGATTGTAATCGTAATGCTCGGAATAGGCTTTCAGTCGAAGGTTTTCATAATCTTTATCGCAGCCTTCGTTCCGTGTGTAATTAACTCATACACCGGAATTCAGGCGACACCGAAGGTTCTTCTCAATGTCGCAAGAACTGCGGGCGCAAGCCACTTCGAGATGTTCTGCAAGGTCGGCGTTCCATACGCACTTCCAATGGTATTTACCGGTATCAGAGTATCCTTCGGAAGCGCATGGGCGACACTTGTAGCGGCAGAGATGATTGCCTCATCTGAGGGACTTGGATATATGATTCAGCAGGGTCGAAATGCATCAAAGCCTGAGATTGTTATTCTCGGAATGCTTGTAATAGGACTGATTGGAGCAGCTCTTACATATCTGCTCGGAATACTTGAAAGAAAAGCAACACCATGGAGGAAGACGCATGAATAAATCAAACAGAATAACAGATATGCTTCTGCCTGTCATCTCCGTGATGTTTGTTCTGGCACTTTGGTGGTTCGCATCGTCTCAGAACGACGTTCTCGCAGGGCCTGTCGAGACACTTGAGCGCTTTATCGAGCTTATCGAGCATCCAAAGATGGGAATTCCGCTATATGTTCACGTGCTGTCGAGCTTCTACCGTATCATGGTTGCTTTTATTTTTGCCTCTGTGATAGGAGTGTCACTCGGAGTAGCCTTCGGCGTGCTTCCTACCTTCAAGAGAATAATGTGGCCTGTATTCTCGATTCTTCGTCCGCTTCCGCCACTCGCATGGATCCCTCTTATTGTTCTTTGGGTAGGAACAAGCGGCGATGCATCGAAGATAATAATCATCTTCATAGGAATCGTTATGGCTGTAATAATTAATACTTTTGCCGGAATCTCTCATACGGACGAGATGCTTCTCGATGCGGGCAGAACTCTCGGCGCGAGCAAATGGCAGATTCTGACAGATATTACGCTGCCTAACAGCATTCCGGTAATTCTCGCAGGTCTCAAGACCGGCCTCTCAACAGGCTGGATGTCACTTGTTGCTGCCGAGATGATGGTCGTTGATAACGGAATAGGCTTCCTTATCAATGACAGCATGCAGTACTATGACACAGCGCTTGACTTCGTAGGCATCATCCTTGTTGCCCTGTCAAGCTCGCTTCTTACGCTGCTTCTCAATCTGCTTGAAAGGAGGCTCTGCCCATGGCTTTACCTTCAGTCAAAATAGAAATATCAAAGCTCAGCAAGTCGTACGAGACCAAGAAGGGTGTTGTACGCGTGCTCGATGATGTGTCGTTTAGCGTATATGAGAACGAGTTTCTTGTAATTCTGGGGCCGGGTCAGTGTGGCAAGACCGTCCTTCTTAACACGATTGCGGATATTGAGCAGCCTGACAGCGGCTCTGTAAGCTTTAACGGAGATTCATCTGTGGGCTTCGTGTTCCAGCGCTATGCTCTGTTTAACTGGAAGACGGTTATAAAGAATGTTGAGACTCCTCTTCGCTACCGCGGAGCATCTGCAGAGGAGTGCACCGCTACGGCAAGAAAATACCTTGACCTCGTAGGGCTTAAGGATTTCGAGTCGGCATATCCCGCTCAGCTTTCCGGAGGAATGAAGCAGAGAGTTGCAATCGCAAGGGCATATACATCGGGAAGTGACACGATAATAATGGATGAGCCGTTCGGAGCTCTTGATGCACAGACAAGGTATCAGATGGAGGAAGAGGTTCTGAAGCTGAGAAAGACAGAGAAGGCTACGGTAATCTTTGTAACCAACAACATAGAGGAGGCAATATATCTCGGAGACAGAATTCTGCTCTTCTCAGATAAGCCGTCCCATATTGTCAACGAGTTTGTTCCGGAGCTTCCAAGACCAAGGAACAGAACATCTCCGGAGTTCATGGCTCTTCGTGATGAAATAACAGCGCAGATGGATTTGTCGCTGTAACGCTGAAAGGAAAATACACATATGACAGAACAACCCAAAATATCCGTTCAGAATCTGACCAAGGTGTTCGACGATGAGCTGCTTGTTCTTGATAATATATCTTTTGACATAAACAAAGGTGATTTCGTATGCATCGTCGGACCGACGGGCTGCGGCAAGACAACCTTCTTCAATCTTCTCGTAAAGCTGATTGAGCCGACCGAGGGTCGCATTCTCATTGACGGTGAGCCTGCAGATCCCAAGAAGCACGACATAAGCTTCGTATTCCAGGAGCCGTCAACGTTCCCATGGCTTACTGTTGAGGAGAATATCAAATTCAATATGAAGCTGAAGAAGCTTGACAGAAAGGTGATTCAGGAAAGAACAGACCAGATTCTTGAACTGATTGGACTAGAGGAGCAAAGGCACGCTTATCCGGGCGAGCTTTCGGTATCTGCTGAGCAGAGAGTTGTAATAGGCCGAAGCTTTGCGGTTCATCCTGATCTTCTTCTTATGGACGAGCCTTATGGACAGATGGACATAAAAGTCCGCTACTATCTTGAGGATGAGGTCTTAAAGCTCTGGAGAAGGACAGGAAGCACCGTGCTGTTTATAACACATAACATTGAGGAGGCGATATACCTCTCACAGAAGTGCATTGTCCTCTCACAGAAGCCGACGACAGTAAAGACAATTGTGGACAATCCTCTCCCTTATCC
>CAMFZN010000035.1 GCA_946006945.1 uncultured Clostridia bacterium | reverse complement strand
GTATCGGCATCGTAGCTCCAGTCCCTGGCCAGTCTTGGTACAACCTCATTGCTGCCGTCGTGATCTGTAAGACCATCGAAAATAAGAGCGTTGATCTCACAGTGCTCATCCATGGCAGGGTTAATCCTTGTATAATCCTTTGAACCGTATACCAGCGTGTCGGCATCAGGCCCGGAGGCGCTGCCGCAGGCTGTAAGTGTAATTATCATAATAAGTGCTGCTGCGAGCAAAAATTTCTTTCTCATACAAAATAACTCCCTGTTGCAAAATCCTTTACAACAGGGAGTTTATTATCATCCGTCATCTCCCGCAAGCCCCCTGGGGGGATGGGTGATAATCGTTGAGTTTTATTGAGTTTTAGCGGAAATATTCTACTGCGCTCTCGAACATCTTGATGAAGTAGTTGCCCGGAACGTTTCTGTAGAGTCCGTCTCCGACTCTCTCTGCGTGTCCCATCTTACCGAATACTCTTCCGTCCGGTGAGGTGATTCCCTCGATTGCGAATACAGAGTTATTAGGATTGAAGTGGATATCGTTAGTAACGTTACCTGCAAGATCAACATACTGAGTAGCAATCTGTCCGTTGGCAGCAAGCTGTCTTACGAGCTCCTCGCCTGCAAGGAACTTGCCCTCTCCGTGTGAGATAGGAGCCGAGTATACCTCGCCTACCTTGGTGTTTCTGAGCCATGGAGACTTGTTTGATGCCACTCTTACCTGTGCGATTCTTGACTGGTGATGTGCACATGAGTTGTATGTCAGAGTTGGGCAGTTTTCGTCTGTATCGATAATCTTTCCGTAAGGAACGAGTCCGAGCTTTACGAGAGCCTGGAATCCGTTACAGATACCGCAGATAAGTCCGTCTCTGTTATCGAGAAGGTCGGTTACACCCTCCTTGATAATCTCATTTCTGAAGAAGGCTGTAATGAACTTAGCCGATCCGTCAGGCTCGTCTCCGCCTGAGAAGCCTCCAGGAATGAATATCATCTGTGACTCCTTAAGAGCCTTTGAGAACTCCTCGAGTGAACCCTTGATGTCATCGCTTGTTCTGTTCTTGATAACCATAATCTGCGGCTCAGCGCCTGCCTCTCTTACAGCTCTTGCGCTGTCATACTCGCAGTTAGTGCCAGGGAATGCAGGAATAAGAACCTTTGGCTTTGCAACCTTAATTCCTGCCGAAGGCCATCTGTCAGCTGAGTACTCGAAGGTCTCAAGCTTAACCTCCTTATTGCCTGCATGGCATGAGAATACATCCTCAAGCTTGCCCTCGTACTTCTCTGTAAGAGCTGCCATCTCGATTGCCTCATCGCCGAGAATGATGCACTGCTCGTCAGTTACTGCACCGACAGGAGCAGCATCATAAAGGTCAGTTCCCTCTACTGTTACGCCCTCTGCAAGCTCGAGTACGAAGCTGCCGTAGCTGTATCCGAACAGCTTCTCTACTGTCATGTCGCTGTCGAATGCGAAGCCGCAGCCGTTACCGAGGCACATCTTAAGAACTGCCTCTGCAATTCCGCCGTAGCCAGGAGTGTATCCTGCGAGGACCTTGCCGCTCTCCATAAGCTCATGAACAGCCTTAAATACTGCAATCTGCGACTCAGCCTCAGGAAGTCCCTCTGCATCAAGCTTAGGGCTTACGAGAACAACACCTGAGCCTGCCTTCTTAAATTCAGGAGATACGATCTGCTGAACCTTTCCTGTTGTTACAGCGAAGGAGATCAGTGTTGGAGGAACATCAATGTTCTCAAATGAACCTGACATTGAGTCCTTTCCTCCGATTGAGCCTACGCCGAGACCGAGCTGTGCTCTGAACGCGCCGAGAAGTGCAGCCAGAGGCTTGCCCCATCTTGCAGGGTCCTTGCGAGGTGACTCGAAGTACTCCTGGAATGAGAGGTATACATCCTCGAAGCTTGCTCCTGTAGCAATAAGCTTTGATACAGACTCAACTACTGCAAGGTAAGCTGAGTGATATGGTGACTTCTCTGAGATGTATGGGTTGTATCCCCATGACATGAGTGAGCAGTCATCTGTATGTCCCTCTACGAGAGGAAGCTTGTGTACCATTGCCTGAATTGGTGTAAGCTGGTTCTTTCCACCGAACGGCATGAGAACTGTTCCTGCACCTACTGTTGAGTCGAATCTCTCTGAGAGACCTCTCTTTGAGCAGATATTGAGATCATCTGCAGCCTTGAGATAGTTCTCTGTGAAGCTTCCTTCTACGTTTCTTCTCCACTCCTTTGGAGCAGCAGGAGCAATCTCGATATGCTTGTCAGCTCCGTTTGAGTTCAGGAACTCTCTTGAGATATCTACAATCTTCTTATCGTTCCAGTACATTGTGAGGTATGGCTTCTCTGTTACTACTGCAACAGGAACGCACTGGAGATTCTCTGTATCAGCAAGCTCCATGAAGCGGTCAACATCCTCTGCAGCAACTACGCATGCCATTCTCTCCTGTGACTCTGCGATTGCAAGCTCTGTTCCGTCAAGTCCCTCATACTTCTTAGGTACAGCATTGAGATTAATCTCAAGTCCGTCAGCAAGCTCTCCGATTGCAACAGATACGCCGCCTGCACCGAAGTCGTTACATCTCTTGATGAGTCTTGTAGCCTCACCGTTTCTGAAGAGTCTCTGAATCTTTCTCTCCTCAGGAGCGTTACCCTTCTGTACCTCAGCACCGCAGGTCTCAACCGAGCTTGTATCGTGTGCCTTTGATGAGCCTGTTGCTCCGCCGATTCCGTCACGTCCTGTGCTTCCTCCGAGAAGGAGTACAACATCTGTCGGAGCAGGTCTTTCTCTTCTTACATTCTCTGCAGGGGCAGCCGCGATAACTGCTCCTACCTCCATTCTTTTGGCAATATATCCCGGGTGGTAGATCTCATCTACGATGCCTGTCGAAAGACCGATCTGGTTACCGTATGATGAATATCCTGCAGCTGCAGTCTGAACGATTGATCTCTGAGGAAGCTTGCCGGGCAGAGTCTCACTTACAGGCTGAAGCGGATCTGCTGCTCCTGTAAGTCTCATTGCGCCATATACATATGCTCTTCCTGAGAGAGGGTCTCTTATGCATCCGCCCACGCAGGTTGCAGCGCCTCCGAAAGGCTCAATCTCTGTAGGATGGTTGTGAGTCTCGTTCTTGAAGAGGAGAAGCCATGGCTCCTTAACCCCGTCAACCTCAATCTCAATCTTTACTGTACATGCATTGATTTCTTCTGATTCGTCGAGCTTGTCAAGCTTGCCCTCCTTCTTCAGCTGTCTTACTGCAACTGTTGCGAGGTCCATGAGGCATACAGGCTTATGCTCTCTTCCAAGCTCCTTTCTAAGAGCGATGTACTCATCGTATGCGCCCTGAAGAAGCTCGTCCTCGAAGGTAACCTTGTCGATTACTGTTCCGAAGGTGGTATGTCTGCAGTGATCTGACCAGTAGGTGTCGATCATCTTAATCTCTGTGATTGTAGGATTTCTGTCCTCGCTTCTGAAGTATGCCTGGCATACATCGAGGTCTGCCGCATCCATTGCAAGTCCGAGATCCTTAATGAACTGAGCCTTCTCCTCAGCGTTCATGTCGATGAAGCCGTCCATTACAGCAACATCTCCCGGAGTCTCATACTCCATCTCAAGAGAATCAGGAAGCGCAAGCTCAGCCTCTCTTGACTCAACAGGGTTGATGATGAACTTCTTGATTGCCTTTACATCCTCATCGCCAAGCTCTCCGTAAAGAGCGATTACCTTGGCGAATCTGATAAGAGGCTTCTCTCCCTGTGAGATGATCTGAATACACTGTGAAGCCGAATCGGCTCTCTGGTCGAACTGTCCCGGAAGCTGCTCTACCGCAAATACAACTGCATCGCTTCCTACTCCGAGGTCTGATAGCTTCTCTGCAGTATTGTCGAGCTGAGGCTCTGCAAAAACAGTCTTAACAGCGTAGTCGAAAAGCTCTCTGTCAAGGTTGTCAGCATCATATCTGTTGATTACTCTGACATCACTTAAGCCTTCAATTCCGAGGAGCGTTCTGATGTCCTGAAGAAGTCCTTTGGCCTCGTTGGCAAGACCTTCTTTTTTCTCTACATATATTCTGTAAACCATAATATCTCCTTATACCTATTTAGCGGCGAGCGCTCTTGCACCGATATCGGTTCTGTAATACTTGTTTTTGAACTCTACAGCCTCGATCATTCTGTAGCTTTCCTTAACAGCCTCCTCAAGACTGTCCGCAACCGCCGTTACTCCGAGAACTCTTCCTCCGCTTGTTACAAGCTTGCCTTCGTCAAGCTTAGCTCCGGCAATATATGTCTTATCCCTGATATCATCAGGAATGGTAATCTCGTATCCCTTCTCGTAGCTTAGAGGATATCCCTCAGATGCTCCGATTACGCAGCATGCGCTCTTCTCGGACCACTTAACCATCTCAGGCTCGAGCCTCTCCTCTGTTACAGCCATCATGATCTCAAGAAGATCACTCTCGAGAAGCGGGAGCACTACCTGTGTCTCAGGATCGCCGAATCTGCAGTTATACTCTATTACCTTTGGCCCGTCTGCAGTAAGCATCAGGCCGAAATACAGGCAGCCCTTGAAGGTTCTTCCCTCGTCCGACATAGCCTTTACGGTAGGAAGGAAGATCTCGTTCATGCACCTTTCCGCAACCTCAGGTGTGTAGTAAGGATTAGGCGCTACAGTTCCCATTCCTCCGGTATTAAGACCGGTATCACCGTCACCGGCCCTCTTGTGATCCATTGAGGATATCATCGGAACCACAACCTTGCCGTCAGTGAAGGAAAGCACGGATACCTCAGGGCCCTCGAGGAATTCCTCGATTACTATCTTGTCCCCGCTCTTTCCGAACTTCTTATCCTCCATCATCTCGCGTACAGCCTCTCTTGCCTCGTCTCTTGTCTTGGCAATGATTACACCCTTGCCGAGCGCAAGTCCGTCAGCCTTTACTACTGTAGGGATAGGACAGGTCTCAACATAGCTAAGCGCGTTGTCGATGTTGTCGAAATTCTCATATCTCGCAGTAGGTATGCCGTACATTCTCATGAGGTCCTTCGAGAAGGCCTTGCTTCCCTCGATGATGGCAGCTCTTGAGTTAGGGCCGAAGCAAGGAATTCCCTCAGAGCCAAGCTTGTCCACAAGGCCCATTACAAGAGGATCATCCGGTGCAACGATTGCATAATCAACAGCGTTGCTTATTGCATACTGCACAATTGCATCAATGTCTGTAGCCTTGATATCTACGCAGACTGCATCCTCAGCGATTCCTCCGTTGCCCGGAAGAGCAACTATCTCTGTCACCTTGGGATTCTGTCTGATTTTCTTTATGATGGCGTGTTCCCTTCCGCCGCCACCTACAACCATGATTTTCATAGTATGGTCTCCTGTCTTCATCAATTCTAGTGATGGAAAAGTCTCATTCCTGTAAATGCCATTACGATTCCAAGCTCGTTGCAGCAGTTAATAACATCCTCGTCTCTGATGGAACCGCCCGGCTGTGCGATGTAGCTTGTGCCGCTCTTGTATGCTCTCTGAACGTTGTCAAAGAATGGGAAGAAGGCATCTGAAGCACAGGTTACTCCGCGAATGCTGTCAAGGTATGCTCTCTGCTCCTCTTCTGTGAATCTCTCAGGCTTCTCGGTGAAGTAGTTCTCCCAGATACCGTCTGCACAGCAGTCCTCTTCATTCTTGTTGATGTAAGCATCGATGACATTGTCTCTTGTAGGTCTTCCGAGGTCCTTTCTGAAAGGAAGGTTAAGAACCTTCTCATGCTGGCGAAGGAACCATGTATCTGCCTTGTCTCCTGCAAGTCTTGTACAGTGAACTCTTGACTGCTGACCGGCTCCTACACCGATTGCCTGTCCGTCATATACGTAGCATACTGAGTTGGACTGTGTATATTTGAGTGTGATAAGAGCGATAATCATGTCTCTTACCGCCTCCTCAGGAAGCTCCTTCTTATCGGTTACGATGTTGGAGAGAAGCTCTCTGTTGATCTTGAAGTTGTTTCTTCCCTGCTCGAAGGTGATTCCATACACCTGCTTGTGCTCCTGCTCAGCAGGAACGTAGTCAGGGTCAATCTTAATAATGTTGTACTTGCCGCCCTTCTTCTGGCTTAGAATCTCAAGAGCCTCAGGTGAGTATGAAGGCGCGATGATACCATCGGATACCTCTCTCTTGATTATTCTGGCTGTAGTCTCATCACACTCATCCGAAAGAGCAATCCAGTCTCCGAACGAGCACATTCTGTCTGTTCCCCTTGCCCTTGCATAAGCACATGCAATCGGACTGTCATCAAGACCCTCGATATCGTCTACGAAGGCCGCCTTCTTTAAGCTGCCCGGAAGCACTGTTCCAACAGCTGCCGATGTAGGACTTACATGCTTAAAGGATGCAGCTGCAGGCATACCGAGAGCTTCCTTAATCTCCTTGACGAGCTGATATGAGTTAAGAGCATCGAGGAAATTGATATATCCCGGTCTTCCGCTAAGAATCTCGAAAGGCAGGTCGCTGCCGTCCTCCATATATACCGATGCCGGCTTCTGGTTAGGATTGCAGCCGTACTTAAGCTCAAATCTATTCATATTTGTTCACCATCCTGTTCTCAACCTCTCCTGTAACGAGGTCTACCGTTCTTACATACAGTGAAATTCTGTTCTCCTCATCGAGTGCATTCCATACTGAATCGAACAGAGCATCGATATCATCAGGGATAGCAACTCTTCTTGGCTCACCCTGGAAGGTTGGAAGAGGACTCTCATTTCTCTCATAGGTATGGATGAAATGACCTGCACCTGCGAATGACTCATACTCATAGAAGTATCTGTTACAGATGTTTCCGTCAACATCTCCACTCTTAAGAATGCTCATGTTATACGAGAAGTCTCCCTCCCCATCAAAGGTCAGCACAGCGCTGATTCTTGGTGTCAGGTTAGGTGCATCCGGCTCAAAGCATCTTGTTCTTAGTGAATCATAGACGCTTCTTCCTGCGATTAGTCCCTCGTAGATAGTATCTGTCTGGTTGCCGTTAGATACAATCAGCTTGTCCTCGAACTCTCTGATAGGTGCATATATTATCAGGCTTGGATCTTCAAGCTTAGCCGGATCAAATGGCTCTGTATAAACTGCGCCGTCTCTTTCTCTGAAAACTCTGTTTCTTGAGTTAGCTGATCTTCCCATGATGAAATAGCAAATAACTGCCTTTCTTCCGTCCTCTGTCTTTCCGACAATGATTCCGCGGCCCGGATAAGAATGTCCTGCCACGATATCCTTGAATTCTCTGTTATCGTAAATGCTCATAACTGATCCTTTCGATTGTTTCAGGCAGAATAATCCACTCCGCCTCTTCCATTACTCTTCTCTGAAGTGTCTCGGGCGTATCATCCTCTCTCACCTCGACAGCCTTCTGAGCAAGTATGCGTCCACCGTCAGTAATCTCGTTGACATAGTGGACTGTCGCTCCGGTAACCTTAACGCCCTTGGCAAGGGCTGCCTCATGAACCTTAAGTCCGTAGAAGCCGTCACCGCAGAAGGATGGAATCAGGCTTGGATGAACATTGATTATTCTGTCCTTATAATGATTGATGAAGCGCTCGCTAAGCACCACCATGAAGCCCGCAAGCACGATGAGATCTATCTCTGCCTCATCTATAAGCTCCATGAGCTTATTCTCCTGAGTCTCCTTATCAGGAACCTCATATACAGGTATTGAGAGTCCCTCCGAAGCTCCCTTCTTCCTTGTTACAACAGCCGCAGGAATTCCTTCCTTCTCAGCTCTTGTAAGTGCATAAGCAGATGCGCTGTTACTGAGAACAAGAGAAACCTCACCACTTCTGATAATCCCGCTCTTCTGAGCATCTATTATCGCCTGCAGATTGGTTCCTCCACCAGAAACAAGCACTGCTATCCTAGTCAGTCTGTTCATGGATTTCTCCTGTTTATCTATACCAGCGTAATCTTCTCGTCAGACTCTGCAATCTCTCCGATTACATATGCATCCTCGCCGGCATTCTTTAGAATCTCAAGGGCTCTTGCCTCGTCCTCCTTGGCAACGATGATGCACATTCCAACACCCATATTGAAGGTGTTGAACATGTCATGCTCGCTGATTCCGCCTGTCTCTGCGATAAGGTCGAAAATAGGAAGAACTCTTACCGCATCCTTGTTAACTCTTGCACCGAGTCCGTCAGGAATGCTTCTTGGAATGTTCTCATAGAAGCCGCCTCCTGTGATATGGGAGATTCCCTTAGCCTCAACCTCCTCAAGGAGTGCAAGCACAGGCTTTACATAGATTCTTGTAGGCTCAAGAAGAGCTTCTCCAAGAGATCTTCCGCCAAGCTTCTCAAGAGGAGTCTTAAGATCAGCATTCTCGATGTCGAAAACCTTTCTTACAAGCGAGAAGCCGTTGGAATGAACACCGCTTGATGGAAGAGCGATGATTACATCTCCTGCCTTCATCTTGTTGTTATCAATGAGCTTGTCCTTGTCAACAACTCCTGTTGTATATCCGGCAAGGTCATACTCATCAACTGAGTAGAAGCCGGGCATCTCGGCAGTCTCTCCTCCGATGAGAGCCGCACCTGACTGAACGCAGCCCTCGCATACTCCCTTTACGATTGCCTCGATTCTCTCAGGATAGTTCTTTCCGCATGCGATGTAGTCGAGGAAGAAAAGCGGCTTAGCTCCTACACACACAACATCGTTAACACACATTGCAACGCAGTCGATTCCGATAGTGTCGTGCTTGTCCATGAGGAAGGCAAGCTTAAGCTTTGTTCCTACTCCGTCGGTTCCGCTTACAAGAACCGGCTTGTTAATTCCTGTAAGGTCGAGCTCCATAAGGCCGCCAAAGCCTCCTACGCTTCCCATTACGCCAGGTGTTACAGTTCTTGCGATATGTGATTTCATAAGCTCTACAGCTCTGTATCCTGCAGTAATGTCAACGCCTGCTGCTGCATAGCTGTCTGATCTTGATTTGTTATTCATCTCGTATCCTGCTCCTTTTTATTTCTTTCCGTTCCAGCAGTATGTGCAAAGCTTCTCCGGCTCAAGTCCGATAGCTTCATAAATACCCTCAAGCGACTGGAATTCAAGCGAATCAAAGTTAAACTTGTCGCAGATTGCCTTTCTCATTGCCTTGCCGCGCTCAGATCTTCCATCTGAATACTCGTCAATGTGCTTAAGACCCTCCTCGCCCTCAAGCTCGATGATGGTTCTTCTTGTAATAAGCTCCATCTCGCTCTTAGATGCCGAGAAGTTGATATATGGACATCCGTACATCAGAGGCGGACATGCAGATCTCATGTGAACTGCTTTTGCACCGTTTCTGTAGAGGAATTCAACAGTCTCTCTAAGCTGTGTTCCTCTTACGATCGAATCGTCCACGAAGAGGAGGCTCTTGTCCTTGATAAGCTCGACTACCGGAATCTGCTTCATCTTCGCAACCTTGTTTCTCTCCTTCTGGTTGGTAGGCATGAAGCTTCTCGACCAGGTTGGAGTGTATTTGATGAAGGCGCGGGCAAAAGGTCTCTTTGACTCATTCGCATATCCGATAGCATGCGGTGTTCCGGAGTCAGGCACTCCGCCGACATAATCCACGGAATCAACATCGAAGCCGTTTCTTATATCCTCTCTTGCCATGATATGACCGTTATCATATCTCATGATCTCGACGTTCTTGCCCTCGTAGCTTGTAGTCGGATATCCGTAGTAGCTCCAAAGGAAGCTGCATATCTTCATCTCCTCGCCCGGCTCTGCAAGCTGAGTCACTCCGTCCGAAGTTATCTCAACTATCTCTGCAGGACCGAGATTCTTAGTGATTCTGAAGCCCACCTTCTCAAGTGCAAAAGACTCGAAGGTTACGCCGTAGCCGTCCTCGCACTCGCCCACAAGAACCGGCAGTCTTCCCACCTTGTCTCTCGCCGCGATGATTGAGCCGTCATCTCTTAAGATAAGAATCGAGCAGGTTCCGTCAATCTTGTCCTGCGCGAATCTGATTCCCTCAACAAAGCTGTCCTTCATGCTTATCATTGAAGCTACAAGCTCAGTCTGGTTGATCTTTCCTGCAGTCATCGCATCGAAGTGACCTCTTGCCTCAAAGGTCATCTCAGCAAGCTTGTCAAGATTGTTGATCTTTCCTACGATGCAGATTGAGAATACGCCGAGCTTTGATCTTATGAGCAGCGGCTGCGGATCAGTATCTGAAATGCATCCGATTGCAGAGGTTCCGCACATGGTCTCTGTAATGTTCTCAAACTTGGTTCTGAAAGGAGAGTTCGCAATGTTGTGAATCTCCCTCTGCATTCCAACCTCTCTGTCATAAGCTGCCATTCCGCCCTTGCTTGTACCAAGGTGTGAATGATAATCGGTTCCAAAGAAAACATCAAGAACACATTCATCTCTTGATGCTATACCGAAAAAGCCTCCCATTTGATAATCCTCCTAAATAATAAGGCATCGCATCACCGCTGATGCGATGCCTGCTGATTCGTAGTGCCGTTATGGTCCCTCTCTGAGAAGACCGGGCGTTTATTGTCTCTAGCGGCAGAGCTTTATGCAAAGAAGAGCTCTGAAAGTGTCATTGGATCGATGTACTCTCCGTCCTTGTATACACGCATGTTGCCTGATGCAATCTCATCGATAAGCATTACCTTGCCGTCTGCGTCATATCCGAACTCAAACTTGATATCGTAGAGGTCAAGTCCCTTCTCAGCCATATCATCAGCAACGATCTTAGTGATCTGCTGTGTCATTGTCTTGATATCGTCGTACTGCTCCTCAGTCATAACTCCGAGAACTACAAGTCCGTCCTTAGTTACGAGAGGATCGCCGAGCTCATCGTTCTTGAATGTCATCTCAACGTATGCAGGAAGATCTGCACCCTGCTCGATGTACTGTCCGTATCTTCTGAAGAAGCTTCCAACAGCCTTGTATCTGCAGATTACCTCAAGGCCCTTTCCGAATACAGTTGCAGGAAGAACCTCCATTGTAGTGTCCTCAAGATTAGCCTTTACGAAGTGTGTTCTGATTCCTGCCTCGTTGATCTTGTCGAAGAAATACTTAGTCATTCTGAGGTTAACATCACCAACACCCTCGATAGTAAGACCTACTGAGTTCTCGCCCGGATCAAATACTCCGTCCTTGCCTGTGCAGTCATCCTTGAACTTCAGAAGATAGTTTCCGTTCTCAAGCTCGAATACGTTCTTAGTCTTTCCTGTGTACACCAGTTTCATAGTTTCATTCTCCTTGTGGTTTTATATAGATTTAAAATAACTAACCAGTTCGCGTCGAAGGATGCTACAGACGTGACATGATGTCCTCATCCTTCTTAAGTACTGCAGCTGCATCAGCTGCTCTCTTTCTGTCAAGCGCAGCTGCAAGCTCATCGTCTGATACTGCAATTATCTCTGCTGCAAGAAGTGCCGCATTCTTTCCTCCGTCAACAGCCACAGTTGCTACAGGAATTCCTGAAGGCATCATTACTGTTGAGAGAAGAGCATCCATTCCGTCGAAAGCCGCCGACTTGCATGGGATTCCGATTACAGGAAGTGTTGTATTCGCTGCAATTGCACCTGCAAGATGCGCTGCCATTCCGGCTGCCGCAATGATTACTCCAAACCCGTTCTTTCTTGCATTGATCGAGAAGTCTCTTGCCTCCTCCGGTGTTCTGTGCGCTGAGTAAACATGAACCTCGAAAGGAATGTCAAACTCTCTAAGCACATCCACAGCCTTCTTGATAACCGGCAGATCGCTGTCACTGCCCATGATGATTCCGACCTTCTTCATTAAATCCCTCCTTACAATCATTACGCATAACAATACTTATATATTTTCTCATGACAACTGCAATTGTTCAATATTTACGCCCTAAAAAATGCTATTTTTTGAGAATGCCAAAAGCATTGTTCGGAATATTCCATATAAATTAGCATCTAATTGGTTGATTGTTCGTATTTGTTCCGCATCGAAGCCCCTGCTGCCCTTGCCGGTCGGCAGAACAGCCTATATACGTAAATAATACCACCAAAATGTCCCGTCAATACAGCAGAAAAGAAAGAAATAATGTAAGAAATACAGGTATACGCATTCGTGCGAAAGCTGCGTTATGACAGTCTGATGGAACACCGCGGCCCGCGGATAGATTATTTTTACATGAAGATAAATACTTATTTGTGGATTATCACATATTTCTATTGTTAATGTTTAGATTATTTGTTGACATGTAACAATTGTGATGTTATTCTTACCGCAACACTTAGGAAAGGAGTCATCTGCATGTTTAAATTCGCAAACGCAGCAAAGGTTTATTACTATTATTACCTCTTTGTCAGACAACTGAAGAGGCGCTTTTGCTGTGCCGAATGCGTGAGATGATTTCAATCTAGACATAGTTCATTCCGATGGGGCTCCTGCAGCAATTGTCTGCAGGGGCTTTTTGCTTGCTGTTTTGAGCTATCTCTTCGTTATCTGCGCTGTCTTGCGGTGCTCA
>CAMFZN010000034.1 GCA_946006945.1 uncultured Clostridia bacterium | reverse complement strand
TGAATCATTCCCATGCTGCTCACTCCAATGAGAGCACACAGGTTTACACATTACTGAGCAAGAATATGAGACGAAGTATGTCTATAGCTGTCTCTTACATCTTTGTCATTAAAATCAATTGTCTGCTTAGCCATTATTCTAACCCTTTCATATATGAATCATTCCCATGCTGCTCACTCCAATGAGAGCACACAGGTTTACACATTACTAGCCATATTTTAGCACAAAAAAATAAAGGGAGAAAGTGCATTCCTCCCCTTGTTGAAATAATATTAAGCAACGCCGTTTCTGTATCTGATCACAGCTCTGGCAGTCCTTGTTCACAGTCACTATCTTGGATTAACCACGATAATCTCCTCTGACTCCACAGCAGCTTTAACAAGAGCATCAACATCAAGCCTTGACTCTGACTCCTCTATCTTCTCAAGTTTTGGCTTTGTTACAGGATGCTTAGGCAGGAATACTGTGCAGCAATCCTCATAAGGCTGTATAGAGATGTCATATGTTCCGATTTCCTTAGCCTTATCCATGATGTCAACCTTATCCATTGCGATAAGCGGTCTCATTACAGGCATACTTACAACCTTGTCAGTAACAACAAGGGCCTCTGCAGTCTGGCTTGCAACCTGACCAAGATCCTCACCTGTGATAAGCATCATATTCTTGTTCTTTATTGCTATCTGCTCTGCAATTCGCATCATGAATCTTCTTACAAGAAGGGTAGTCTCATCCTCAGGACAGTTCTGAACAATCTGCTCCTGTATAGGAAGAAGGTTTATGCAGTGCATCTTGATAGTTCCCATGTATCCTGCAAGAACAGCAAGAAGATCCTCAACCTTCTTCTGTGCTCTTGGGCTTGTATATGGATATGAATGGAAATGGCATGCCTCAATAGTCATTCCTCTCTTGGCCATCATGAATGCAGCGACCGGACTGTCTATTCCACCGGACATAAGAATCATTCCTCTGCCGTTTGTTCCAAGAGGAAGTCCGCCAAAGCCCTTGATCTTATCTCTATAGATGTATGCACCCTCATGTCTTACATCAACGTACAGCTCGCAATCAGGGTTATGTACGTCAACAGAAAGGACCTTGCACTGCTTTAGAATTATTGCTCCAACGACTCTTCCAATCTCCGGCGACTGAATCTCGAAGGACTTATCGGATCTTTTGCCCTTAACCTTGAAGGTCTTTATCCCCTCTTCGTCAATCAGTCTCTGCATGAAATCAGCAGCCGCTCTTCCAATCTCATCAATATCCTTAGGCGCCTCAACAGCCGGGCTTACAGAAGCAATTCCGAACACCTTCGAGCACTGCTTTACAACCTCCATTGCCGGTACGGAAGCATCTACTCTAACAAGCATTAGGCCATTCTTCCATCTCGCCTCTGTCTCACTGTAGCATGAGAGAGCCTTCTTCAGTCTTTCGAGGAGAATTCTCTCGAAATATGGTCTGTTCATGCCCTTGAGTGCAACCTCTCCGCATCTTACAAGATATAAATTCTTATCCATGAAATCATCCTTTCTGATATTGTCTTTATCTGAAGCTTCCAAGTCTTCTGAACCTTGTTACAGCAGACTTGACCTTGTCAATTACGAAATCCATCTCATCAATGGTATTGAATTCGCTGAAGCTGAATCTTATGGCGCCCTCTATCTCCTTGTGATCCATTGACATTGCCTGGAGCACATGACTGTCGGCATTCTTCTTGTGTGATGAGCAGGCCGATCCTGTCGATACATATATGCCGTCCATCTCAAGGGTATGGAGAAGAACCTCTCCTCTAGTGCCTAGGAAGCTCATATTGAGAACCGAAGGACATCTCTTCCCAGCATCGAGAAGTGATCTTCCTATCTCGGAAGGACCATTAAGGATTATGTCGTCAAGCTCGTTCTCCAGGCCTCTTCTAAGATACTCGTTTACTTCTGTCATTGCATCGAGCTTCTCATCAAGCCTTTCGTATGACATTCTGCTCGCAAGCCCCAGACCTGCAATTCCCGGTGTATTCTCCGTTCCGGATCTGTATCCCATTTCGTGTCCTCCGCCTGTAATGAGCGGTGGAAGATTTATTCCATTCTTCATGTAGAGAAAACCTGCGCCCTTAGGTCCGTGGAACTTATGTCCGCTTACAGATACAAGATCGAAAGCTGCATCGTCCATCGGCAGCTTGCCGTAAGCCTGAACGGCATCTGTGTGGAATATTATCTTAGTTCCTTTGGCTCTGTTATATTCATCAACAATCCTCTGACATTCCGTCACAGGCTCTATTGTTCCAACCTCATTGTTGACAGACATTACACTTACAAGGATGGTGTCATCTGTAAGAGCCGCCTTAAGAACCTGCGGCTCGAGAAAGCCGTCTACATCAACATCGAGCAAAACAATCTCAAATCCATCGCGTTCAAGGCGTTTTACCGTCTCAAGCACAGCGGGATGCTCCACTCTGGTCGTGATGATGCGCTTTCCCCTCCTTCTGAGTTTGGATGCTGTTCCAAGGATTGCCATGTTGTCAGCTTCAGTACCTCCTGAGGTGAAGACTACTGCTCCGCCAGGTGCAAAGCGATCCTCTATCTCACGTCTTGCATCAAATATCACACTTCCGGCATTGAACCCAAGATTGTGCAGTGACGATGCATTGGCGAAGCTTGTTCTAGACGTTTCTGCAATAAGCTCCGTTACCTCATCGTACTGCCTGGTTGTCGCACTGTTATCAAGATAAATCATATTCCCTTAACTTCCTTTTACTGCCATACCTGTTAAAAAGCTCCCCTTACAAGGGGAGCTTGGATTGCTATTTAGCGATTTCGGTTGCCCTTGTCTCTCTGATGACATTGACCTTAATCTGTCCCGGATACTCAAGCTCTGCCTCAATCTTCTTTGCGATATCTCTTGCAAGCATTGGAATCTCATCATCCTTAACTATGCTTGGCTTAACAGCCACTCTGATTTCTCTTCCTGCCTGAATCGCATATGACTTGTCAACACCCTTGGTGGTATTGGCTATATTCTCGAGGCTCTCAAGTCTCTTTATGTATGACTCAAGAGTTTCTCTTCTTGCTCCCGGTCTTGCTGCACTGAGTGCGTCAGCCGCTCCCACCAGAACAGCCTCTAGCGTGATTGCCTCAGTGTCACCGTGATGTGACTCGACAGCATTGATAACCTTCCATGACTCCTTGTATTTCTTACAGATGTTCACACCGATCTCAACGTGTGTTCCCTCAACCTCGTGGTCAATTGACTTACCGATATCATGAAGGAGTCCGCCTCTCTTGGCAAGTCTTACATCATAACCAAGCTCAGATGCCATAAGACCCGCAAGTGTGGCAACCTCAATTGAATGCTGAAGCACATTCTGTCCGTATGAGGTTCTGTACTTAAGTCTTCCAAGAAGCTTAATCAGCTCAGGATGAAGGTTGTGGACACCTGTCTCAAAGCACGCCTTCTCTCCCTCTTCCTTGATAATTGTGTTAACCTCCTTTGTTGCCTTCTGAACCATCTCCTCAATTCTTGCAGGATGGATTCTTCCGTCAACAATCAGCTTCTCAAGGGCTATTCTTGCAATCTCTCTTCTAACCGGATCAAAGCCTGAAAGAATAACTGCTTCAGGTGTATCATCGATAATCAAATCTACTCCTGTAAGAGTCTCAATTGCTCTGATATTTCTTCCTTCTCTTCCGATGATTCTTCCCTTCATATCATCATTAGGAAGGTTAACAACGGATACTGTTGTCTCAGTAACCTGATCGGCAGCATATCTCTGGATTGCCATGGTGATAATCTCCTTGGCTCTCTTGTCTGCCTCTTCCTTAGCCTCCGACTCAATCTGTGTTATGAGTGCAGATGCATCCTTTCTTACATCCTTCTCAACCTCGTCAAGAAGAACCTGCTTAGCCTCATCTCTGGTATATCCGCTTATTCTCTCAAGCTCCTCTACCTGCTTGGCAATGTATGAGTCAATTTCCTTATGCTTCTCATCCATTGAGCGTTCTCTCTTGGTAAGGCCCTGCTCTCTCTTGTCGATATTATCGAGCTTTCTCTCGAGATTCTCCTCTTTCTGAAGGATTCTCTTCTCTGTCTTATTAATTTCGTTTCGTCTTAATCTGATTTCATTCTCAAGATCAGATCTCAGGTGATGTATCTCTTCCTTTGCCTCTAGCACCTTCTCCTTCTTTAGATTCTCTGCCTGTGTCTGTGCATCAAGAATCAGGTTCTGCGCCTGCTGCTCTGCGCTACCGATTGTCTTCTCTCCGACATTCTTACGCAAAATATATCCGATAGGTAAACCGATAATAAGGAAGATAACGCCTGTAATGACTGTAATTGGTGTCATACCACGCCCCCTTATGAAATAAATTTGTGTATCTCTATTGAAACATTCCCGCCAATATACCATGTCGGGCATTATTGCATACAAATACATAATTATTATAAATGCATAATTCTTACTAGTCAATAGAAACGAAAACACTTAAGCTTCTCGAAGCTTCTCAATTAACACGCATTGGCGGCATGTTGAATCAATGCAATATCTCCGGCACCATAGCTGAATGCACGCAAAAGGGAGAGCCTGGCTCTCCCTGATATAATATAATCTATTCTCTTCCCAGTGCTTCGAGAAGATAGTCTACATCACTTGGTGTTCCCACGTACCTTAGGCCTCTTTTCTGTCTTGTTTCACGACCTCTTCCAATAATAAGGACTACACCTTCCTTAACCTCAGCAACAGCTCTCCTTATTGCCTCTCCTCTGTCCGGAACAACATCGCACTCTCCTCCTGCCGCTCTTACGAATTCTGCTATTTCATTGCAGATTCCCTCAACAGGCTCTTCTCCCGGATGCTGCTCAGTAACATATGCTTTGATGCAGTTTTGCCCTGCAATCGTGCCCATCTCCTCTCTTCGGTCATATGCCTTGTCGCCGACACAGCCAAACACCGCATATAACGGCTTATCCTTGAATTCGAATCTGACCGTATCAATAAGCTTCTCGAAGCTTAGCTTGTTATGTGCATAATCGATAATATACATAGTCTCGCCGTCATCAGATGAGAAAAGCTCAGTTCTTCCCGGAACGACAGTTTTGGCAAGTCCCGCCTTAACATGCACAAACGGAATTCCATAGCATACGGAAATGGATATAGCAGCAAGAGCATTCTCAACATTGAGCATTCCAAAGGATCCCAGCTCAATGTGTTCATCGAAATCGTCTATGCCAATGGAAGAAAGATTCCTTACCTTGACATCAAAGTTGATTCTGCCGTTTACTGATGTGATATTGCATCCGTAAACATTAGCTCCTTCATCACTCTTGCTGAATGTCACAACACTTCCAGCAGCTCCAGCAGCTCTTACTACACGTTCTCTTTCGTCTGAATCAAGGTTGACACATGCAATGTCACACATCTCAAAGAGCCTGAGCTTGCTTCTGAAGTAATCATCGAAATCCGGATGCTCAATTGAGCTTATGTGGTCAGGAGAGATATTGAGAAAACATCCAACATCAAATCTCACGCCCTCAACTCTTCCAACCTTCAAGGCCTGGCTTGACACCTCCATTGTCATGTACTCAATACCGCTTTGGCATGCGTTGTTCATGTGTTTATACAGTTCCATTATTTCCGGAGTTGTAAGATGCGATTCCTCCTCAATTACTCCATCGTAATTGTTTATGGTTGAAAGAACTGCGCTTCTGCCCTTTCCTTCCGAAGCCATGTACTCATCTATAATGCCAACCATGAAATATGTCGTGCTTGATTTGCCCTTAGTTCCTGTAATGCCCGTAAGATGCAGCTTCTCATATACCGGTCCGTAGAAGCTCTCCGCAACTGTTCTCATCGCTTCTCTTATGTCGTCAACAATAAAAGCCTTTATTGACCCTCCGGCTTCATATTCCTTCTCGCTGACATATGCTGTAGCTCCTCTTGAAACAGCCTCTGCCAGATACTCTTCCTTAAAGTGCACGCCCTTGCACACGAAGAGATTACCCTTCTCAACATTCTTTGAACTGTAGGTAACCCCCGTGGCATTGCCGCCCTTTAGATATTCCTTTAGTGAATCATGCTTCATGTTTATGCCTCGCTATTTTCTGATAAGTCTCACTGCCATGTTCCTGAAATTGTCTGCTATATAAGAATCTCTCTTTGCAACTATCGGAACACCCTCTGCAAGAGATGCTCTGATATTATAATCCATAGGTATCATGCCAAGCGGTCTGCATCTAAGGCCCCTGTCAATCTCTGAGATTGATATCCCGGCATCCTTCTCCTTAAGCTCGCTGCTAACCATGTTTATAACATACCTTCTGTCCATTACGCCGCTTCGAAGAAGCATTTCCTCAATAACCTCAGCATCTCGTAACGCAACATAGTCAGCAGTCAGAACTATGACAGCAAGATCTGTGCATTCTATTGCGCATTCCACCGGATATCCTGCACCCGGAGGACAGTCGAGGATTATGTATGAAAACCGCTCTGATAGAGCTTCAATTATCGCACTAAGTGAATCGGCAGTAAGCTCCGGATATTCGCACTTCTGAGTGCCTGGAAGAAGAGACATTCCTTTTACACTGTCCACGGGCAAAACTGCAGTATCAATATCACAGACTCCGTTTATTACGTCACAGATATCCCAGAGCGCTTTATACTCCATGCCGAGGTAAAGCTCAAGAGATCTCATACCAAATGACATGTCGAGCAGAACAACGTTCTCGCCTGCATGTGCAAGCGAGGCAGCAAGATTAATCGCCACCATTGACTTTCCTGTACCTCCTTTGCCCGATGCAATTGCAATTGTCCTGCTCATATCTCCTCTTCCTCTTATTATATTTGCTACTGTATTATGCCCTTCTCTCTAAGACTTACGAAGGACGAGCGCCCTATTATTATATGATCAAGAAGCTTTATTCCAACAATCCCGGCAGCAGCTGCAAGCTTCTTTGTCGACTTTATGTCCTCACTGCTCGGATTCGGATCGCCGCTTGGGTGATTGTGCGCAAGAATGATTCCTGCAGCTCCTCGTCTGATTGCGGGGCTGAGTATCTCTCTCGGCCCTGCAACTGTTGATGACAGTTCCCCGATGGAGATAATCTGCTTAGCCTCCACCTCGCATCTGGAATTCATTATCAGCTCAATTATATGTTCCCTCTTCTCACAGTCGAAATCACTTCTGAGAAGATTAACCGCATCAAGAGTAGATTTAACTACCGGTCTCGGCTTATTCTGCTTGTCAGGTCCCATCCTCCTGCCAAGTTCAAAGGCCGCAACGATAGAGCACGCCTTACCGGCGCCTACGCCCGATACTCTCATCAGCTCACTTGCACATGCACCGTCAAGACCTCCAATCTCTTCCTGGGCATATGCTATTATCTCGCCAGCCATCTCAAGTGCAGACTTCCCCTTTATCCCCGATCTGATAATCAGAGAAAGAAGCTCTGTATTACTTAGAGCACCGGCACCATAGTACATAAGTTTTTCCTGTGGTCTTTCGCCTGCAGGCATATCTTTAATCTGCATAGCAATCCTTTCCACGGAGCACGCTTTATTATACCATATTTGATAAAAAAGAATCGCCAAAGGGCGATTCTTTAGTGATTTTGTAATGTACAGGTGTGATAAAGTGTTATCTCACAGAATTCCAATCCTATGTAATAACAGAATTGCCAGCACTCTGCATGCCATTCCCATCTTACATTCTTTCAAGCTTTGTGAGGCTCTGCAGGCTCAGGATAAGGCATGTTATCTCTGAGACAATCAGCATTGTCTGAATCAGAGGCTCGTTAACGAACTGGAAGGCAAGTGCCTGAATGATAAGAATAACTCCTGTGCCAATCATGAATACTCTTATTCTTGCTGCAAGAGTAAGCATGTCATTGAGAATATCATCTCTGGAATTCTTTTTTTTCTTCTGACCTTTCTTCGCAGGAGTCTTGCTCATTCTCGATGTAACCTCCATCGTGAACTTTAGGTTATACATAACCACAACAATAAGCTGCATCGCAATAAGAGCAATAAATCCGAATACTATTCTCTTGAGGTCAAAGCCTGTTAGACCATTAATCTGTCTTGCGAACAGGCTTACGAATTCACATACGAATATCAAATATAGATAAGTCCTTGTTTTTGCAAGAACGCTTCTGTCCTGAATCATTTATTTTACCTCTGCATCGTTGATTAAATCTGATATGAACTCGACAACCTCATCAATTGTCATGTCCGATGTATCGAGATATACCGCATCCTCCGCCTGTGTTAGAGGATTAAGATCTCTGTTAATGTCCTGCTCATCTCTTTCTTCAATCTGCTCTCTTATTGAATCAAGGTCGGCCTCCTTGCCCGCCTGAATAAGCTGATCGTAGCGTCTTTTCGCACGGACAATTGATGACGCTGAAAGGAACACCTTAACCTCGGCATCCTTTATTACATTTGTTCCAATATCTCTTCCATCCATAACAAGGCTCTTCGTCTGAGCCATATGACTGCTGAGATCGCTTACGAGCTTTCTTACGCATGCCCTCTGAGATACCTTAGAAGCCCACATAGATACCTCAGGTGTTCTTATCAGATCTGACACATCCTCTCCATCAAGCAGAATTCTGCTTCCGTCGAAGTCAAGCTTTGTTGATGATGTCAGCTGCTTTAGTGCTTCTTCATCATCCGCATCAAGACCTGCTCTCGACACCTTAAGAGCTATGGCTCTGTACATAGCGCCGGTATCTACATAATCGAGCGAAAACATATCCGCAATAAGCTTTGCTATAGTGCTTTTGCCCGCGCCTCCCGGGCCATCTATTGCTACTCTAAGCATTTCTTCTCTCCTAAAACTCTCTTTTATCCTGTCAGTTTACTTCAGCTTGCTGATTTCTTCAATGAATGTATCCACCGACTGAAACTCTCTGTATACTGATGCGAATCTTACATATGCAACCTTATCGAGATTCTTAAGCTCGTCCATAATCAGTCCGCCGATAATGCTGCTCTTAATCTCCTTCTCCATTGTGTTGTTAAGGCCGCGCTCGATATTCTCAGCAATTCTCTGAACATCCTCGAAAGTTACCTTGGTCTTCTGGCAGGCCCTCATCACTCCGTTGATGATTTTGTTCTTGTCGAACGGTTCTCTGCTTCCGTCTTTCTTTACAACTACAAGAAGAGAATTCTCTATCTTCTCAAATGTTGTAAATCTCTTATGACATTTCTCACATTCTCTTCTTCTTCTAGTTGCAAGCCCATCCTCAACAGGTCTTGAGTCAACAACCTTGGTATCCTCATAATTGCAATATGGACATTTCATCTCAGTTCTCCCTATCCTTATTCCTTGCAGTAGCTCATTACCTTATCCATAACCTTCTGGTACAGGCACGATGTATACAGATTGTTCGCCTCCGCATACTCCTCGATTGATGAACCTGTCTCAGACTTGAATGTGTCTGCTGTGTATCCCGCATCCTTAATCAGATTGTCAAGATATTCCTTATACTCCTTGTCAGAAATGGCTATGCCTTCCTCTTCAGCAATCGCATGAAGAACAAGCTCATTCTTTACAGTGCTCTTCGCCGACTTCTCTGCCTGCGCATAGAATTCATCTAATGTCATTCCCATGGAATTCTTAAGATACTTCTCAAGAGCATCCTCGCCGCTTCCTGCAGCAGATGTATATGAGCTTACAATATTGTCGTATCTTGCCTGATACTCCTTCTCCGGAGTCTTCAGCACCTTGCTCGCATTCACTATCTTCTCAAAAACCTCAAGCCTTGCATTCTTCTCATTCTCCAGCTTCTTCTCATGCTCGAGATTCTTCTTGATGTCTGCCTCATACTCCTTCATATTGTTAAAATCAGTATTTCTGCGGACAAAATCATCGTTATACTCCGGAATGACATCCTCCTGCAGCGAGTTTATGGTTATTGTGAATACCGCTGGCTTCCCGGCAACCTCCTCATCTGCATAGTCGCTTGGAAATACAACATTGATGTCGAAGGTCTCACCGACCTCATGACCAATTAGTGCTTCTGCAAAGCCATCAATAAAGTTGCTGTTATCTATGTCAAGTGTTGTCTGTCCTGTTCCGCCCTCGAACTGAACACCATCGATATATCCTTCATAATCAATATCAACTATCGAACTATCTGTAACAGTTCCTTCCTTTAAGGTTTCGGTGGTCTTCTCCTGCTCGAGAACTGATCTGATGTACTCCTCAATGTCACCTCTTCCAACAGATGTATCACCTTTCTCGTAGGAAAGACCCTTGTATTCACCCAGGGATATATACTCTGCCAGATCATAATTATACTCGTCAGGAACAGTGACCTTGCTTCCACACGAAGTCATAAGCAAAGCCGAACCTGAAACGAGCGCAATAAGTACTGTTATCAATCTGTTTCTTCTCATGGCATATCCCCCTACTACATTTAGTAGTATCATTAAAATCTTATCACAGCGAACATTCTTTTTCAATAAAATGCAAGACCCTGAAAACCATCGTTCTCAGGGTCCTACATTTACTTTGCGAAAATTATTTAACTAAGAAAGAACAATCAAAAGAAAAAGGTAAAACTGTCGATTACTTTCGACACCCATATAGTACACCCCATTTATGATGATTGTGTAAAGAAATGACAGTGTAATTGTGTTTATATTAACAAATGACCATAAAAAGAGAGTCAGCATATGCCGACTCTCACATATCTACCTCTATTCTTCAGCGTCTGCATAATCAGCTGCATCTGTATCTGCCTGCTCCTGCTCTCTACGCTTTCTTTCTGCTTCAGCTCTCCTTGCAGCTGCGCGGCGAGCTTTGAGCTTAGAGTTGTAATCGAGCATGCACCACCATGCAACAGCCAGCCCTGCAACAAGAATTGCTGCAGCTGCTATAACGTCGATATGACTAGTGAAGTACTCCATGACTTAAAGCCTTAAGTCTGTGATTAGTTGTACTTCTTAGCAGTCTCGCAAAGTGCAGCGAAACCAGCAGCATCGTAGATTGCCATCTCTGAAAGCATCTTTCTGTTGATCTCGATGCCAGCCTTCTTAAGACCGTTCATGAGCTTTGAGTAGCTGATGCCGTTAGCTCTAGCACCTGCATTGATTCTTGCAATCCAGAGTCTTCTGTACTCTCTCTTCTTATTCTTTCTTCCTACGTAAGCAGATCTGAGACCTCTCATTACAGCTGGGTTAGCAGCCTTGAAAGTGTTCTTTCTTCTTCCGTAGTAGCCCTTAGCGAGCTTGATAATCTTCTTATGTCTCTTGTGCGCATTAACGCCCTTCTTAACTCTTGCCATTATTCTTACCTCCTAATTACTTACCCATTGCTCTAAGCATTCTCTTAAGATCTGCACTTGTGAGAGTAGTTGACTTTCTGAGTCCTCTCTTTCTCTTAGCAGTCTTCTTAGTAAGAATGTGGCTCTTGAATGCCTTATTTCTCTTAACCTTGCCTGAACCTGTAAGCTTCATTCTCTTCTTAGCGCCTCTGTGAGACTTCATCTTGTTAGCCATTACGTGTTAACCTCCTATGACCTTTATTATTTACTTATCTCTCTTTGGGGCGAGGAACATGTTCATTCTTCTGCCCTCCATCTTTGGCTTCTTCTCGATTACGCCATACTCGCTGACGAGCTCAGCAAATGCTTCCATTACCTCGTAGCCCTTAGCAACGTAATCGCGCTCTCTTCCTCTGAATCTCAGAGATACCTTGAGCTTGTCGCCATCCTTAAGGAACTTGATTGCAGTCTTCGCCTTAACCTGAACATCGTGGTCCTCGATTGAAGGTGAAAGACGAATCTCCTTAACCTCTGTAACCTTCTGGTTCTTCTTGTTCTGCTTCTCTTTCTTCTGAAGCTCATAACGGTACTTACCGTAGTCGAGGATCTTGCACACAGGAGGCTCTGCATTCGGTGAGATGTTCACCAGATCCAGATTAGCCTCATCAGCCAGTGCCATAGCATCATCGATGCTCATAATTCCTCGCATCTCTCCATTCTCATCAATTAGACGAACTTCTGATGCGCGAATCTCCTCGTTAATCTGATTCTCCTTACTAATAACGATACCTCCGTACATAGTACATACAAAAAAACGCGGATACAGAGAGTACCCGCGATAAATCTTTCAATAAAGATATTAGCCTGACAACTCGTAGTCGTAAGGCGAGAAGCGGATAACTTCTGCTTTGACTGTGATATTATACTAGGCTAGCTGCAATATGTCAATATGTTTAATCAAAAAGCTCTTCCGAATATACACCCTTTTCTATGAGTCTTCTGAAGCTTTCCTTTACAGCAGGGACATCCTCCTTGTATGTCATGCCGTACCATTCATCATCGGTTCTGAGAACTTTAACGTCAATCTCACCTCTCGAAAGCAGCTCCCCAATATATACCGGAATAAGGAACTCTGACTTCAGCGGATTCTCCTTAACCTTTGTCTCAAAGAAGTCGTCAAATCCTTTCTTTAGAGATGTCAGAAACTCCGGTGTAAGCCCCCACATGTTCATAGATACAAGTGAATCTACATCCAGGTCATGTCCATCAGCTGAAGCTCCACTTAAGGTCTTTACAATCCCCTTGGTCTCACAGACTTCTGTCAGATTGCATTCTTCATCCATCACACATAGACCCCTTGTAACCGCACCATTGTCTGAAAGAGTGTTCTTTAGGACAAAACCTGCCATGCAGGCTTTACCGCCCGATACAAGATAATCATGCACCAGTTTGAAGCCATTCTTGCCGTAATAATCATCTGCATTGATTACAGCAAAAGGCTCACTTACAAGATCAGCCGCACTAAGCACAGCCTGTCCTGTACCCCATGGCTTTGTTCTTCCTTCAGGAACCTCACAGCCTGAAGGAATATCGTTTATATCCT
>CAMFZN010000033.1 GCA_946006945.1 uncultured Clostridia bacterium | reverse complement strand
TCTCTGATTCCGATGGTTACACCCAGTCCTGAGATAAGAAGCATTACGATTCCTATCATAATTCTGTCAGGATGCTCGATAAGGCCCATGTTGTATGATGCGAGGATTACCGACTCAGCGAGGAAGGCAAGGATTGCATTGTATACGAGTACGTTGTGCTCCCTCTTTCCGATGATTCCGCCAACGGCAACGATGACAGCTGCAGCGATAACCGCAACAACCGCATCCTTTACACCTGCACCGAACATTACTGCGAAGCCTGCGCCGCCCATGATGCCGGCACAGTATTTAACTAGAGGGCTCAGGCCCTTTCTGCCCATAATCTCCTTGAATCTTCTGTTAATCTCCTCATGATCCGGAGTATTGCTGCAGATGTACCTTGAAAGATTATTCAGATAGTCGAGCTTATCATAGTCTATATCCGCGCTCTCGATATGTCTTATCTGAGTGATGATTTCACCCTCAGGTGTCTCAACCGTAATCTGGATGTTACTTGGTATAACGAAAATATCGAAGCGCTTAAAGCCATAGCTTTCGCACATTCTGTACAGACTGTCGTCGATACGGAAGTTCTCCGCACCGCACTTAAGCATCTCCTCG
This sequence comes from uncultured Clostridia bacterium, assembly GCA_946006945.1. Taxonomy (GTDB): domain Bacteria; phylum Bacillota; class Clostridia; order Peptostreptococcales; family Anaerovoracaceae; genus Crickella. Next base: position 12,416 of record CAMFZN010000033.1, on the reverse strand, counting down.
CCAATATCGAGGATGCTCTGAATTATTCTCTCATAATTCATCAATAATCTACCATCCTTCCTTTTGTTATTGGGTGTATTGCGTAAGGGGCAATCTCTCTCATCGGGTCGAGCACGAAACGTCTGTTAAGCATATCGGGGTGCGGTATGCACAGATCGTCGTCCTCGAGAATCAGATCCTCATACATTAGTATGTCCAGATCGAGAGTTCTTGGCCCCCATCGGAGTACTCTTTCTCTGCCTGCTTCGTTCTCTATTCTGTGGAGCTCATCAAGAAGCTCATGCGGTGTTAATGTAGTGAATATCAGAGCTGCGCCGTTAAGGAATGCCGGCTGATCCGTCACTCCGTACGGCTCTGTCTCAATAAGGGAGGATACCTTTGCAACCCTGATTCTTGAGTTCTCGCCAAGCTTACGCATGGCGTCCTCAATCAGAGCCCTCGAATCTCCCATGTTGGAACCCATGGCAATGAATGCCCTGCTCCATCTCCTCTCGCAGCTGACCGATACGGTCTTAAGAGGGAGACCGACAGGAGCCCAAGGCTTACTTACCGTTATGCGAACGGCCTTTACAAGCGGCTCTGCCGCAAGCACAGCGTCCGCTACGTGCTCAGCGCAGGTCTCTATGAGACGATTGGTCTCGCCCTGCATTACCTCGGTTATCAGATGCGCCACACTCGCATAATTCACAGAATGCTCAATGTCGTCAGTCCTTGCCGCCATCCTCGTATCAACCTCCATATCGCAGTCGATAACAAACTTCTGGCCGAGGACATTCTCCTCTGCGAGCACGCCGTGATTTGCGAATATTTCCAGCCCTTCAATTCTGATTCTATCGTTCATATGACAGTACCGCTACTTAACTCCGTTAATTGCCTCCATCATTCTGATGGCTCTCACATTCTTCTTCACATCGTGAACTCTTACGAGACCGCAGTGAGCCTGCGTAGCAAGTACGGTAGTCACGAGTGTTCCTTCCTCTCTCTCATCTTTTGGAAGCTCCAGCGCATTTCCGATTACGGACTTCCTTGACGCACCAAGCAGGATTGGGTAGTCCAGCTTAGTGAAGTCTCCAAGGTGCTTAATGAGCCTCAAGTTGTCTTCGTATGTCTTGGCAAAACCGATGCCGGGATCGAGAATAATCGCATCGCGCCTTACTCCTGCAGCCTCTGCAATATATGCGCTTTTGCCCAGATCACAGATAACATCCTTCACAACATCGCTGTAATTCAAGTTGTCTCTGTTGTGCGAAAGCACGCATACCGCATCATACCTGGCAGTAACCTCTGCCATTCTGCGGTCGTACAGGAAGCCCCATATGTCGTTGACCATATCAGCACCCGCCGCAAGAGCAGCCTCTGCAACTTCGCTTTTGTACGTGTCAATCGAAATAGGCAGCCCGATCTGCTTCTTAAGAGCCTCAATCACAGGCACAACCCTTTCAATCTCCTCCTCCACGCTTATCTGCGTGTATCCCGGTCTCGTCGACTCGCCGCCGACATCTATTATTGACGCGCCGTCACGCTTCATCTTCTCCGCATGAGACAGCGCTGCGCCAAGCTTATTCCAGCATCCGCCGTCAGAAAAGGAATCCGGAGTCACATTAAGGATTCCCATCACATAGGTCTTGTTGGCGAAATCAAAATCCTTATTACCTATTCTCATCTCATTACTCCCTCATTCTTAACTTTCCACTTGCACGAGTCCCTCGCCCCGCACCTGAAGCAGCATCTCGATTCCTTGTCGGCTCTTCGAATCAGTTCTCCGAGCGAGCCGCCTTCTCCAAGCTCCTGCCCCCTGTGACAGGCTATGGCCTCGCACACCTCAGCAATTACTTTCTCATCATATCCGCATTCCCGAAGGACTCTCTCTGCGATTACCGCCCCCGCCTCATCATGAGGAATCCCGGATTCATACTCATCCGCCCTTCCTATGTCGTGCAAAAGCGAGGTCGCATATATGAGATCTCGCGTGAATCCGAGGTTCTCCTCAAGGCTGTAGATGTACGCGATTCTTGCCACATCCAGCAGATGTCCCAGGCCGTGCCCACAGTATATCCTTTCCCTCTCAAGCTCCTCAATTCTGTCAAGCTTCTCAATGAATGTCGGATTGTCAGTTATCCTCATCCTCATGGCACTATCTCGAGCAGCCGAGCAGATTGTAGAAGCTGTTCTGAAGAGTCTCGTTTCCTGAGAAAACGCCCCTCGTCACAACATTTACAGTCCTTGTTCCCGGCTTCTTTACACCGCGCATTGTCATGCACAGATGCTCAGCCTCGCAGACTACCATTACACCCGCGGGCTCGAGCTGTTCCATGATCGCATCGGCAATCTGCGCAGTCATTCTCTCCTGAAGCTGCAGCCTCCTTGCGAACACCTCAACGGTTCTCGCAAGTTTCGAAAGACCCACAACCTTGCCTTTGGGAATATATGCAATATGCACCTTTCCGAAGAAAGGAAGCATGTGATGCTCACACATCGAATAGAACTGAATATCCCTTTCGATCACCATCTCATCACTGTCCACTGTGAAAACCTTGCTCAGATGCTCCCTGGCATCCTCCTTCATTCCACCCAGGATCTCCTCATACATCTTGGCAATCCTTTCGGGTGTCTCGACGAGGCCCTCCCTCTCGGGGTCCTCCCCGACCGCTTCGAGTAGCATAACAACCGCCCTTTTAATTTTGTCTGTATCCACTTCCGTGCTCCTCTCATTTAGAATAACGTCCACAGTATCAATCAAGCTCCTCTATCGCCCTCTTCGCATCCGCAAGAAGCGAAAGCGAGCCCGTTATCAGGGTTGTTCCACAAGCCCTTCCAATCGCATCAGCAATCGATGGCTCCGTGCAGCAGCTTACGCCTAAGCCCGTCATCACAGCCTGAAGCTCCTCAGCAGAAAGCGACCTCTCAGCATTCGGAAGCCTCGTGCAAAAGCACCTTCTGATGTGCGGCTCAAGTATCCCGGCGATCACCTCATATTCCTTGTCGCGGAATACTCCCATGACGATATCTATTCTCTCATCCCCGAGAAGCTCTGTCAGGGCATCCGAAAGAGCTCTCGCAGCCGCCTCATTGTGGGCTCCGTCGAGAATGAACATCCTGCCGGATTTCCTTATCACCTCGAGGCGTCCCGGCCATCTGGCATCGCTGAGCCCCTCGGCAATATTCTCATCTTCAATCGCAGCGCCTCTTTGTCTGAGAGCCTCTGCAATCTCTATCGCCACTGCCGCATTTATCTGCTGGTGACGACCGAGCAGACTGATACAATATATCCTATTATTATACACAAAACTCTGCCCATCTAGAGAAGAATCTTTATGCATTATTGTGCTTGTTTCTGTAAGCCTGCAGTCGGCACACTCTGCCTTCTCCTTAAGGATCGCCATTACCTCCGGCCTCTGCGGACCGGTGATTACGGAAGCTCCCGGCTTGATGATGCCGCTTTTGCACGCAGCTATCTCCTCGAGGGTATCTCCGAGCACACCGATGTGATCCATGCTTATAGATGCGAAAGCACATACAAGAGGGCGTGATATCACGTTCGTCGAGTCGAGGTCTCCGCCCATGCCGGTCTCGAGGATTACATAATCGCAGCCTCTGTCCTCGAAATACAGGAAGGCGACTGCGGTCTCGATTTCGAAGACAGTCGGGTGAGCCAGGCCTTTTGCGAGCATTCTGTCCACCGCTTTCTGAGCTTTTTCGACATACTCAGGGAGTTCAGATTCGTCCATCCACTCTCCGTCTATCTGAAATCTCTCGAGATAGCCAAAGACCGAGGGCGAGCTGTAAGTGCCGACAGAATATCCTGCCTTGCCCAGAATGCTCCTCACATAAGTCAGTATCGAACCCTTGCCGTTTGTTCCGGCGATGTGGACTATCCTGAGCTCATCCTGGGGATTGCCGAGCTCATCCATAAGCGCTCTAATCGAATCAAGGCCCAGGATGCTTCCCGAGACCGAGACTCTGTCCAGATATTCTCTTGCTTCTTTATAATTCACTTTCCGCTGCTCCTTCAGAATTACGAGATTCCTCTTCCTCCTCAAGCTTTCTGTAGGCAACCTTGCCTACTAGAGTCTTTGGAAGCTCCTTTCTGAACTCGATGTCATACGGCATTGCATACTTGGCGATATGCTTGCTCGCATACTTCATCAGAGTCTCCTTTGTCTTGTCATCAGCAGGCACTCCGCTCTTAAGCATGACGAACATCTTTATCTTCTTCATTCTGTAATCGTCGTGCACGCCTATTGCACAGCTCATCTGTACATATTCGTGCGCATCAAAGACATTCTCTATCTGTGCCGGATAGATGTTGTATCCGGACGATATTATCATTCTCTTTGCTCTTCCCTTGAAGTAGATGTACCCATCTCTGTCCATGTATCCGAGGTCGCCTGTGTGAAGCCAGGTCAGTCCGTCTCTGTGTTTCTTAAGAGTTTTCGCAGTCTCCTCCGGCATGTCGAGATAGCCCTTCATCACGGTAGGTCCCGTAAGGACGATTTCTCCCTCCTCACCCTCAGGCAGAGGCTCATCGGTACCTAGCTTTACTATCTTATAGTAGGTATCAGCGAACGGAACTCCTATGCTTCCTTCCTTGGCACGTCCTATCGGTGTAAGGCAGGACGCGGTTACGCACTCAGTCGTTCCGTAGCCCTCTCTAATCTGTACCGTCGAGTTGTGATCGTACAGGAACTTGTCGAACTTCTTCTTTAGCTCAACCGACAGGGAGTCTCCTCCCGAGAATACGCCCTTCAGGCATGAAAGATCAGCCTTCTCCATCGAAGGAAGTCTAAGGAGAGCCTCGTACAGTGTCGGTACTCCTGCAATCAGATTGCACTTATATTTGGTTATCAGCTTCGCATAGCTCTTTGCCGTGAATCTTGGCACGAGGACGCAGCGTCCGCCATTGGCAAGCATTGTATGGATGCACACACCGAGGCCAAAACCATGGAACAACGGCATCGCCGCAAGCATCTTGTCTCCCGGCCTGAAGAACGGGTTGGCATTTATTACCTGCTCTGCAAGCGCATTGAAGTTGAGATTACTTAAGCCTATCGCCTTGGTGGTTCCTGTGGTTCCTCCCGAATAGAGTATGACCGCAAGGTCCTCCGGCTTTCTGTCAACCTTGTACTCCCAGAAGCAGTGTCTGCCGAGCTTCATAAACTGCGGCCACTGAATGACAGGTGCATCTGCCGGAATCTTCTTGATTTTTCTTCCCTCGGACAGCATGTATCCGGCGCGAATCGGCCTCGACAGCTCATCCTTTATTCTCGCGATGATTACGTTTACAATCTTCGTATTTGCCCTTATCGCCTCGATCTTGTTGTAGAACTGATCGAGAGTTACTACTGTCACACTGTTAGACATGTTGAGGTAGTTCTCTATCTCCTTCTCGGCGCTGAGCGGGTGAATCATGTTGGCAACCGCTCCTACCAGGTTAACCGCATAGAGCATGTATATTGCCTGCGGACAGTTAGGCATCGCGATTGTAACTCTGTCATCCTCCCTTATTCCGATTGTCTTAAGCGATTTTGCACAGTCATTGATGTTCTTCACAAGCTGCTTATATGTTGTCGGCTTGCTCATGAAGTCGAAGGCAACCTTGTTTGGATACTTCTTTGCCGTATCCACAATCTTCTCATACATCGTTCCGTTGAAGTAGCTAAGTGTCGCCGGCATGTCACCGAGCACATCCTTATGCCTTAGCTCAACTCCCTCCGGAATCGGGAATTCTATCTTTCCCCTATCATTTATCTTCATATCCATTAGTACTCGATTTCCTCCTTAAGCGGTCTGTCGAGAAGCCATGGATTCTCGAGCAGAGTCTTCAGAAGTCTTACTGACTTCGAGAAATAGTATCCGTCTGCTATTCTCTCATCAAGTGTGAAGCCGATATCGAGTGTATCTCTCATCTCGAAGCTTCCATCATCATTGAACACCGGTCTCATCTTCTTCTCGCCTACAACGATGAAGGCTGAGTTGGTGCCCCAGTTGGCGAGGTGATGATAGCCCGCCTTCAGCTTTATTGAGCCGAGATTAGTCAGGAAGATGCTGCTCCAGCTCGGATCGCTTGCGATAAGCGACTTCGGAACTCTTCCTCTTTCCGCGAGAAACCTAAGAACCGCCGCAACTATTTTAAGTATAAACGGTGGAAGAGTGTTAAGAATGTTCATCGCATCAGAGGTCTTGTCGCCATGACCCTTCTTTACTGGATAGATATGACATCTCAGCTTCTCATGAATTGTCTCCGATGTATCGTCTACATCAGCCTTAATAACCGCAAGTCCCTCCTCGCTTTCGTCGTGAAATCTCTTCTTTACAACGAAAGCCGCCGTAAGCTCTCTTCTCTGATACAGCTTTTTGTTCGCAAAGAACCTGTTAAGCTTCGGCCTCAGGACGAAAGTCTTGAGCCCTGCCGTTACTATGATGTGAAAAAGCGTGTACTTGAACTCGTCCTCACTTAAGTTCTTCTCCTCGATATATCTGTTCATATTAGTAAGGTCGATTCTTTCCGAGATGAACGCCTCATTCTCGGTTCTTTTGCCCTGAATCAGACCCATGAAAATATGCATGGCATCAACATCCTTAAGAAATACCCCGTCAGGCCTGTCGCCCGGATGCTTCTTCTGAAGCTCGGGATCATCAAGCGCGAAGCTCTTTCTTACAACCTTTGCCATCTGTTTCCCCTTTCTTCCTGTTCTAATCTAAAACATGCTTGAGACAAATATCTCAATTCCTATTCCTATGAGTATAATACCTCCGAGGATTTCGGCCTTGCCCGCAAGCTTTGTGCCTGCCTTTTTGCCCAGAACAAGCCCGAACATGCATATGACGTATGTAACAGCAGCGATAATTGCTGCGGCCAGCACCGCCTGCAGCAGATTGTAGTCGGCTATGGCAAAACCAACGGACAGCGCATCGATGGATGTCGCAATGCCCTGAACCACAAGTTCCCTGTTATCAAGTCTTTCAATGCTTTCTTCCTCAGTTCCCTTGCTGTTTATGCCTTCGAGCAGCATCTTTCCTCCGATGTAGAAAAGGAGAATAAGGGCAATCCACGGAATCAGTGCCTGAAAGCCCTCAAACATTACTGCTATCGTATGAACGCATATCCATCCAATCAGCGGCATTGCAGCCTGAAAACCGCCAAAGGTTCCTGCTATGATATTCATTCTTCCCTTTCTCATGCCGGGCTCTGCAAGTCCGTTGGCAAGAGATACAGAGAACGCATCCATCGCAAGTCCGATGCCAAGAAGCGCACTGTTAATAATGAAAAACAACATCTGTTATCTATCCTTTCTGAACTCCTTCTTTAGCACGATGAGTCCACCTGCCGTAGTCTGAAGCTCCGCAATAAGCATCGCGAACCAGATTGCATCTCCTCCGATAAGGGTGGTGATTACGCAGCCTATAAGGAGGAAAACCGTGCACCTGAGGCCCGAGAGAATGATTCCCGGAAGCGGCTTCTCAAGCCCCGTCATGGTTATCGACACGATTACCGTAAAGCCGTCGATTACGGCAAAAATCAGGTAATACTTCATCATGCCTGCCGTGTAGTCGATAAGATATCCCGCGTCGGCGCTAAGGAATATTCCCGCGTATACGCTCGAAAGCAGACAGATCAGAATGTACATAATCAGCTCAAGCGATATTCCTGTCACGAGCTGGTATTTCAGAAGCGTTCTTATTGCCGCATCGTCACGCTTACCGTTATAGAAGCTGATGAGCGGCTGCGTTCCCTGTGCAACTCCGACAGCGAGAATAATCATGATTCCCGCCATGTATGCCATCGCCGAGAACGCTACCAGGCCGTCCTCACCGAGGTTGTACTTAACAAAGTGTACGAGAATGAAGGTGATAACTCCTGGCGACACTTCCATTACTCCGGATGGAAGTCCTCTGTATATCGAACCTGCAATCTCCTTGAGATTGAACTCGAATTTCCTGAACTTTATGCTTCCCTTAGGTCCGAGGAAGTGAATAAGATAAATCATCGTAACCAGAAGCTGTGATATTCCTGTTGCAAAGGCCGCTCCGAATACGCCCCAGTGGAAAATGAAAATGAATACGTAGTCAAGAATGAAGTTAGCGACTACACCCACTGTTACGATTTTCGTTGCTTTTGCCGGGAACCCGTCCGTCGCAAGCAGTATCTCAAAGAGATATGAGTATATGAAGAATACCGCGAACGGCGCTATTGTCCTCACATAGTCTATAACATAGTCTCTGGTATTAACCGTCGCTCCGAGCGCATCGGCAAAAGGACCTGCAAATACGAAAGCCAGAATCGTAATGACGAGTGAGAGAATCGTTGCCACTGCGAAGTTCAGCGTAAAGATTCCCGAAGCCTTCTCAGCATTGCCCTCGCCTCTAAGCCTTCCTACCTGAGTTGATGTCCCTACAGCCATCGTAATTGAGATGGCAAAAAGTGCTGTAACAAAAGGCGCCGATATATTTACTCCTGCGAGAGCCTTCGCGCCTACTCCTCTCGCAACAAAAATCGCGTCCACCATCGTGTACAAGGTGAACACTAACTGAGCAGCAATCGACGGAATTATGTAGTGTACAAACTGCTGCTTTAAACTCTTTCCTTCCTGCATGATGTCTCCTTTCTAGAAAAGTCCCATGGTTTTAAGAATGAATAACCAGACAGGCATTGTGACGCATGAAAATATCGTGGAGAAGACTATCGCCTCTCCCGCAAGTCCGCCGTTGCTTCCCATCGACGAGGCCATGGCGAAAGAAGCCAGCGCCGTCGGTGACGCAACCATAAGCACAACAGCAATCAGAGCCACGCCCTCAAAGCCGAGAAGAAGTGCTCCTCCGATTCCTATCGCAGGTACTATCACAAGCTTGCCTATTACGCAGAACAGAACTCTCTTTCTGTCCTCCCTGATTCCGTGTATGTCGAGCGATGCTCCAAGCAGCACCATCGAGATCGGATTGGTTGCATCCGCAAGCGAGGTCACCGGCTGCATTATGATCTCCGGAACCTCTATCCCAAGTGAAAGCACTATTACTGCTGCTATCGCTCCCATAATTATCGGATTAGTTATCACCTTCCTAACCATTGCGAGGATGCTTGTCCTGCCTCCTCTGAATTTCTCCAGAATTACGACTGACATTATGTTGTACAAAGGCACTATGAAGAGGAGCACAACCGCAACCTCCGTCACATTGTCCTTGCCGAAAAGATTGATCGCAACCGGAAGTCCCATAAGCACGATATTGCTCCTGAATATCGCCTGTATCATCGCTCCCCTGTTGAAATCCTCCTTCTCAAAGGCGCACACTGCCGAATACGAGCCCGCAATCAGCACCGCAAGAAGCCCCACAACATAAATGACCAGCGGCCAGTTCATGTTCTCCTCAAGATTCTTGCCGTACAGATTGTCGAACATCATAAAAGGATACAGCAGCTTAAAGGTGAAGGCTGTAATTCTCTTTACCTCCTCCGCTGTAACCATCTTGCCCTTCTTGATTATTATTCCTATGGCGAGAAAAATCGCCTGCGGAATGACTGCATTCACGCAAATAATCAGATTCTGCAGCATGCTTTCTCCTTTACATCAATTGTTTATTATACCATATCCCCTCGTCATTTCATATTCTTAAGAAATGACGCAAAAGAATACCCAAGCAAAAAAAGCATAGACCGAATCACTCAATCTATGCTCTTATTCATATTATTTAACTCTCACTTTACAGTGCCTCGCGCACCTTGTCCGCGAACTCCCTGCAGCTTGCTCCGTCCGCAAGTCCTGTCATTCTCGCTCCGAGAGCCTCATCCGCTGCGAGCACGGCCTTCTCAAGTCTTGCCGCCTCATCCATACAGCCGATGTGTCTCAGGAGCATCACTGCAGCCGTCATCAGGCTGGCAGGATTAGCTCTGTCCGCGATGCCCTCCTCGACCATTCTTGGAGCGCTTCCATGGATGGCCTCAAAGATTGCATACTCGGTTCCGATGTTTGCGCTTCCGGCAGTACCCACGCCGCCCTGAATCTGAGCCGCCTCATCGGTGATGATATCTCCGTATAGGTTAGGAAGCACGAAAACCTCAAAGCCCGATCTTATATCCTTGTTCACAAGGTTCGCAGCCATGATGTCGACGAACCAGCAGTCTGTCTCAATCTCAGGATAATCCTTCGCTATGTCGAGGCAGATGCTCTGGAAGTCTCCATCAGTCTTCTTCATTATGTTCGCCTTGGTTACAATTGATACCCTCTTCTTGCCGTTATCTCGAGCATAGTCGAAGGCCTTTCTTGCAATTCTCTTTGTACCCTCAGCTGTCGTAACCTTGAAATCCATCGAGAACGAATCTCCTACTCTCACGCCCCTGCTTCCGAGAGCATACTCGCCCTCGGTATTCTCACGGAAGAAAGTCCAGTCAATCCCCTCAGCCTCAACCTTTACAGGTCTTACATTGGCATAGAGATCGAAGCTTTTGCGCAGGAACACATTCGCGCTCTCGAGATTCCTGCCGCCCATCGCCGCATTAGGTGTAGTTGTAGGACCCTTGAGGAGAACATCACACGTCTTCATCTCCTCCATTACATCTGAAGGAACAGTCTCTCCGGTCTCAAGTCTTCTCTCAAGCGTGAAGCCGTCGATTGTCTTCAGGCCGACTGCGCCCGATGCGAGCTTGTCAGCAAGCAGCATCTCGAGCACCTGTCTTGTCTCGTCCATGATGACAGGTCCGATTCCATCACCCGGAGTCATTCCTATGACGATTGTATCTTTATCAGCAAGGCTTACAGATTCTTCTGCAGCCCTTTTCATTCTCTCATTTCTTTCGTACTGCTCCCTGAGCATCTCTTCAAACTGCGAAGCCGCAGCCTTGATATCCTTCTCAATCATCAGACCCTAGTCCTCCTTAGCTGTGTACTTAAGAAGTCCGCCCGCGAGCAGAATCTCCTTCTGTCTGTCTGCAAGCTCCATCACGAGAGGAATCCTGTGACCGTCAGCCTCGAGGTACACCCTGTCAGCCTTGAGGCCCTCATGAACGCCGCGAAGAGCAATCTTATCACCCTGCTTAACAAGCTCATAGTCGTCAGGATTCTCGAACACGAGAGGAAGAATTCCCGCATTGACGAGATTAGCCGCGTGGATACGGGCAAAACTCTTTGCAACTACAGCCCTGATGCCGAGGTACAGCGGCACAAGCGCAGCATGCTCTCTTGACGAGCCCTGTCCATAGTTCGATCCGCCCACGATGATTCCCTGTCCTGCCTCGAGTGCACGCTTTGCGAAGCTCTCGTCGATAACGCTGAAGCAGAACTTCGAAAGGAACGGAATGTTCGATCTGTAAGGAAGAATCTTCGCACCTGCAGGCATGATGTGGTCTGTTGTGATGTTGTCCTCTACCTTGAGAATAACCTCTGCCTCGATGCTGTCATCAAGCGGTCTTGTCTCAGGGAAAGGCTTGATGTTAGGTCCCTTGAGAACCTCTGCATCAGCAGCCTCCTCTGCCGGAAGCGGTGCGATTACTCCGCTGTCGTTTATTCTGAAGCTTTCAGGAAGCTCTATTTCTCTTGCAGCCGGAAGCTCTGTAGGATCTGTGAACCAGCCTGTAAGAGCTGAAGCCGCTGCTGTCTCAGGGCTTACAAGATATACCTGGCCGTCCTTTGTTCCTGATCTTCCGAGGAAGTTTCTGTTGAAGGTTCTAAGAGATACACCTGCGGAATTAGGCGAGAAGCCCATTCCGATGCATGGTCCGCATGCACACTCAAGCACTCTTGCGCCTGCATCTATAAGGTCTGTCAGTGCTCCGCACTCTGCGAGCATTGAGAATACCTGTCTTGAGCCCGGTGAGATTGAAAGCGATACTCCGTCCGCAATCTTCTTGCCCTTCAGCAGGTCCGCAACTCTCAGCATGTCTGAAAGCGATGAGTTGGTGCATGAGCCTATGCACACCTGGTCAACCTTGATGTCCTTAAGCTCGCTTACAGGCTTGATGTTGTCAGGGCTGTGAGGACATGCTGCCAGAGGTCTTAGAGTATCGAGGTCGATTGAGATCACCTTGTCGTACTCTGCATCCGAATCGCTTTCGAGAGGTCTGTAGTCTTCCTCTCTTCCCTGAGCCTTAAGGAAGGCTCTTGTATTCTCGTCCGATGGGAAGATTGAAGTTGTCGCTCCAAGCTCTGCTCCCATGTTGGTAATTGTACATCTCTGAGGAACGCTAAGTGAACGTACGCCATCGCCGGCATACTCAACGATATAGCCCACTCCGCCCTTTACAGACAGAATTCTGAGAACCTCAAGAATGATGTCCTTGGCGCTTACATTACCCTTAAGGCTTCCCTTGAGCTCAACCTTAATCATCTTAGGCATAGGAATGTAGTATGCACCGCCGCCCATTGCAACAGCTACATCCATTCCGCCGGCACCGATTGCGAGCATACCGAGACCTCCGCCTGTTGGGG
>CAMFZN010000032.1 GCA_946006945.1 uncultured Clostridia bacterium | reverse complement strand
AACATACTTGGTCTCCGCAGAGATCTCTCCCGCTCTGCCGGCAAAATACTGCCTGCTGTTGCTTGTCCTGTTCTTGATGTCGGCATATGCGATAGCCGAGCATATTGAATCTGTATCCGGGTTCTTATGTCCGATTATTAGTATTTTCTTCTGCATGATACCCTCCTTAACATATGCAGATTATATCACATCCTCTACCTCTTAAGTGTCTTAAGATACTCCTTCTGCTCCGGTGTTATTCTTCTGCTCTCGCGAGCCTTCTGTATCGTCTTGTTGTGAGTCCATGCATCGAGACGGTCCTCCGTGAGATATGGGATTGCACAGTCCCATTGTTTTGCCAGCGCCGTCGCGTAGAACCATGCCTTCATCATGTCGATGTAGTAGCCCTCGGCCCTCGAGGTCAGCGGAATCTCGAGGTGCTCTGCCTCGAAGCGCTCATCAAGGAAGAAGCTCATCAGCATCTCGATTCCGAAGCGCGAGGTGTAGAGCTCGTCTGATTCGCTCCAGACTCTGATGGCTCTGAGGAGTCTTTCGGGATTCTTCGCAAGGCGCTTAGGCGCCATTATGTCACAGACTGCCCAGTTGTCGACATGCGGAAGGAAGTCTTCCAGTCTTCTGTAGATTGCGTCCTCGTCCTTAAGCTCGGATATCAGAAGAGCGTGCAGAAGGTTCTCGTCGTAGTACTCATGAGGCAGTGTGTCCAGGAAGCCTTCGGTCTTTGCAGTCTCCATCTTCAGAAGTTCTTTTGCCAGAGCCCTGAGCTTGGGCACCCTGACTCCGATTATTCTTTCTCTCTCAACACCCGGGGTCAGCTTGGCCTGGAAATCCCCGTATTCTCTGTCCTCCAGCTCTCTAAGTCTCTCAATTATCATGCCTCTTTGCTCCCTTCTGTCATCCTGTTCCATGTCGATTCTGTTCTTCTATACAGGTACAGTCCTGTCATATCTGCAAGCATCCATCCGATCGGAATGGCAAGCCAGATTGCCGTAACTCCAAGTGCCGTGTTCGGAGCAAGCGCGTAGGCGAGAGCAACTCTCGTTCCAAGTGAAATCACTGTCAGAAGAACCGACACCCTCGGCCTTCCTATTCCCCTGAAATATCCGTACCACAGGAACAGTATTCCTATTCCGATATACGCCGCGCCTTCGATTCTGAGATACCTTACTCCCTCTGCGATTATCTCAAGCTCCCCTGCTTCAACGAAAATCCTCATAAGCGGCGCAGCCAGTGCGGATACGAACGCAGACACCGCAAGCGAGAATACCGCCGCTATTGCTGCCGCCGACCTGGTTCCGGCCCTGACTCTGTCTGCCTTACCCGCTCCCTCGTTCTGAGATATGAAGAGCGAATAGGCGTTACCGAATTCCTGCGTCGGCATGTACGCCAGGGTGTCTATCTTTACTGCCGCGGCAAAAGCAGCCATTATCACCGTGCCGAAGCTGTTGACAAGTCCCTGTATCATCAGGATTCCGAAGTTCATCACCGACTGCTGAACACCTGTCGCAAGGTCTCCCGCAATAATCTTTCTTATTCTGGTCCTGCTCACGCGCCTCTCTCTAAACGCGCTCTTAAGCTCCGGCAGCTTCACAAGGGCCCACAGCATGATGCCTGCTCCCGCAAAACCCTGTGAGATTACCGTCGCAAGCGCCGCGCCTCTGACGCCGAGTCCGAGCTCAATTATGAAGTAAAGGTCGAGTGCAATGTTAAGTGCGGACGATGCCGCAAGCGTCACAAGCGGAGTCACTGAGTCGCCCACCGCCCTTAGTGCAAAAGCAGCGTAGTTGTACACGAAGACGAACACCAGCCCGCCTGCCGTGATTCTAGTGTACTCGCCGGTTATCGCAAATATCTCCTCCGGAGTCTTAAGCAGCCTCAGAATCCCATCCATTCCGGGATAGATGAGCACATAGAGAACCAGTGTCACGCCAAGTATGAAAACAAAAGATATGTACATGTCCTCCTCGAGCCTTCTTCTGTCACCTGCTCCGAAATCAGCTGACATGAATGCGCCCGAGCCCATGCATAGTCCTATTATAATCGATGTTGTGAACACCATGAGTGTGTACGAGGAACCGACCGCCGCAAGCGCCCCTGCGCCCAGATACTTTCCTACAATAAATGTATCCACCAGGCTGTACACCTGCTGAAGCATATTGCCTGCAATCATCGGCAGGGAGAAAAGTATTAACCTGGATGCAACCGGGCCCTCGATGAGACTTCGGCTCCTTGCGATATGCATTTTTGCACGCACCTCCATGATGAACATTTCATTCAATTATACAACCTGGTGGAAGCAGGAGCAATTTTCACAGAAAAATCACATGGTCTGACGGATTCTTTAGCACTCATCTGTTGACAGTGCTAATAACGAAGAATATAATACCTTTCATCGAGTGAAATTACATGAAAGAAGGTATGCATATATGAGTAAGAAAGAGTTTAAGGCGGAGTCGAAGAAGCTGCTCGACATGATGATCAATTCCATCTACACACATAAGGAGATTTTCCTTAGGGAGCTTATCTCCAATGCGAGTGATGCAATCGACAAGCTGTATTATCAGCAGCTCATGGATAAGGTTACAGGTCTCTCAAGAGAGAACTTTGAGATCAGAATTTCGATTGACTCAAGCAGTCGTACTCTCACCATCTCCGATAACGGAATCGGTATGAGTCTCGATGAGCTCGAGAACAATCTCGGTACAATTGCAAAGAGCGGCTCATTTGACTTCAAGAATGAGAATGGTTCGCCTGATGACATCGATATCATCGGACAGTTCGGTGTCGGCTTCTATTCTGCGTTCATGGTAAGTGACAATGTAAAGGTTGTTACAAGAAAGTACGGCGAGGATCAGGCTCACATGTGGATCTCTGAGGGTGCCGACGGATACACCATCGAGGATGCAGAGAAGGATTCGTGCGGTACAGATATCATCCTTCACATCAAGGATAACACTGATGATGAGAACTACGAGGAGTTCCTTAGCCAGTACCGCATTCAGGGTCTTGTAAAGAAGTACTCTGATTACATCTCCTATCCTATCAGAATGATGTTCGAGACAAGCAAGCCGGTTGAGAAAGAGCCTTCTGATGCTGAGGGTGATGAGGCAGAGGACGATGCTCCTGAGTACGAGACAGTATACGAGGACAGAACCCTTAACAGCATGGTTCCTATCTGGAAGAAGAACAAGAGCGATCTTACTGATGAGGACTACAACGAGTATTACAAGGAGCACTTCGGCGACTATGTTGACCCTGTCTGCCACATTCACACAAGAGTGGACGGCAACGTTACATACGATGCGCTGATGTACGTTCCTGCCAAGCCAAAGTACGACTACTTCACAAAGGACTTCAAGAGCGGTCTTGCCCTTTACACTAACGGCGTAATGATCATGGAGAAGTGCGAGGAGCTCCTTCCTGACTACTTCAACTTCGTAACAGGTGTAGTTGACAGCGCAGATCTTTCGCTCAACATCTCAAGAGAGCTTCTCCAGCACGACAGACAGCTCAGAGTAATTGCAAAGAATATTGAGAAGAAGATAAAGTCTGAGCTTGAATCTCTCCAGGCTAACGACAGAGACAAGTATGCTGAGTTCTTCAATTCCTTCGGAGCTCAGATCAAGTATGGAATCTATGAGAGCTACGGTATGAACAAGGACAAGCTCGCAAGCCTTCTTGTATACAAGACTTCGATGGACGAGGAGCACCCAAGCACTCTCGCTGAATATGTTGAGAGAATGAGGGATGGCCAGGATGATATCTACTTCGCCTGCGGTGAGACTGTCGACAGAATCAAGGCTCTTCCACAGACAGAGGCTGCTCTGGCCAAGGGGTATGAGGTCCTCTACATGACAGAGCCTGTCGACGAGTTCGTAGTTCAGGTAATGAGAGACTTCGACGGAAAGAGCTTCAAGAACATCAGCGCATCTGACTTCGACCTCTCAACAGACGAGGAGAAGGAGATGGTCCGCAAGGAGAATGAGGCTGCAGAGAGCATCCTCAGCATCATGAAGGAGGAGCTTAAGGACAAAGTTAATGATGTTAGATTCACAAGCAACCTTGCCAAGTATCCTGTAACCCTTACCAACGAGGGTCAGATCTCAATCGAGATGGAGAAGACTCTTAATGCAATGCCAATGGGCGGCGATGTTAAGGCTGAGGTAGTTCTTGATATCAACGCTTCACACGCGGTTGCAGACAAGATCAAGTCACTTGAGGGCGATGAGGATAAGATTAAGTCATACGCACACATCCTATACAACCTCGCCCGCATGATCTCCGGTCTTCCGGTTGAGGACCCGGGCGAGCTGAGCGAGCTCGTATGTGAGCTGATGTAATCACATATCGCTGTATAATAACAGAGGCCTGCGCTGTAACGCGCAGGCCTCTTCTGTTTGAACATTATTGATATTATGAGTGAGACTAGATTTCTCTAGTGTACTTTCTGAGCCACTCTGTCTCCTCCTCGTTGAGGTATGGTGTCAGAGTCTCGAATACCTTCTTGTGGTAGTCGTTCAGAAGCTTCTTGTCCTCGCATGTCATGATATCAGGATTGATAGCATCGAGGTCCATTGGGATAAGTGTGATAGCATCGAAGTACATGAACTGTCCGTACTCGTTGAGCTCACCCTTGCAGCAGAGAAGCTCGTTCTCAAGACGGATACCATGAGATCCTGCTACGTACATTCCAGGCTCGTCAGTAATTACCATTCCCTCGTGGAGAACCTCAGTCTCACCCTTTCTGTACTTCCATCTGAAGCCTGCAGGGCCCTCGTGGATGTTGAGGAGATATCCTACGCCGTGGCCTGTACCGTGGTTGAAGTTGAGGTTGCGATCCCAGAATGGCTTTCTTGAAAGAATGTCGAGAACCATTCCTGTGCAGCCCTCGAGGAACTTAGCGCTTCCGAGCTGGAGGTTACTGATTGCAACGAGAGTGAAGTGATCCTTCATCTCCTGAGATACCTCGCCAAGAGCATAAGTTCTTGTTACGTCAGTTGAACCCTCCCAGAAGCCTGCACCTGTATCTGTGAGGAAGAAGCTGCCCTCTTCGAGTTCTACGTCAGTCTCAGGTGAAGATGTGTAGTGAACGATTGCACCATGAGGACCGAATGATGCAATTGGCTCGAATGAAGGACGGATGAAGTTACCCATCTCGGCTCTGAACTCGTCAAGCTTGTCTGTTGCGCTCATCTCTGTGATTCTGATCTTTCCAACGTTCTCCTTGAGCCACTTCATGAATCTAACGTGAGCAACGCTGTCCTTGATCTGAGCCTTTCTTATGTTCTCAATCTCAACAGGGTTCTTGATAGCCTTCATGAGGATTGCAGGGTTTCTCTCCTCGATCTGCCTTACCTCAGGTGAGAGGTTGTTGTACAGAGCGTAGTTGAGCTTGCCTGGGTCGAGCATGAGAGCATCATCAGCTCCAAGGTTCTTAATATCCTCGTAGATATCGTTGTATGATTGAAGTGTTACGTTGAGAGCTGCAAGGTTAGCCTTGATGCTGTCGTCGAGCTTGCTCTCGTCAACGTAGAGATCTACGCTGTCCATTCTGATGATTGCATATGAAAGCAGCAGAGGGAAGAACTCGATGTCGTCACCTCTGAGGTTGAGAGTCCAGCAGATATCGTCAAGAGTTGTAAGAACGTGAACGTTTGCTCCAGCCTTAGCCATCTCCTCACGAGTTCTTGCGAGCTTGCTTGCAGCAGTCTCTCCTGCGTACTCTACTCCGAGCTCGAATGCAGGTGCCTTTGAGAGCTCAGGACGATCCTCCCAGATTGCATCGATGAGATCCTCAGTGTAAAGAACCTTTGCTCCAACCTTAGCTGCGATGTCAGCGTACTCCTGACCCTCGCCTACAGATACTACTCTTCCGTCGAAGCCGATAGTCTGTCCAGCCTTGAGAGTGTCTGCGATGTATTCATTCATATCAGGGTAACCAGGCTCAAACATCTTCATGAGCTGAACCGTTGTTCCCTCGAGCTGCTGTGCAGCCTGAATGAAGTAACGACCGTCAGTCCAGAGGCGTGCCTCATCTGCTGTGATTACAGCTGTTCCTGCTGAACCTGAGAAGCCTGTGATGAACTTTCTTGCCTTGAAATACTCGCCTACATACTCACTCTGATGAAAGTCTGCTGTAGGTACAACGTACATGTCTACGCCCTTCTCAGCCATTACTGCTCTAAGAGCGGACAGTCTTTCTGGAATTCCCATTTCTCTATCCTCCTTAAATACTTTTTGCCTGCGGCGACTCTCCTGACAATCTGAATGTCAGCATCAGCCGGCATCTTTAACTCGAGAGCCCCTCGGCATGTTGTTTCCAAAAAATATTAGGACTGACTGAATGCCTCCCGCCAATCCTAATATTAATGAACATATTCAATTATAGCACTATTATTCTGCTTTTTCCTCGTCCTTCTTCTCAACAAGTGCTGTGAGTGGCTTGTCGAGGAGTACAAGAGCGATTGATGCAACTGCTGATACAGCTGCTACGATGAAGCAAGCAGTGATGAATGTAATCTTGCCGCTGAACAGTGCATTGTAGAGAGGTCCATATCCAAGTGCTGCAAAGAAGATTGCAAGACCCCATACTGACTGCATTGTTGAGTAGATACGGCTTGGTGCGTACTGTGCGATGAATGCGTTACCAAGTGGTGAGAAGAACATCTCTCCGAAGGTAATCATTACTGCAAATATGATCATCCAGAGACAGCTGATCTGTCCGTCTCCACGCATGAGCTCGAGAGCTGCGAAGAAGAGGTAGCCGATTCCGAGTGTAGCGATACCCATTGCACATTTCTTGTAGATGCTGATGTCTCCCTGTGGTCTCTTCTGGAAGTATCCCCAGAGCTTAGGTGTTACAAATACTCCTACGAGTATGCAGAAGAGAGCGTTAGTAGCGTCGAACCATGTGAGTGGTACGTTGTAGCCTGCAACAACCCAGTTAGCGTTAGTTCCCCAGTGATAGTATACTGGCAGGTATGCGAGATACCAGAAGATCCAGAAGATGATAGCGAATGCTGAAATCAGGAAGATAGCAGCGATTCTCTTCTTCTCGATTGTTGTAAATGGAACTCTCTTAGCGTCCTTGTTCTGAGCCTTAACCTCAGCCTCGTGAGCAAGCTCCTCTGCAGTCTGCTCCTTCTTGAATGGCTTCTTACCAGCCTCGCCCATGAATCTTGAGCCGAGTGTGAACCAAACAGCTCCGCACCACATGAGGATTGCAGCTACCTTGAAGCAAGGTCTGAATCCGAGAACATCTCCCTGTGCGAAAACATCCTGGTAGAGAATACCTACGAGGAAAGGTCCTGCGAATGCACCGATGTTAACGAGTCCGTATCTTACTGAGTAAGCTCCGTTGAGCTGCTCTCTAGGAACGATACGTCCGATCAGTGGACCAGTCTTGTAGAATGCAAGTCCGAGTGAGATACACCAGATCATTGCATACATAGCTCCGGCACTCTGTGCTGTTGAACCGAGCCAGTAGCCGACTCCACAGAGAACCATTCCTACAGGTGTAGTATATCTAGCTCCGATGAGCTTGTCGCAGACAACTGCGCAGACAATTGGAAGTCCGTATGAGAAAGCTGTCAGCTGTGACTGCATAGTTGCAGCTGTTCCCTCTTCAAGACCGAGACCTCCGTTAACTACAGCTGTAGTTACGAAAACGAGCAGGATTGAACGTCCGAGATAGTACGAGAATCTCTCAAAGATTTCTGTAGTCGCGCACGCCCAGAATCCCAATGGATACTTTGACTTAGTTTCCATTCAATTGTCCCCCTTTGTTGAATATTTTTAGCAAACTAATTCTATTCTCAATTCAGGGAAAAATAAACCATAATCAATTATTTAACAATCTTTAGCTTTTACCGTAATCATTTATTTTTATTCATTTTTCTATCCCCATTGTGATGCCCGTGTCACGTCACACTCATTCTGCAAACACTATCTTGCTCCTTCTCAATCTTTCCTCAGCTGCATCCGGAGGCAGTACTCTTGAGAAGTAGAAACCCTGTATAAAATCACATCCAAGCTCCTCCATGAGTTCTTTCTCCTCCTCAGTCTCTATTCCCTCGCACACAACATTCAGTCCGATATCATGCGCCAGATTGATAATTCCTCTGATCAGCTTGAGCCCTCTTTCCGTGGATGCCTTCGACACAATTATTTGATCAAGCTTGATAATATCGATTGGATATTCGCAAAGATCGTTGACTGAGCTGAATCCGCTTCCGAAGTCATCGAGCGCAACCTTGAAACCGAGCTCCTTGCAGTACGCGATATTCCTTATCGACACGCTCATGTTGTCAGCAAGCGAATCCTCCGTTAGCTCCACCACCAGCCTGCTCCTGTCGAAGGAAGTTCCTTCGAGAATCTCATTCATTCTGCGGGCAAAAGCATTATCAGACATCGTAAGTCTCGTGAAGTTGCAGGACAGCTTCAGGCCGCCGAGATCGGTATCCTTCCACTCCTCAAGCATTCTGCAGCACTCCTCGAATATGCTGAAGTCAAGCTTTCTGACAAGTCCCGCATTCATCATCGATTCGATATATCTTCCCGGCGTAAGGAGGCCCTCCTCCGGGCTGTGCCACCTGGACAGCACCTCTGCACCGCAGAGACCGCCTTGCTTCACATCATACATGAGCTGAAGGTATGGCCTGAACTCCTTCTTGCTTATTGCCTCCTGCATTCTTCTCTGAATTCTGGACTTCATGGCCTCGCTCTTTAGAATTCCGTCATCGCACAGTCTTGCCGCCTGGCGGTCCTTCTCAGCATAAGCATAGCTGAGCTTCGCATTCGTAAGAGCCGTGTCTGCCAAGATCTCCCTGCCTCCAATGTGATATATACCCGCCCTGAACGCTACGCTAAGGGCCGACATGCTTCCTCCGTCGTAGCTGTTCAGCTCGTAGACAACATCCTCCATCCAGGTAAGTGCCCTCTCCTCAGTCGGAGCCTGAAAGCCTATGGCAAAAGCACCCTTATTCACACACCCGAAGAAGTCTTCGTCTCCCGTGAATTCCTCAAGCACCGAGGCTGAGTGTCTCATCATAGCCTCAACATCTGCACTTCCCTTGTAATTCTCTATCATCTGCGCATCAACAGCCACATATGCTATGTAATACAGGCTGCTCACATCGGAGGTTATATCCTCTTTGTACTTCTCCTCGAAATACAGCGCATTTCCCTTGCCGGTAACCTCATCTATGTACTTCTCCATGTTTTTGCGCTCATCTCGGTGTCTGTGTCTTACCATGATAATCAGCATCACTATGACTGCCATTGCAAGCAGCGCCGTAATCAGAACATATACCGGACTGACACCCTGCGTACCTCTCTCCTGCGCAGCCTTAACCGCTGCAGCCGCAATTTCATCAGAGCTGATTGCTTCGAAGGCATCCTTTATCATTTTTATCTGGCTTCTGGATGCCGCTTTGCTGAAAGCTATGTATATGTCTGTTTTCTTTCCGTCTATCTCGCAGGTCAGAACCTTAAAGTCGCTGATTCCTCCCTTGATCCCGCCCTTTCTGTGGGCTGAGATAAGCTCCGCCTGGCTGTTTTCGAGAAGATACCTCTGCCTGTTTGTTCTGCCCGCCTGAATATATGCGAAGTCAGCTCCGGTCTCCTCGGATATCAGCTTGTACAGCTCCGGCATAATTCCCCTGTACTCATTTATTTCGGAATCATAGTACTCGACCGGATACAGGTCGGGATTGCCCGCAATATAAACGGCGCTTCCTGCCGAATCCTTATCCGTCGTTCGAACCTTCGCGAATACCGGGCAGTTCATCGCCGCAGCCATGAAAGCTGCTATTATGAAGGTCGCAAATATTCTTCGCCCCAGCGATTGTAAACCATGTTCTCTTCTCATATGTCCGAACCTAACTAACATTAATCTTCTTTCTTTCAATTCTTCCCCAGTTTAGTTTTTTCTTGTTATATCCAACAAGAGCTGTTGCTCTCACGAACGCCAATATGAACCTTAGCCCCGCAACCTCAATCAGGCACAGCGATATCGCCTTAATGCAGTCTGAGACCGAAATCTCAAGGTCAATCGTCTGAATTCGTGCAAAAAACGCTGTCAGCGTAAGTATCACCCCGTACACCGCATATCCCAGGAAGAAGGCTATCATGAATCTCACATTTATCAGGTCCACAATGTACGATACAACCGTTACCGTAACACCTGCCAGCTCTATGAATGGTGACAGCAGCTCGTATATGAGAAAATACAGATACGATACCATGCTGACTGCACCGAAGCGCTGATTGGCGAACATAATCTTGTGCCTCCACATGCTCTGGAAGAGTCCTATATGCCACCTTTTGCGCTGCTTGCACAGATCCTGAAGTCTCTCTGGCGCTTGCGACCAGCAGATGGCATCGGAAGCGTACTTGATACTATACGGAATATCATTAAGGACGCAATACTCGTGGAGCTTTACTACAAGCTCCATGTCCTCGCCCATCGTCTTGCTGTCATAGCCTCCGCACGCTATGACCGTATCCTTCCTGAACAATCCGAAGGCTCCCGAGATAATCAGTGAACCGTTGAACTTGTCGAAAAGAATTCTCGAAGCAAGGAAGGATCTGTCATATTCAAGCGTCTGCATGCAGGCGAGAAGATTCGAAGGCAGGTGGTACTCTTTAACATGGCCCTCCTCTATCACTACGCCGTTAGATGGTCTTACAGCACCTCCTACGGCAACAACATTTCTTTCTTCGATTACAGGTCTTACTATCTTGCTTAGCGAGTCATACTGAAGAGCCGAGTCAGCATCCATGCATATGAAATACGGATATCTTGAGGCATTGATTCCCATATTGAGAGAATCTGCCTTTCCGCCGTTCTTCTTTCTTATAAGTGTAAGCGGAATTCTGTCCACTGTTGTCTCATATACATACTCCTCAGGCTTGCTTGATACCTTGCGCTGTATCGGTCTTCGAATAGGCTGCATGTCGAAGGCCTCAATAAGCTTCTTCGATGTGTCATCCTTAGATCCGTCATCTACGACAATTATTTCATATACAGTATACTCAAGAGCGAGAAGCGATCGCACAGTATCTACAACCGTTACCTCCTCGTTATATGCCGGAACGATAATCGATACCGGAATATAGTAATCTTTGTGAAGCGTGCTCTTAAGTATTTCCTGCTGTCTCTTCTTGTACAGCTCAGACGAGCCGATTACGACAGCAAGGAACAGAAATGATGAGTATCCGATGAGATATATTATGAAGAATCCATTGACATACATGAGGATATCGCGGGTCAGTTCAAATAGATAATCATTAACCATCGCTCCCCCTCCTTCTCGCCTTGAGATTCCTCTGGTCCAGTCTGTATCTGATCATCTCGCTTGCGTATCTGTCATCGCTTTCTATGATGTCAATCATGTCCATGTACTCAAACCCAAGTATTTCCAGGCTCTGTGACGCATTGTATCTTACATGCCAGCTGCTGCTTTCGAGAAGACCCTTAAGCACACCGACAGTCTTCTCGCCCGGATACCCAGCAAGGGCAGTCGCAGCTATTGCCGGGTACTCCCACTTGTTTCTATCCGTAATGCGGGCATAATGCAGAAGCTTCTCATATGCCTGCTCGTATCTGTGCCTTCCGAAATACCTGATGCAGCTGTATCTTAGCTCATCAGGTGTATCCTCAGAGGTCATGACCTCAAGCATTCTTTCTTTGTGGTCTCCCGAACTGAAGCGGAAGTAATCCAGCAGAGCTACCTGCATCACCTCTGAGAAGGATGGAAGGTGGTTCCACAGCAGCTCATCGAGCTCATTCCTGTCACCTGCGAAATCCAGCAGACCATCGCTTATCATTTTGGCATGATGAAAGCCGTCGCTTCTGTCAACCAAAGTCAGTCCGGCTAGTACTGCCTTCGCATTGCCTATCGAGTATAGTGCTTCCATGGCATTCTCTCTGCAGTAAAGACTCTGATTTCGCACCATATCGAGCAGCATTCTGATAACAGGCTCCGGATCTCGGCCTCTGAACAGCCCGTGTTCTCTTATGAGATAAGGGAAAAAAGCTGCTTCAAGCGCATTCTTTCTGCTGTATTTCTCCGAAAGCTCCATGAATACCGAAGATGCCGTCTCAAGATATGAGTATACAAGCTCGGGGTTCTCCTCCTCTATCTTCTGAAGAGTTCTCTCGAAGGCTCTAAGGTTAGCCACTCTCTTAAGCTTGCGAAGAAGGTATTTCTTCTCCTTCTCTGAGGCTTCACCGTCTTCAACCTGCTTTCTAATCGCCTTCTCAAAACCTCGGCTCATTCTGTCTATTCTTCTGTCACTGACTCTAAACACGACAACGCAGGCGATGTTAAACATAATCATCGCCATGCATACTGCCAGATATGAATAGATCAGTATTTCTATACTCAAGCGCTCTTCCTCCAATACTTCTGAAGCATGTAATATGACGGTTTCAGTCTTTCGTGATATGTAACCTTCTTGTCCCAGCCCTCAAGCACTGCGGCTTTCATCGCAATCCTCTCCTCCGGCACTCCTGCAGCTGCTCCTATGTACATTCTGCTTATGTTAATATGCTCTATTCCGTAGTTTCCGTCATAGTAATCGTCATGAATCTCCATTCTCGACGGATCGGAGAAGTTGAGCATCTGCCATGGAATCTTTATTTCAAGCCTGTCACCCTCAGCACAGATGTCTGCAAGAGAGTCGAATTCCTTGCTCTTCGGATTGGCATTGCCGTATCTGAGCTTTCCTGTCTCGTAGACCTCCGAAGGAGCGTTTACATCTCCGCTCTCAAGAACTGTCGCCGTCTGAAGAATCATGTCTATAGGAACGAAGCGCGATGAGCTTCTCTCGGGCACCTTTCCCTCAGCATATGTGTCGTAAAGCCATATGTTCTCGGAATAGGTTGAACGAAGAGCCTCATATCTTTCCTGAACCAGCATTCTGCTCTTGTTTCTTCCGTCTATGACTATCAGGAAGTCAGCTGCCCTTTCGAACTTCAGTCCGTTGCTGTCACAGTAGGTGCTTCCGGACTTCTGAGTTGTATCTATCGGTATGTATATCTTATCCTTCTCAAGGTCAAGCTTCTCCTTCTCCACCATGAAGTAGACGAACTTCTCGTCATACTTCATCGATACGCTTATGTCCTCACCATGCATGACAACATCGTCACCTGACCACTCATCTGTGTTTCCGTCAACATAGCATACAGATTCTTCATCTCCCGGATCGAAAGAGAGAAGTCCGAAATACTGCTCATTGGTCTGATAATCAGACCAGTACGGATTGCGCTTCATGTTGATTGCATACATTGTGTTCCAGGTTCTCTTGAACCATTCATCCTGCCATGAGAATACGCAGCC
>CAMFZN010000031.1 GCA_946006945.1 uncultured Clostridia bacterium | reverse complement strand
GCCCTGAGAAATCCTGATGAGTGAAGAGAAGCCCTCCCTCAGAGATAGAATCCTTCACTCCATGGCCTTTGAGCGTTATGCGAACCTTATCAAGCGTGATGCCCGCAAGTTCTGAATATGGATAATCAAGCACTGCAATCGGAGCAAGAGCAGGCTTAAGCTCGGTAAGCTCCACTCCCGGAAGTCTTCGTTGTATTATTCTGTGAACTGATCCGTCAGAGCCTGTTGACGGATAGGTTATTCCTCCCGGTGCAAGTACGATAAAGCGTGATGAGAATACGCTGGTATCTGCTTCACTTCCTGCCTGAACCGAATACTCCAATATAGAACCATCGCTGCTTAAGCTGTCTTCGCATGATGGACATATGTCCTTTACGTATGTCTCTGTTCTCACATCCCATCCGTTTAAGGCAATCCTCTTAAGAAGGGCCTCGTGAACGTCCCTAGAGCTCCCGGTTGATGGAAACATTCTGCCGTCAGCCTCCTTAACAAGTGTAATCCCAAGACGGCTGCAGAACTCACACATGTCCTCATTGCTGTGTCTGTACAGTAGCTTTCTTATCTTCTTTCCACCTTGCCCATAGGCAGCAGTAAAATCCTTTATTGAACCCGAATGTGTAAGATTGCATCTTCCGTTGCCGCTCATGAGAAGCTTTCTTCCTGTGATTGGACCCGCATCAAGAATAAGGCCTCTTGCCTTGCCCGTAAGGTTAAGAGACGCTGCGCACATGAGACCGGAGGCCCCTCCGCCGATTATTATTATGTCGTAATTGTTCTTTTTCATACGTTCATTGTACAGTTAAGACTTCTGCGGCAGCAAGTTAATTTTCATTCTATCTTCACAGTACGGCTGTTGAGAAGTATGAATAATTAGAGTAAAATGTAGACTCGGACGGGGGACAGATATTATTTTATATTAAGGAGAATTCAGCTTTGTTAGAGAAACTTCAGGAAGCATACAGGAAGGATCCAAGGAAATTTGTGAAATGCGCAATCAGAATAGTTGCAACAGGCTTAGTTGTTCTGATGGCGCTGGTTTTTGTGTTCAATCTTTTCAGACCAAACGTAAGGGCTTCAGTCGGAGACGCTGAGATAGACAAGAACATTGAACAGGTAAGTTCCTTCCAGACAGCAGAGGTCAAGACAATCGAGGCTGCAGTAAAGAGGATAGAGAAGGATGCAAGCTCCGGAAACAAGGACGGAATAAGAATTGTATTCAGGAGAAGATTCGCAGATTCAGTAATCCTCGGAGACTCCCTGACAGAAGGTCTGATAGTATACGGCTGGTTGCCTAAGTCAATAGTATATTCAGATATCGGAGGAAGCATTGTATATGCTGACGACCAGTTCAAGAAGGCGGCAGGTACACTCCCAGAAGAAGCATTCTTTGCGTATGGAATGAATGACATGGGTAACTATGCAGGTGATGCAGATGCATTCATTGCCAAGTACAAGAAACTTCTTAAGTCTTTCCTCAAGGTAAGTCCGGAAACAGATATTAATGTCTGCAGTATCACAACTCCAACCAAGGAGGCAATGAAGGGTAATAAGTCCATAAGAAATTATGCCAAGTTCAACAAGGCTCTAAAGGCCATGTGCAAGAGCGAAGGGTATAACTATATTGATGTGTCAGATATCCTTCCTGAGCATAAGAATCTGTACGAGGGCGATGGCATTCATGCAAAACCGGAGTACTACCCATACTGGATGAAGCGTGTATGCGACAGTGCAGGGCTGTAGGAAGAAGAGACGACAAGATAATAATACGGATGCTGCCGGAGGTGGCAGCATTAAGATGTAAATTGACTATAACGAATCAGGAGAAGCAGACATACAATGACTTCAACAGACATAGGTAAATCAATAGACAGAAATACAATAATCAAGGCGGGATTCGTGCTCGCCCTGATTATTTTTCTGGTCATAGTTTATAAATCGGGAAGCGCTAAGGACATAGATCTTGCGGTAATAAGCGACAGGCTCGAAAACGAGATGGGAATTGAGAAGGAGATGAAGAAGGCGTCAGATCGTGATGTCATGGAATTCTTTGGACTTGATTCAGGAAGCTTTGAGCAGGTGGTGTATTACAGGAATACCAGGGAGCTTGCCGTTGAGGAGCTTCTGATTGTAAAGGCGGCATCAAAGGATGCGCTCGGACCGGTATCAGAAGCTGCAGACAGAAGAACAAAAACACAGATTGATGTGTATAAGAGTTACGGACCTAAGCAGGTCAAGCAGCTGGAGAACTGCATTAAGATAGAGAAGGGTAATTACTACTTCTACTGTACATCTGATAATGCGGCGGATTACGAGGAGGTATTCAGAGATGCTATTTAGCAGTATCATGTTTATCTTCTATTTCCTTCCGATTACTCTCGGGGTGTATTATCTGATTCCTAAGAGCCATCTTATGGCAAGGAACGCATGGCTGCTCGTGGCCAGCCTTGTCTTTTACAGCTGGGGAGAGCCTGTATATCTTTTCCTAATGATATTCAGTGCTGCCTTCAACTACTATATGGCGGGAGAGATTGACAGGGAGAAGACGGAAGGAGGAAGCGGTAAGAAGAACCTTGTTTTTGCACTTGTAATCAACCTTATGATTCTTGGTTTCTTCAAGTATTTCGGCTTCCTCATGGATACTATTAATGCTGTAACAGGTCTTTCGATAGGATATACGGCGCTGCCGCTTCCTGTTGGAATATCATTCTATACATTCCAGGCGCTTTCTTACATATTTGATGTGTACAGAGACAAGGTGAAGGTACAGAAGAATCCAATGATGGTGGCGCTCTATCTTGCGCTGTTCCCGCAGCTTATCGCAGGTCCTATTGTCAATTACAAGGATATTGAGGAGCAGCTGACCGAAAGAAGCTTCTCCTTCGACAGCTTCGGAAGCGGAGCAATCAGATTCTGCATTGGAATGGGCAAGAAGGTAATACTTGCCAACAACCTCGGTGCACTAAATGCTTATGTAGCGGCCATTGCACCTGATGAACTCACCGTTCTTACTGCATGGATAGGAATTATCTGCTATACGCTTCAGATTTATTTCGATTTCAGCGGATACTCGGATATGGCAATAGGCCTTGGAAGAATGTTCGGCTTCAGATTCAAGGAGAATTTCAATTATCCATATACAGCTGTAAGCATTACTGATTTCTGGAGAAGATGGCATATATCATTGTCATCGTGGTTCAGAGACTATGTTTACATTCCACTAGGAGGCAACAGAGTTCCTGTCAGAAGACATATTATGAACCTTCTGATAGTATGGTCGCTTACGGGACTGTGGCACGGTGCAAGCTGGAACTTCGTGCTGTGGGGTGTGTATTTTGGCGTAATTCTGATAATCGAGAAATACCTGATTGGCGGATATATAGAGAAAATGCCGTCGTGGGCACAGCATCTTTATACCATGCTGATAGTAACAATCAGCTGGGTATTCTTCAGCATAACAGACATTGGTGAGGCAGTTCGCTACCTTGGAATAATGTTCGGAATAGGAAGCTCAGGCTTCATGGATTCATCGACGCTTTATCTTCTGAGGACGGGACTGGTGCTGATAGCAATGGGTGTGCTTGGAAGCACAAAGCGTCCTGTTAAGGAGCATGAAAGAATATCGAGGGGCTTCAGATGGCATGAGACAGTATGGGCTCTTCTGGTGCTCCTTATATCTGTATCG
Organism: uncultured Clostridia bacterium; assembly: GCA_946006945.1. Taxonomy (GTDB): domain Bacteria; phylum Bacillota; class Clostridia; order Peptostreptococcales; family Anaerovoracaceae; genus Crickella. Next base: position 9,933 of record CAMFZN010000031.1, on the reverse strand, counting down.
TATCTTGTTTACGGATCATATAATCCGTTTCTGTATTTCAGATTCTAGATTGGAGACAAATGGCTATTAATATCAAAAACAGATTATTAAACATTTTTAAGGGGCTTGGGTCTGCAGTCAGAGGAAATGCCAATGAGCTTGCTGCTGTGAGCTTTGCGGCTGTGCTTGTCGCGTTTTTTGCTCTCAACCTTTTTGCTCCTGACAAGAGCTTCTCTGAGAAGGAGAACAGAATGCTGCAGGAGTTCCCGGATGTATCAGTTCATGACTATCTGAACGGACGATTCGAGAAGTCCTTCGAGGATTATGCGAATGACCAGTTTATTCTTAGAGACAAGTTCATAAGAGTAAAGTCATCGTTTGACGCAGCCATCGGAGGAATAAAATCCAATGGTGTATGGAAGGGACGCGGCGGATATCTGATTGAAGATTCCAATGTTCCGTCCGGAAGCTTCATTAAGGATAATTCGGAGGCAATAGGGGAGTTTATAGAGGCTAATCCCGGAATAAGGGCAAGATTCCTGCTCGCGCCTAATGCTGTAAGCATAATGAAAAAGAAGCTTCCTGTCGGCGCAAATCCGGCAGATCAGAATATATACATGGACTCATTCTTTGAGGCTGTAAAGAAAGTCGGCTGTGAGCCGATAGATGTGAGAGAAAGCTTCGAGGACGCAAAGAAGGACAGACAGCTCTTTTACTACACAGACCATCACTGGACATCAGCCGGCGCTGAGCTTGCATATCAGGCGATTAAGGAAAGCTTCGGCCTCGAGGAGGAATACAGCTTCAAGCAGTATCCTGTAAAGAACGATTTCCTCGGAACGATGTCCTCGAAGAGCGGTTTTAGCGGCGGAAGGTGTGATGAGATTACCCTGCCTGTAAGAGAGGATGATGGAAGGCTTAACTCTGTGATTTTCTATGAGGAGTCAAAGAAGAAGACTACAGAGTTCTATAACCTCGATAAGCTTGAGGAGAAGGATGCATACCAGGTATTCGGTGGAACAAATCACTCAATATACACAATAAAGACTCCTGTGAAGGGCAACAGACGTCTTCTTCTGATTAAGGATTCATATGCCAACTCGGTTCTTCCTTATCTTATGCAGCACTATACGGAGATTGTTGTGGTAGATCCGAGATACTATTATGACAACATTCAGGACGTTATAGATGTTGAGGGCATCAAGGACGTGCTGTTCCTCTATAACGCCAACACGTTCTTCGAAGATTCATCGCTTAAGATGATGCTCGAGGAATAGAGAATAAGAACCGGCCTTGCCGGGCAACAAAACAATATGAATATCGGATAATAAATGACGGAAAGCAGAAAATGCTCACACTCCTTCAGCTTGCTGAAGGAGTGTGAGCATTATTTTTAGTATAGAGCCTTAAATACATCTTTAAGAAGCTGTGCATCGGGCTGCCCCGGGGCCGATTCCTCTCCGGCTGAGCAGAAGGTAAGCACGCTTCCGAAGATTCCGCCTGCAAGTCGGCTTATCATGCCGAGTCTGCCCATGGAAATGGCTGCAACCGGAGTCCTGTCCTCATCTCTTGCAATGGATGCTGCCTTAAGAAGCTCAAGAACATCATCGCTTGAGCGAGGCATTACAGCAATCTTGGCAATATCACAGCCGAGATCCTGCATTGTCTTTATTATCTCAAGCATCTTATCGCAGGATGGCGTAGAACTGAAGTTGTGATACGAAAGGACTAGGGCTACGCCGAGCTCGGCTGCCTTGGCTGCAATGCTGCAGCCGAAATCAGCCGCCCTTGCAAGCTCTACGTCCACAGCATCGATGCTACCTGTTTCAAGCAGAGTATTGACAAGGGCGGTATAGGCCTCTCGGCTTCCGCTGTATGAGCCGCCTTCATCAGTCGTTCTGACGGTTGCGAGGAGCGGAAGCTTACCAATTAGGGGCTTTAGAAGGGCAATCGCGCAGCGAACGCTTGCAGGGTCGTCCGCGTTCGCGAACCGGTCAACCCTCCATTCGATGAGGTTGACCGGCGCCTCGGCCGCGCGGCGGGCCGAGGCTGCGATTGCCTCCAGGTCTTCTCCCATTATTGAGGTGCATACACAAGGCGCACCTCCCGTTACGATTTCAAGCTCTCCTATGTTAACAGTTGTCATGAATAATCTCCTTTTGTATTAGTGGTATGGCCCGCGGCCTCCCTGCAGCAGAATAAAAATGATTATTACTGTTTATTCCTGATAAATTTTTATAGTATAATTATACGAATATACTAAGAAATGTGAACTATCATTTTTAGAGGGTGATATAGGATGAGTAGAAGAATCTGCGGACTTCTCGGAGAGAAGCTTTCACACACATATTCTCCTGAGATACATGCTGAGCTTGGAGATTACGAGTACAACGTATACGAAAAGACCGAAGAAGAACTTGATGATTTCTTTGCAAACGGCGACTGGGATGGAATAAATGTCACTATTCCATACAAAAAGACCGTGATGAAGTATTGCGACGAGCTGTCGTCAGTTGCAAGGGTTATCGGAAGCGTCAATACGATTGTAAGGCGTGAGGATGGAACTCTTTACGGGGACAACACCGATGCATACGGCTTTGAGCTTCTCATTGAGATGCTTAGTGTTCCGGTCTCAGGGTCAAAGGCACTTGTCCTCGGAAGTGGAGGCGCTTCACTTACAGCTGTATATACACTCAGGAAGCTTCGTGCAAGATCCGTGATTGTTATCTCACGAACCGGAGAGAATAATTACGATAACATAAGCAGGCATTATGACGCGGATCTGATTATCAATACCACTCCTGTCGGAATGTATCCGGACATGAACAGATCACCCCTCGACCTATCACCATTCAAAGAGCTTAAGGGTGTCATTGACATTATTTACAACCCTGCCAGAACTAACCTGATCATGCAGGCAGAGTCTCTTGGCGTGCCTTGCATCGGAGGAATAAGAATGCTTGTGGGTCAGGCAGCAAAGAGTGCGGAGCTGTTCGATAATGTTGAGACTACAAGACGAAGAGTTAATAACATAGCCTCAGAGCTCACTCGCCGAAAGATGAATATTGTGCTTGTCGGAATGCCGGGCTCGGGCAAAACAAGAATCGCAAGATCACTTGCGCAGAATCTCGGCTGGCCGATGCTCGATACCGACGAGATGATTATACAGAGGACAGGAAGAAGTCCGTCAGATATTATTATCAATGATGGAGAGCCTGCCTTCAGAGATATTGAGATGGAGATTATTGAAGATACCGCCCTTACCGCCAACTGCATTATCTCAACAGGAGGAGGCTGCGTTACCAGGTCAGAGAATTACTATCCTCTTCACAGAAACAGCCTGGTAGTATGGATAAGAAGAGACCTTGCGCTTCTGTCTACGGAGGACAGACCACTGTCACAGACTGCAGACATAAGCTTCATGTATCAGAAGAGATATCCGATGTATGAATACTTCTCTGATATGATTGTAGAGAATAATGGTTCAATCGAAGATGCGGTAAATGAAATTGTGCGTGCATCCGGCGTGGAAATACTTGAAGATTAGAGTATGACAGTGCTGCCTGTGCAGCATCAAGGCACAAAGCATATATATATTAATATAAGGAATGATATTCTGATGATAAGAATGAACGAACGAACAGGAGAGGTTCTGGTAGCTGTTTCTATCTGCCTGAGAGCGACCTCTCTTCTTTTTGGCAAAATAGCACTTAGGACGATGGGACCTTTCCTTCTCATGGGAACGAGGTTCCTTGTAGCATTTGTTGTCATTGGCCTTCTCTTCAGAAAGACTCTTGCAAAGGCGACAGGTAAAGAGGTGCTTCACAGCGCTGTAATAGGCCTGGTCTCCGTACTTGCAATCGGCTTTGAACTGAAGGGGCTTAGCTCTACAGATACATCTGTTACCGCCTTCCTTGAAGGAACTGTTGTAATAATGGTTCCTGTCATTACCTGCATCCTTACGAGAACTCTTCCCGGTGCTTCAACCGTCGTAACAGGAATCTTATCGCTGGCAGGTGTGGCACTTATGACTCTCAAAGGCGGAGTGCCAAGCTTCAGCGCAGGCGAACTGATGATTCTGTTCGGAACCTTCTGGTACGCTATGCTTGTAATACTTACTGACAGATATGCCAAAAGCGACAATGCTTCCGTAATAGCTGTACTTCAGATGCTCTTTATCGCACTTTTTGCCTTCGCAGGCGCCTTCATGTTCGAGGAGATTAGAATTCCTCAGGGAGGTGACGAGTGGATGTCTATTCTTGCACTGGCTCTTGTATGCAGCGGTGTGGGCTTTACTCTTCAGCCTATCGGACAGAAATACACAACTCCGGAAAGAGCAGGCCTGATATCTCTACTCAATCCGGTTACGGCGGCAATACTCGGAATAGTCTTCCTGGGAGAGGAGATAACTCTGAACAAGGCGGCAGGCGCCCTGATGATAATACTTTCAATAGTAATCCCTGCTCTCTCAGATGTCAGAAAAGCAGGAAGAAAATCCCGATTGACCTAAACTGCCAGACGCATTTAAGACAACCGCGGGCTATGTATAATAACATCAAAAAAGACGCAGGCTCATCCTAAGCCCGCGTCTGCTGCATATTACTCTATATCCGGTATTCTTATCCCTTGTACTCGAAGCAGTCCATGAATCTAAGCTTGAACAGATTCCTTTCGTGGAGTGTATCGATTCTCTCTTTTATCTCTAGGTCATCAATTTCTCCTGTTCTGATATATCTGTCCAGGACCTCATATGTGAAGCCGAGCTTCTCTTCATCAGTCTTGCCGCTTAATCCGTCTGTAGGAACCTTCTGAATGAGAACCTCAGGAAGGCCGAGCTCCCTTCCGATAGCTCTTACCTCAGCCGTTGTAAAGCACGACATAGGGCTCATGTCTCCTGCCGAATCTCCGTATCTTGTTGAATATCCAACCCAGTCCTCAGACAGGTTGCAGGTGTTGATTACACGGCCGTTCTTAGTCTGTCCTACAGCATAAAGTGTCGACATTCTGAGTCTTGGCGGCAGATTGATGATGGTATCGCGTGAAGGCTCGAGATTGGCATCTCTCATCTCGTCTAGAATTGCCTCAAAGGCTCCTTCAATGTTGATTATCTTGGAATCGATTCCGAGATGATCTACAAGAAGCTCAGCCATATCGATATCCGATTGCTCGCCATTAGGCATGAGAACGCCAAAAACACGGTCCTTTCCGAGAGCAGAAACGCACAGTGCAGCAGCAACTGAGCTATCCTTGCCTCCGCTGATTCCGATGATTGCATTACATCCCTTGCCGTTTCTTTCGAACCAGTCTCTGATCCATTCAACTGTCTCCCTCGTTGCTTTAGCTGCATCAAACATATGTCTTCCCTCCGTTTCATACTGGTATGCTTTATTCTACCATTATCCGACATCATCTTCAATTTGTTGTGAAGAGGAGGCTGATATGGTTTATAATGGACAATAGATGCAAGCTCCCTGAAGGGAGAGATAATAAGAGAGGTAAATGTATAGAAATGAAATCATCATATGCAGTTAATATTGAAATAAATCAGCAGGTAGTGGATTTCTTCATGGTAAAGAGTTTTATGCTAAAGACAGGAAAGTCCATGAAGGAATATCTTGATATCAATCTCGGAGATTCAACCGGAGAATTCAATGCAAAGAAATGGACCGTGACAGCTCAGGATAAGGCAATGCTTGAGTCGCTTAAGACAGGAAGCATTATCAAGATCAAGGGTCTGGTAACGGAGTTCAACGGAAGCAAGCAGGTAAGAATCGAGCAGATGAGAATGCCTGTTTCAGGAGATCCTGTGGACATGAGCGACTACATCAAGGCCGCACCTGAGGATTCAGAGGATATGTATGACTACATAATCAGAACTATAGAAAGCTTCGAGGATGAGGATTTAAAGAGGCTTTGCCTGTCGTTCTATGAAGGAAACAAGGAAAGGCTCATGTATTATCCTGCTGCGATGAGGAATCATCATGCAGAGTACGGCGGACTGCTTTATCATGTCAAGAGGATGCTCATGTCGGGAGAGAGACTATGCGAGGTATATACCAATATTTCACGAGACCTTCTCCTTGCAGGTGTAGTGCTTCATGATATCGAGAAGCTGAATGAGATTCTATCCGACGAGAACGGAGTATCGCCGGGATACTCGACAAGAGGCCAGCTTCTCGGACATCTCGTAATGGGAGTAGCCTCCATAGAGGAGAGGGCTAAGGAGCTTGGAGTACCGGATGAGAAGGCTCTAATGCTTGAGCACATGTCGCTTAGTCATCACTACGAGCCTGATTTCGGCAGCCCTAAGAAGCCTGTTTTTCCTGAGGCGGAGCTTCTTCATTATCTCGACATGATGGACGCAAAGATGTTTGACTTCGAAGATAATCTTCGAGATGTTGCTCCGGGTGAGTTCTCAGACAAGGTCTTCTCGCTCGATAACCGCAGATTGTACAAAAGGACTTTTTAATTAGATGCAGATTACCGGAAGGATAGCGAGAATCATCTTTCACAGCGAGAGAAACGGATATACGGTTGCTGTTTTTGACACGGAGGACGGTGCGTGCAGAATAGCCGGCAGCATAAATGATCCTAGAGAAGGCATTGATTACAGGCTCGAGGGTCATTTTGTTGTGCATCCGAAATACGGCGAGCAGTTCGCATTCGGAGAGTATGAGGAGGCTATGCCCGAGGGAAGCGCTGCAATCCTCGAATTTCTATCTTCAGGCAGCATCAGGGGCATAGGACCAAAGCTTGCAGCCCAGATTGTGGATACATTCGGGGATGAGACAATGAACATCCTAGAGACAAATCCTGACCGTCTTCTTTGCGTAAACGGAATAGGCAGGAAAACTCTTGCAAGAATCAAGGAGTCCTTCTCGGAGTCCAGGGAATTCGCCTCAATCTCTCTTGAACTTAGAGACCTTGGAGTCGCAATGAATGATGCAATCAGAATATACAAGATGTATGGCGGGGAGTCGATGGAGATAATAAGGTCCAATCCCTACGTACTCGCCGATGACATAAGAGGAATCGATTTTCACAAGGCAGATGAGCTTGCCGTAAGAATCGGAATAGATCCTGACAGCGACTTCAGAATAGAGAGCGGAATCAAATACATTCTCCAGAGATGGGCCTTTAACGGAAGCACGCTGATGCCTAAGAGCCTTCTCATTGAGAGAGTCATAGAGACTCTTGACACGGGAACTGAACGCGTCGAGGAATGCCTTTCAAGCCTTGTATTTCAGGGCGAGATTCAGACAGAATTCTACGATGGCGAAGAGGTGATATATCTTTACGGCTATTACTATGCCGAGCAGAGAGTTGCTCAGAGGCTCAGGCTGATAGCTCAGGCTCCGATAGAGGCTCTTCCGGTGAATATAGACAACGCCATTAACGATGCCGAGCAGAGTCTTGGAACCTCAGAGGGAAGAAGGGTCGAGCTCTCAGACGAGCAGCGATCGGCCGTAAGGCAGGCTCTCCTAGACAATGTAACAATAATCACCGGAGGTCCGGGTACGGGCAAAACCACAATCATCAACACGATAGTCCGCGTTTTTGAGCGTCTTGATATCAAGGTAGCTCTCGCTGCACCGACAGGTCGTGCGGCAAAACGTATGCAGGAGGCCTCAGGCTTTCCGGCAATGACAATCCACAGGCTTCTTGAGTACGTGTATTCCGAGGATGAGGATGAGCTGTATTTTGGCCGTAACGAGGAGAACCCTCTCGATGCAGGAGTTGTTATCGTAGATGAGGCGTCCATGATAGATACTCTTCTGATGGATGGACTTCTAAGAGCAATTGTCCCGGGGACCAGGCTCATTATCACAGGAGATGCCGACCAGCTTCCGTCTGTCGGAGCAGGAAATGTGCTTAGGGACATAATAAGAAGCGAGAGAATCAATACAATAAGGCTTAAGAGCATATTCAGGCAGGCTCAGGGTAGCAGGATAGTAACTAACGCTCATATGATTAACGAGGGTGAGTACCCCGAGGCCGGAACGGCTGACAGCGACTTCTTTGTTATGGTTAGAAGCTCTGAGGATGAGATTGCATCAACAATATGCGAGCTTGTCTCCGGAAGGCTTGAGAATTACTATGATTTCGTAAACAGTGCATCAGACATTCAGATTCTGTCGCCGACAAAGAAGGGAACTCTTGGCTCGCCTAATCTTAATACACTCCTTCAGGACGTAATAAATCCTGCCAGTGAGGACAGAAGAGAATTAAAGGCAGGAGGAAGAACGTTCAGGGAAGGCGACAAGGTGATGCAGATTAAGAATAACTATAACGCCGAGTGGAGATACCAGGACGATTACGAGACAAGGACAGGAATATTCAACGGAGACATGGGCGTCATTGAGTCGATAGACACTGAAGCAAGAAGCCTGCTTGTAAGCTCTGATGACAGGCTGATAGAGTACCAGGGTGAGATGCTCGATGAGCTTGAGCTCGCATATTCGATAACTGTTCACAAGAGTCAGGGCTGCGAGTTCCCGGTTGTAATAGTTCCGATATACAATTTCCCTCCAATGCTGATGACAAGGAATCTTCTTTATACAGCAGTGACAAGAGGCAAGCAGCTTGTAATTCTTGTCGGCTCGCCAAGATGCCTTAAGTGGATGATCGACAACAACAGAAGAGACGAAAGACACACCGGCTTAAGTGAGCAGCTCGAGCTCGGATACACCGGACTGGCGTGAAAACATCATGTTTCAGTTTTGCGTCGCTATTTTGTGCCAGATCAAGGCGCCGAGCTGCTGAGCAGCGGAGCGCACCTTCCGTACGTGAAGCGCAGGACAGTGAAGGCAACGCGGAAATGGTACAAAAGAGCAATCAAAATGACCCGGATTACATTCCGGGTCTTATTCTTGGATCAAGAATGACCTTTCGCGCGCTTTTCGCCGCACTTTCAATTGTGCCTGTCAGCATCTCCTCACAGAGAATCGACATTACCTCCGGGGAGGTGCTCATCCTGTCATCGAGCCACTGCTCAATTGAGCCGACGAAGGCATTGGTATAGAAATCAGCTACAATCGCCCTGGCATCTGTGTTAGCTGCAGGTGAGCCGAGAAGACGATCCACAATTGCACCTGCGTATTTCTTGGCAATATCCCGGATATACTTCTCTAGACTGCTTCTGGAGATGGAGTTGTATATGTGATAGATGGCCTTTTTGCGTGAATACAGATAATTCAGTCCATTAAGGAAGCTCTCGGCTGAGCAGTCTGCCTCAATCTCCTTCATTATCTTGTCTGACTGTCGCTCGAACTCCCATCTAAGAAGATCGTATATGTCCTCGAAATGATAATAGAAAGTATTTCTTGTAAGACCGCAGCGGTCCGTGATGCTGCTTATCGTAATCTTATCCAAAGGCTTCTCTTCAAGAAGCTCACCGAGAGCCTGAGACAGGGCTCTTTTGGTCAGATCGCCCATAAATGGCACCTCCTGTTATCTATAGTACTTTATTACTGATGCTTTGATTCCGCTTACGGTTGAAGACAGAACGGCAAAGGTCGGCTCTCCCATGGCTCCTCTTGGGTCTGTAAGGCTTCCTGGATTGACAAGAGTAATATCTCCCATCTTCTCTACTACAGGAATGTGGGAATGACCGAAAAGTACTGCAGAGCAGTCGTTCTCAAGCGCAAGATAGTAGAGTCCTGTGAAGCTCTCCTTGACTCTTTCCGCATATCCGTGAGTGACAAGAATTCTGCCTCCCGGTGTATCAAGAAGCTTGAAGCTTCTGCTGTGGCAGCCGTCGCAGTTGCCGGGAACAGATATAACCGGGCAGCCGACATGAGGCTCGAGCCTTGCTGCATCCTTCTCGTAGTCGCCGCAGTGTATCAGGGCATCAAAAGAAAGAGCTTTATCATACTGTCTGTAAAGCTCAAGTGCCCTGCTTATATCTCCGTGTGTGTCGCTTATTACCATAATATTCATACACCGATATTATCA
>CAMFZN010000030.1 GCA_946006945.1 uncultured Clostridia bacterium | reverse complement strand
TAAGGCTGTTGAGACAGGCAAGTGGGAGACTTACGCTGAGAACATCATTAAGTAATTAAAGCGGAAGCTTAAGAGCAAGCAGTAGAAGCTGTGATGCGAACAGCATAAGCTGCATCGCATCCAGCAACTGACAATCGAATAGATTAAGTAAAATGGTACAGTAAGGTTACTGCAATTAGGCGGGCCCGGTGCTTAGGGAAACCATCCTCGAAGCACCGGGTCTTTTATTATGCGATGTTCTTACCTCAGGCTTCAGAGCTAAGAACAACGGGCCGCCCTCCGGGATTCGGGGCGCTGCCCGCGCCCCGGATTGAAATCTCTGTGCCATTTTCGGGCAAAACGCCGATTATGGCACAAAATTGTGCCACAGGAAGCGATTTCCTTGATTTTGGCACAGAGGCGCCATACTGATTCTTCTGGGTTTTGTATCAAAAGCTTCTAATAGGAGAAAAAATCTCCTATTTGTGTGAAGATTAAAAAAAGTCAGAGAGATTGCCTCAGAATTCGGCTCAGAAGCACCCTTCAGGGCACCGTGGATTCTGGGTAATTTTTCGAATATCCCTGTCAGGAGAATTATTCTCCCATGATCATGAAGATTGAAATTAGTCAGAGAGAACAACACTGTAATCATGCCGGAAACACTGGTTTTCGAACATTTCATTCTGGGTAATTTTTTAAAATCCCATGTCAGGAGAATTTTTCTGATAATAATGAGAATCTTTAAATTACCCAGAAAACTCAGACTCAGCATGTACCCGCCATTACGGCTGCGAACCTTCGATTGAATAGTTCAATCCTTTGATAATGAGTTATTGTAATAAGTGATTAGAAAAATTGCTCTTTGGCTGTTAGAATAGAAACATCAATTGGGTAATTAATAAGGAGGAACACGAATATGTCAATCAGTCTTGAATATGCACTTGAGCATAAGAATGATCCAGCTGTACTTTGCTGCAGAGCAGAGGAAGGAACAGTACTCAACGAGCACAACCTTGAGGATCCTAACCTTTTCCCTGATCTTTGTGATACAGGTCTTCTCGATGTAACAGGCGCATACACAATCGGACAGGTGCTTGGTGCAACACTCACTAAGACTTGTGATTCACTTACACCACTCAAGCCTGAGAATACTACTAACATCCAGGAAGTGGCAGATGATGCCGCTGAGGAGGAGGCTGATGAGGCTGAGGCTCCAGCAGTAGCAGTTCCAGCTGTACCTGCAGGAACTGAGGTAAGAATCAGCGGCGGAGTTGTTAAGCTCTACATCGCTGAGGGCAAGGACATTGCAATCGAGTTCCCAGTATAAATCATGGGGAATGATAATAGATAACACAGCAAACAAACAGTAATTGATGATGAAAACTTCCTAATATAAAAAAGAATCCTTTTGATAGTCGGGTATCAAAAGGACTCTTTTTTTGCTGGCTCTTTGGGTGGCGATTTTGTGTTAATCAACAGGCTTAAGGCAGGTGTACAGACTCAGGGGGCTCGAGGCCTTATGATTATATAAATTGAAAAGAATGGAGAACATAAGATGGAGATTATTAAGGATTTACCGGAGGTATTTGAGAGCTTTGCGGAGCAGAGAAGAAATTCCTTCCTTGCTGTAAAGCAGATTAAGGATGCAGGCAAGCCTGTTATCGGATCGTATTGTACGTATTTTCCTGTTGAGCTTGCGACTGCTGCGGGAGCGGCTGCGGTGAGCCTTTGCTCGACATCCGGCGAGACAATTCCGGACGCAGAGAAGGATCTTCCTCCTAACCTCTGCCCGCTGATCAAGTCAAGCTATGGTTTTGCCATTACAGACAAGTGTCCGTTCTTCTACTTCAGCGATCTCGTTGTCGGTGAGACAACCTGCGACGGCAAGAAGAAGATGTACGAGCTTATGCAGGACTTCAAGGATGTGTTCGTAATGGAGCTTCCACAGAGCCAGAGAGAGGCTGCTCTCGCGCTTTGGAAGAGTGAGGTTATCAGACTCAAGGAGTACCTCGAGGAGAAGTTCGATGTTGAGATTACAGAGGAGAAGCTTAGAGAGGCATGCAGGCTCGAGAACGAAATCAGATCCGCGAAGAAAAAGCTCGCTTCAGTTATGAGACACGACCCTGCTCCTGTCAGCGGAATGGATCTCTTCAAGGTTTTCTATGGAAGCAGCTTTAAGTTCGACAGAGAGGCAATTCCGGGAGAAATTAGGGCGGTTGCAGAGAAGATTGAGGAGGAGTACGCTTCGGGCAAAATGCTCCCAAAGAAGCCAAGAATCATCCTCACAGGATGCCCGATCGGCGGCGTGACCGAGAAGGTTATCAAGGCAATCGAGGATAATGGTGGAGTAATAGTAGCTTATGAGAGCTGCTCGGGCGCTAAGTCTTTTGACCGCAACGTGGACCTCGAAGCTGAGGATATCTACGAGGCACTCTCAAGAAGATACCTCGACATCGGATGCTCGGTAATGACTCCTGATACAAACAGATTCGAGCTTCTAAAGAGCCTCATCGACGAGTTCAAGGCGGACGGAGTTGTCGAGATGACTCTCCAGGCATGCCACACATACAACGTTGAGTCGAAGTCAATCGAGAGACTCATTAAGGGATGCGGACTTCCTTACATGAGCGTTGAGACCGACTACTCACTTGCAGACGTTGGACAGCTGAACACAAGAATCGCAGCATTTGTTGAGATGCTGTAGGAACATCGGAATCGAAATAAAGAATAAAGAGGAAAGCAACGAGCATTGAGCATTGGGCATTGGGCGTTAGGGGACGCTGGCCGGGCTCAATGCTTTTCTCGTATATTGCAGCACCCGGCTTGTGTCTTGCAGGCACGTTCTGATTGTGTTGGTCGTGTGAAGGATATATAATTAGAGCAAAGATTTTGCACGAGAATAAGTGGAGATTAGGCGTATGGATTCATCAACGAAGAATTTTTACCTGGCGATAGGCAAGGTGCAGAAGTGCATTTCGAATGCGGAGACGCTTGAGGAGGCTTTTCAGGGAAGCCTTAGAATTATTATAGATAACTGTAATGCTGAGCAGGCGGTGATATGGTATGCGGACAAGTCGGACGCAGACAGGCTACATCCGTACTACTGGATCAGCCCGCTTGACATGATGTCAAAGAGCCATCCGGTCGGAGAGGGCGCAGTCGGTGAGGTGTATGAGACGCAGCTAAGCAAGGTGGTGCTTGATTTTGCGGCGGAGCCGGACGAGCAGACGGCGAGGGATTTCAGAGGAGTTGAGGTAGGCTCGATGATCTGTGTTCCTTTCTCAAATGATTATGAGAAGATCGGATGTATACAGATGATCACCACAGCGGGACAGAGGCCGTTTACCGACGAGGACGCAGACCTCTGTGAGATTATGGTGATGATGGCTGCGATGGCCATCACAGACAATGCGGAGAGGCTGATTCCGTGGAAGGCAGGCGAGGTGGTAATCTCGCTTAGAGATATCAAGAGAGAGTTCACCAACGGAGAGATTGTGACGAAGGTTCTCAAGGGAGTAAACCTCGACATCTACAAGGGTGAGTTCCTTACGTTGCTTGGAGAGTCGGGCTGCGGCAAGTCGACACTTCTTAATATTATAGGCGGAATGGATCAGGCGACGAGCGGAAGCTTCCACTATCTCGGACAGGATTTCTCGAAGGCTACACAGGATCAGCTGACAGATTTCAGAAGAGACAACATAGGATTCATTTTCCAGGGCTATAACCTCATGCCTAACCTGAATGCAATTCAGAACCTCGACCTCATCGGAGAGCTCGTCGAGAATCCGATGGATTCCGAGGAGGCACTCGAGCTTGTAGGCCTTTCGCAGAGAAAGAACAACTATCCTTCGCAGCTTTCCGGTGGACAGCAGCAGAGAGTATCTATTGCAAGAGCGCTTGTTAAGAGACCGAAGCTCATCCTCGCAGATGAGCCGACGGCGGCTCTCGATTACACGACAAGTATTGAGGTGCTGTCTGTAATGGAGAGAATCGTAGAGTCGGGAGCGACAATGGTTATGGTAACTCACAACGAGGAGATTACAAGGATGGCGGACAGAGTCGTTCACATGAGAGACGGAAAGATTTTCGAGGTAACTGTCAACAGACACCGTGCGCATGCAGAGGACCTCGTGTGGTAGAGCTTGCAGTGGGGTGATTTAAAGATGAAGAAGACACAATTCATAGAGCTCCTAAGCAATATCAAGGCGACGTTCATGTCATTTTTTGCCATATCGCTGTTTGTTGTGCTGAGCATAGGAGTTTTTGCCGGAATAAGCTGGACGTCACCGGCACTTCAGAGCGCGGCGGACAGAATATACGATGAGGGCAGTCTCTACGACATCGAGATACAGTTCCCGAACGGACTGACCGACAAGGACCTGGATAAGATCAGAACGGTCGAGGGAGTCGACCGGATAGAGACGGGATACGTCACAACGCAGATGATGCGCTACGGCGGCAAGACCCACGTCACGAAGATAACGTCCCTAGGCAAAACCATGAATCAGCTCGTCCATGTTGAGGGCACGCTTCCGGTCCGAAGAAACGAGATCGCCGTAAACAGCAGATGGGCCGAGGAGAAGGGCTTAAAGATAGGCGACAAGGTCAGCTTCAAGCATGACAAAAAGTCCGACAAGAAGGACGGAATGAAATTCTTAAAGGAAGACCGCTACAAGGTAACAGCCATTGTGGACAGCCCCGCCTACGTTTCATACAATCTTTCATCATACGGCATGGCCAATATAGGCTCGGGATACATCCAGTGCCTCGCTTTCGTGAGCGAGAAGAGCTTCGATACCAAGGCGTATCCGGGATATGTTGAGGCATACATTAGAAGCGACAGCCTGAGAGGAATGAGAACAGGCACAAAGAAGTATTCTGAGAGGGTAAACGAGATTGCAGAAGAAGTAACAGCTCTCGGCGACGGACTCTCTGAGAAGAGATACAAGGACCTTAAGACAGAGTACAGAAACAAGATAAAGAAGTACGAGAAGAAGCTTGCAAGGTCGAAGACAAAGATTCAGAATGCTGAGAAGAAGCTTGCTGACGGAAAAGCCAAGCTCAGTGCTTATCGCGCCAAGTATAACTCTGCTAAGAAAAAGCTAGACGACGGATACAGGAAGCTGAAAGACGGCGAGAAAAAGTACAACAGAGGCCTCAGGCAATATAATGAGAGCAAGGCCTTCCTGACCGAAATGAAGGGATACAGAAACAAGTACGCTGAGGATACTCTCACCTATTCCGACATAGAGAAGATGAATAACAGCATCGACAGATACAAAGAGGGAAGAGTCAAGGAGAACGAGAACACAGTCAAGTTCGACTCTGCTGTCGAGAAGTTCTTCGAGGAGGTTACTCCTGAGGAATGGGACGGCGAGGAGAACGCCGATAAGCGTGCCGAGAATAGAGAAGAGAACCTGAGCAAAATAGACGAGAGCATCGCAGAAGCAGATGCCAAGCTCGCCGATGCGAAGGTACAGCTCGACAAGGGCCGCAAGACTCTTGACGACGGCTGGGCGAAGTACAACAAGTACAGCCGTAAGCTGAAGGAGGGCAAGGCGAAGCTCGACTCCTACGATGCCAAGATCAGAGAGTCCGAGGCAAAGATCGTCGCAGCGAAGGCGAAGTATGATGCCGGCGCTGCCAAGCTTGCAAAAGCAAAGGAGAAGCTCAAGTTCATAAAGAACTACGACTGGACCGTAATCACCAGGGAAAACAACGGCGGTCAGATGGTAATCCAGAGGTTCTGCGACCTCACGGACAATCTCCGCTACAGCATGGCGACCCTGTTCATAATCATCGGTCTCCTGGTAAGCTACTCCTCGATTTCGAGAATTGTTAAGGATCAGATCGTTTCCATCGGAACCAAGAAGGCGCTCGGCCTTAGGAGAAGAGAGATAACTCTGAGCTACCTCGCATATTCGGGCGTAGCGGTAGCTATCGGAAGCGTACTCGGCCTTTTGCTCGGTACTTTTGGCATAGAACAGATCCTGGCTAAATCCATAGGTCCGCGCTTCATCACCGGAATCTACTCGTCGTACTTCTCGCCTGTGCAGGCCCTCGGCCTCGTGGCGGTCGAGCTGGTGATGGTCCTCGCAACGACCTATCTCGCGTGCAAAAATATTTTGGACAGGCAGGCTGTAGAGCTCCTCAAGGGCGAGAAGCCTCCTAAGGGCCGCGAGCGATTCTTCGAGAAGTGGGTCATTTGGAAGAAGCTTCCTCTGTTCTCAAAGACCGTAATCAACAACTGTCTGAACGACAGACGAAGAGTAATCGGAACCATAATAGGCATTGCAGGCTGCACCTCCCTTGTTGTAACAGCCTTAACGGTTAACAACAACATTGGAAAGAGCATGAACTACCAGTACCGCGATGTCTACAGCTACGACACAATCGTAAGATACCAGACTGCGTCTGTAGATCCTGATGAAATCAGAGGCAAGCTCGATGCCGCAGGTGTTGAGTCGACAAATGCATACCAGTCACCTTACCGCATAATCAAGCCGGACGGCTCGCAGACAGCGGTAACTCTAACCGTTCCTTTTGAGGACAATTACAGCGATTTCGTACATCTTAACGGCGAGTCATCCTCGGAGGAGTACAAGGATGGTATCTGGATAAGCAAGGCCTACGCTTCGCACTACGACACCAAGCTTGGTGACAAGATCAAGGTGATGGACAGCGAGGGTCAGATAAAGAAGTTCACTGTCCAGGGAATTTTCGATCACTACATGTTCAACAACCAGATTGTGATGAGCCGCAAGGTATTCAGAAAGGTATTCGAGCAGCCTGCCGAGGCGAACGTCTTCATCGTCGACTCCGGAAAGCTCACCGTAGATGACATCAAGGCTGCACTCAAGGGAGCAGAGGGAATCCGAATGGTAAAGGATGACTACAATGCGTCGAAGGATCTTTTCGACGAGTTCGCAAACATCGCGGGCGCAATCGTAATCGTCTACCTCGTGCTGTCAGTCCTGATGGCCATCATAGTTCTGTACGACCTCTATTCTGTTTTCATAGAGGAGAAAAAGAAAGAACTGATTGTCCTCATGATCAACGGCTTCTCAATCAAGGACGCCAGAGCATACATTTACAGGGATACAGTATTCCTATCCGTGCTTGGCATCATTTGTGGAGTAATCTTCGGCTGCGTCATGGGCAACATAACACTTCTCACACTGGAGCCTGACATGGGATTCTTCATAAAGGCAATCGAGCCTAAGGCCTGCCTGATCGGTGCCTGCGTCAGCGGCGTCCTTGCGACAATCCTGTGCAGCATCGCGATGAAGAAGATTTCGCGTTTCAAGCTTGCAGACATCAACAAGCTGTAATAAATGAAATGAAGCCCGGCGCAAGCCGGGCTTCAATCTATATCACTCTATCCTATTCTATTCTATCGCTGTTTCCTTCAGCCTTTCCGTCCGCTTTCTGAATGAATGCATCATAAAGATTATCTGTGTAAGCTCTTCATCTGCCACATTCTCATCGAGATTCTCGAAAGGAACCAGGTCCTTGTGAACTCTGGTTATGTAATCTCCATTTTCTCCCTGTCGCCAGAATGCCAGGAATCTCGATCGGCACCACCTGATGTGCTCGAGAGGCGCGATATCGAACGGATCTGACGCGAGCGGAATGCCGGAGGAGAGCAGGTCGGTGTAGAGCTCATAGAAGTATGCGCGGAACTGGTGTTCGCGCTTGTCCTCGCCCGGCAGGTTCTTCCATTCATGACTACGTGTGCCGGACTCCAGGAGACTGCTGTTGATGACAAGATTTCTGTCAAGGCCTATGAGATACAGAGCCGCAGCCATTGAGTCCGCATGGCTGTAGAGAATGTTATCTGCAGTCAGAAGGTCAGCTTCTGTTCCGAAATCGAAGACCCTTTCGGATTCGTAGAAGGCCGCAGGGTTCTCGTCCGAGCGGCTGAAATAATAAATATCGGAGCTTCGGCAGACGCCCAGAAGGGCATTTAGGATTCGAATGTTGTTTTCCTCTGTGATTATTATTCTGTCCATCTCGACCAGGTCTGCAATCGAAAGCTGCCAGCTCCTGTCGTGGTGGATTATTCTGTCATCGTTCATAAGCGGCAAATCGCCGTGAAGGGAGCTGTAAAGATCCCAGTTTCCGTAGGTGTGATATTCAATTGACTGATCCTCTGAGAAGATGTTCAGCAGAAGACCGAAGTCAAGAATCTGTTCGGCAAGGTTTCCGTCTCCTATTATTGCGACCTTGAAGCGGCGCTTCAGAGGGTCGGATGGGGAGATAAGAGGATGCTTTTGCCAGAGGTCGAGGGCCGTCTGCTTGGAGAGCGAGAAGTATGAAGCATTTCCCTGGCGGAGAAATGACGGCTCGAGCTCGCGGAGGACTATGTGAGTCCTGCCCTTCGAAAACAGATTGAGATTGCGGTTGTAGAACTCGAGGCTCAGAAGATCCTCGTCGAAGAAGACGATCTGGGTGAGAGACCGGCTTATGAGAGCAGGATCAGCGGCAGGCGATGTGCTCTCGACGAAGGAATGAGGGATTTTGCTCGAAAGAAGCTCAGCTTCGGAGGTGTTGTCACCGCAGTAGATGGCGATGGAATTCTTCCGGCTGCTTACCATGGCAGTCTTTAGGAAGGCGAAGACACCCCTCAGCGAGACAATCACCCACGATACGGTCACAAGAGGTGCGGTCCAGCGAGCAATCTCCATGATCGGATTGAACGCCTTGGAATATACGCTGACGAAATAGAAGCAGAAACTTCCGTAGAAGGCGTCGTTAAACGAGTATCCGGCCATCCTGTAGCCGATTACTCCGAGTATGAATGGCACCGGAAAAAGTATCCGGAGCAGGTGTCTGTACTTCGACTTCATAATTTCCACCTCGTCGTTAAAAGTTGCTTCAATTGTATCACGATTCTGTTATACTTCTCGTATAAAAAACTTTGAAAAGAGAGATTCCTATGGATATAAGTTACTTAAAGCTTGCGATTGCAGCGCTTTTGCCGGTCGCAGCGGCAGCGATGCTTTATCTGCTGGACAAAAGGACGAGCTTCGGCAGCAGATCCTTCGTGCAAAAGCAGATAGTCATCGGACTGATATTCGGCGCCATCGCGATAGTCGGAAATGAATGGGGCATCGTGATTAACGGCGCGACCGTAAACTGCAGGGATGCAGCTCCGATTACAGCTGGATTGCTTTTCGGTGGGCCTGCCGGAATAATAGCAGGTCTTATCGGAGGAATAGAGAGATGGATATGCGTCGCCTGGGGCGGTGGAATGTTCACGCGCCTGGCCTGCAGCGTTTCGACTGTTTTGGCTGGAATATACGCGGCGCTTCTTAGGAAGTACATGTTTGATGACAAGAAGCCTTCGTGGGCGCTTGCCTGTGCAAGCGGCGTTGTAATGGAGGTTTTTCATCTCATCATGGTGTTCATCACAAATGCGGATGAAGCGGACAGGGCGATACAGGTCGTTGTGATGTGCTCGGGACCGATGATTACGGCAGTCGGTGCATCGGTGCTGCTTTCATCTGTTGCCGTAACCTTTCTTGCGAGAGAGAGTGTTGCGATTAAGGTTCGAGACAGAAACATCACAAGGGAGATTCAGAGGTGGCTTCTTGTATCGGTTCTCATTGCTTTTGCACTGTCAACATCTCTTATGTATGTGCTTCAGACCAACCTGGCGAAGAACGATGCACAAAGACTCATGACGCAGTCGATTGATGACATGCGAGGAGAGATAGAGCAGGCTGCAGACGACGACCTTCTGAAGATCTGCAGGTCTGTTAAGCGCGCCGTGGAATCTGAGGGAACAGCAGATCTCTCTGCCATGGCTTCCGCATACGGCATTACTGATATATGTGTAGTTGATAAGAAGGGAATAATAACCGCGAGTGCGAACAGCAAGTTCGTCGGTTTTGACATGGACTCGGAGGGTCAGTCTAAGGAGTTCATGTGTCTTCTTGACGGAACTGAGGAGTATGTTCAGAAGTACGGACCTGTGTCCTACGATGCTTCGATATTCAGAAAATACGCGGGAGTTGCGACGGATTACGGCTTCCTCCAGGTCGGCTACTCGACAGAGGAGCTTCAGAGCAACATAACCTCTCAGATTACGAGAATGGCTGCGAACAGGCACATCGGCCAGGACGGAGTCCTTCTGGTAATAGACAGGGATATGAAGGTAATAGGGGGCAAAAGCGAGTATGTCGGCATCGAAGTCAGAAACACGAAGTATCTTGAGAAGCTTGCCAACAACAAAACAGGAGTCCTTAGGAAGCTCGATACGAATCAGGGCACTGTATATTCAATATTCGAGGATGTTGAGGGCTACAAGGTAGTTGCGCTGATGCCTCAGTATGAGGTGTTCAAGAACCGTGATGCGGTGAAGTACGTAAATGCCTTCCTTGAGGTCATGATTTTTGCCATACTCTTCGGTCTGATCTATCTACTGATCAAAAAGATCGTAATCAACAATCTGAAGGAAATCAACCGATCGCTCGGCGAGATAACGGGCGGCAACCTCGATGTTGTCGTTAATGTAAAATCCGTTGAGGAGTTCGCTTCGCTTTCAGACGACATCAACGATACGGTCAGCACGCTTAAGCACTATATCGATGAGGCAAAAGCACGGATAGACAAGGAGCTCGAGTTCGCGCGTGAGATTCAGCATTCTGCTATTCCGTCGATGTTCCCGGCTTTCCCCGGCAGAAATGATATCGACATCTATGCCAGCATGGATACCGCTAAGGAGGTTGGCGGCGACTTCTACGACTTCTACTTCAGCAATGAGAACCTGCTTAACATCCTGGTTGCCGATGTTTCGGGCAAAGGAATTCCTGCTGCTCTCTTCATGATGCGAAGCAAGGTGCAGCTCAAGTCACTCACGGATACGAGCATGAGCATCGAAGATGTCTTTACCGAGAGCAACAACAGCCTCTGCGAGGGCAACGACGCGGGAATGTTCGTAACCGCATGGCAGGGTCAGGTTGACCTTGAAGCGGGCGGAATAGAATTCGCAAATGCCGGTCACAACCCGCCTCTTATCAGGCGAAAGGACGGCTGCTTCGAGTATCTCAGATCTCGTCCGGGTCTCGTGCTTGCAGGCATGGAGGGTGTAAGCTACCGCAAGCAGCGGACAGAGTTCAATCCTGGAGACACAATCTTCCTCTACACGGACGGCGTGACCGAGGCTACGAACTCGGCGAATGAGCTCTATGGAGAGGAGAGGCTCGAGAAGCTTCTTAACTCGAGAGAGTGGTCCTCGATGGAGGAGATGTGTAAGGCTGTAAAGGAGGACATCGACCTTTTCGTCGGCGAGGCACCTCAGTTCGACGATATCACGATGCTCGCTCTTAAGTATAACGGCTCTGTCCTCCTTGAGATCGAGAAGGAGGAATCCGTAATAGAGGACATTCCTGAGATTACGGAGCTTGTAGAGGAGAAGCTTACAGAGCTCGGCTGTCCGATGAAATCGGTATTCCAGCTCAACATCGCAATCGATGAGATGTATTCAAACATAGCCAAGTACGCTTACCCCGATTCAAAAGGACCGTCAAGGGTTACGCTGAGGGAGCTCTTCTCGCCGCACGGTGTGGAGCTGACATTCGAAGACCGCGGTGTTCCGTACAATCCGCTGACAAAGGAGGATCCGGACACGACCCTCTCTGTAGAGGAGCGCAGCATCGGAGGACTAGGCATATTTATGGTTAAACAATCGGTTGATGATATGGTATATTTATATAAAGACGAAAAGAACGTGCTTAGAATAGTCAAATACTTCTAGGCATCACGGATGACAGGGGGAAGGAAGCAATATGGAGATTAACAAGAATCTTAATGGAGATGCACTGGAGCTTAAGATTATCGGAAGGCTCGACACAACAACAGCTCCTGCTCTTGAGGCAGAGGTAAAGAACTCTCTTGAGGGTCTTAAGTCGATTGTTTTCGATCTTGAGGGTCTTGAGTACATTTCATCTGCAGGACTAAGAGTTCTTCTCAGCGCTCAGAAGTCGATGAACAAGCAGGGAACAATGAAGCTTGTTAACGTTAACGAGGTTGTGATGGAGGTATTCGAGATCACAGGCTTTGTAGATGTGCTGACTATCGAATAGTCTGAACAGAGAATGGACGAGGAGGCGTGTCACTAGTGGCCGCAAGAGCAAAACGATGTGTAGAGCTTCTCGTGCCTGCGGGCGGAGAGAAGCAGTTTATAGCTGCAGTTGAAAACGGAGCGGACGCCGTATATGTCGGCGGTCGCTCTTTTAATGCGAGAATTAATGCAGGAAACTTTGACGACGAGACGATGCAGGCGGCAATCGATTATGCCCACCTTCGCGGCGTCAAGGTTTTCGTTACAATGAATATTCTGATTAAGGATGAGGAGCTTAAGGAGGCGCTTGATTACGCGACCTTCCTGTATGAGGCCGGAGCGGATGCCCTTATCATCCAGGACCTGGGGCTCGGAAGCCTTATTAAGGAGAAGCTTCCTGACTTCGAGCTTCATCTCTCGACTCAGGCGACCTGCTGTGACCCAAGAAGCCTTGAGGCTGCAGCAACTCTCGGATACAGGAGAGTTGTGCCTGCAAGGGAGCTTTCGCTTGAGGAGATAAGATCCCTTTGCAAGACCAAGCTTTGCGATATTGAGGTCTTCGTGCACGGGGCTCTTTGCATCTGTTATTCAGGTCAGTGCCAGCTGAGCAGATACTACGGCGGCAGAAGCGGCAACCGCGGGCAGTGCGCACAGCCGTGTCGCCTTCCATACAACGGCAGGGACGTGCATCCTCTAAGCCCGAAGGACATGTGCAGACTGTCTGACCTCGGAGACCTTATCGAGGCCGGCGTGTACTCCTTTAAGATTGAGGGCAGGATGAAGTCACCGGAATATGTTGCGGTGGTAACAAGGTTATACAGGAAATACATAGACATCTATCTTGAGACCGGCTCCCTCACAGTGTCCGAGGAGGACATGGAGGAGCTAAGGCAGATTTTCAACAGAGGCCGCTTCACGGATGCCTATCTTCACGGCAATCCGGGCGACGAGCTGATGTCGATGGTTGTGCCTAAGAATCAGGGAATCGAGATAGGCCATGTTACAGGTGTTAAGAATAACTCAACCCTCGTGGATGCAAGGCTTACAGGCGAGCTTGCCATAGGAGACGGCGTCGAGATAAGGGGAGGCGGCCGCCAGAGCGGCAACATAGTCTCGTATCTGAAGGATGTCGGAAGCGGAATCACAAGATTCGGCGACATCAAGGGCGAGGTAAGAGCGGGCGATACCGTATACAGGACCTCGTGCAAAAGCCAGCTCGAGGACGCCCGGCGCTCCTTCGAGGGCAGAAGCGTATTCGGAGACGACAGGCGTCCGATGCGAAAGCGTCCCGTGGACATGGTTCTTACAGGCATTGACGGCAGGCTGGTGCTGTCTGTGAAGACGGCAGCCCGGCCCGACGATGTGATGTGGCCGAGCATGAAGAAGGTTCAGGTTCAGGCCGAGGCCGGACCTTTCGAGGTCGATACCGAAAGACATGCCTCAAGGGAAAGGCTCGAGGGCGCGCTTGGCAAGCTTGGAAGCACGCCGTTTGAGCTTAGGCGACTCGACATAAGGGGTGATGTGGATCTCAGGGTGAAGGCGTCAGAGCTTAATGAGCTTAGGCGCCGCGCAGCTGCGGAGCTTGAGGAGGCGATGAGGTTCAGAAGGACGGCGCCGG
>CAMFZN010000029.1 GCA_946006945.1 uncultured Clostridia bacterium | reverse complement strand
ATGCAGACGCCCGCTGCTAATCCGCAGCGGGCGATAAATCATGTTATTTCTTCCATGAACTCTTAAGTCCTACTATGCTGTTGAATACCTTCTCATCAGCTGTTGTCAACTTTGAGTCAGCAATATAGTATCCTTTTCTGAAGAACTGGAATCTCTCGCCTGCAGACGCTTCTTTGATTGAAGGCTCGGCATATCCGATTACTTCTCTTAATGAATCAGGGTCGAATTCCTTCTCTCCATCCTCATTCTCTTTCATCAGATAGCCATACTCTCTGATAGTAATCTTCTCAGCAGTGCTTGCCTCAACGAAATGGATAGTGCCCTTGACTTTTCTCTCGCAGCCTTCTCCGCCGCCCGGTGTTGCGGGGTCGTATGTGCAGTGAAGCTCCTTGATTGAACCGTCCTCATTCTTCACGACATCGTTGCAGGTTACGAAATATGCACCCTTGAATCTTACCTCGTTGCCAGGGAAGAGTCTGAAATACTTCTTGGCAGGAACCTCCATAAAGTCATCCCCGTCAATCCAGAGCTCTCTTCCGAAAGGAACCTGTCTTGTTCCAAGTTCAGGCACCTTGCCGTTATTCTCAACAGTGCACATCTCAATCTGGCCTTCAGGATAGTTGTCGATAATCACTTTGATAGGATTAGTAACGACATTACGTGCCTCTACCTTGTACTGAAGGTCATCTCTTATGCATGACTCAAGCTGAGCAATATCAAGAGTGGAATCTGCCTTGGATACTCCTATGTCATTACAGAACTTTCTGATTGCCTCAGGTGTATATCCTCTTCTTCTGATGCCTGCAATTGTAGAAAGTCTAGGATCATCCCATCCCTCAACAAGCTTATCATCAACAAGTCTCTTGAGATATCTCTTGCTCATTATCATTGTTGTCACATTGAGTCTTGCGAACTCAATCTGTCTTGGAGGGTTAGGCCAGAAGCCTACCTCCTGAAGAACCCAGTCATAAAGCGGTCTGTGATCCTCGAACTCAAGTGTGCAGATTGAGTGAGTAATCCCCTCAATTGCATCCTCGATAGGATGCGCGAAGTCATACATAGGATAGATGCACCACTTGTCTCCGGTATTGTGATGTGTCTCGTGTACAACTCTATAGATAACAGGGTCTCTCATGTTGATGTTAGGAGAAGCCATGTCAATCTTCGCTCTAAGACAGATAGAGCCGTCCTCGAACTCTCCCGCCTTCATTCTCTCGAAAAGCTCCAGGTTCTCCTCAACAGATCTGTTTCTGTAAGGGCTTTCCTTGCCCGGTGCTGTAAGAGTTCCTCTGTACTCTCTAATCTGATCAGGGGTAAGCTCGCACACGAAAGCCTTGCCCTTCTTAATGAGCTCTACAGCAGCCTCATACATGGTATCGAAGTAATCCGATGCCCAGAGTCTGTTGTCCCACTCAAAACCGAGCCAGCGAACATCCTCTTCAATAGAATTGATGTACTCCATATCCTCTTTGGCAGGATTAGTGTCATCATACCTAAGATTGCACTTGCCGCCGTACTTCAGAGCTGTTCCGAAGTTCAGGCATATTGACTTGGCATGTCCAATGTGAAGGTATCCGTTAGGCTCAGGTGGAAACCTTGTAATGATAGTATCGTGTTTGCCGCTTGCAAGATCATCGTCGATAATGTCGTGGATGAAATTGGAGGCCATATCCTTATATTCTTCTTTGGTAACCTTTGCCATGTTTGTCCTCCGTAATTGATTTACTGCGCTAATTATAGCACAGCATGGCATGTCATTGAAATTCTCTGTCTGATATTGAATGCTATTTCAGATTCTTTCTCAGAATCTTACCGTTAAAGGTTCTTGGAATCTCATCTATCTGCTCAATGAAAGCAGGCACCTTGTATGGCTCAAGCTTCGACTTTAAGAAACTCCTGATCTCCTTAGGGTCGAACTCCGCACCGCTGCTCATCTGAACGAAAAGCTTCGGCACGCTGCCCTTTGCAGGGTCGGATACCGGGATACATCCGCAGTCTGCGATGCCCGGCATTGTTTTGGCCGCATTCTCAATCTCCTCAGGGGATACCTTGTTTCCTCCGACATTGATAACATCGCCCTTTCTTCCGAGAAGGATGATGTCGCCGTCCTCATCGATATAAGCGATGTCGTTAGAGTACATGATTCCGTCCTCAAAGACGCTTGCTGTCTCCTCAGGATCCTTCCAGTAGCCTTCCATGTTCATTCCACCCTTTGTTGCAAGGAGGCCTGTCTTCTCAGCGGATGATTCTATAGGATTGTGGTCATCATCAACGATTATTGCTGTTGTATTGTGCGTAGGCTTGCCTATGCACTTATCCTTAGTGCTCGGGCTGTTGAAGTTGTATATGCAGGTGCAGCCGCTCTCGGTACTTCCATAGAAGTTGTATAGTCTTGTATCGGGCAAAAGAGCACACACCTTGTTCTTGTCATTCTCAAGAAGAGGCGCCGAGCCGAGCTGAATGTATCTCAGACGATCCTTATAGTCAGCAAGCTTATTCTTGGACAGTTTAAGGACAACTGCAAGCGCTGCAGGTACAAGGTCCATTGAATTAACGCCGAATCTGTCAATGTTGTCAAAGAATTTCCTTATGTTCATGACAGTGCCGAGAATAACTACGCTGCAGCCGTTATACATGTTCGCATAATAGCGGCGAAGTCCGTGTGAGTGGTTCATAGGAGACGGAATCATCTCAACATTGTCCTTCTCCATCTCAACTCCGTACATTACATTCTCTGCAAGTGCGATATCGCTTCTGTGAGTAAGGACGATTCCCTTCTCCTTTCCGGTGGTGCCTGTGCTGAAAAGAATCTCACTTACAGCATCAATTGAAGGAAGCGCTTTGATGCAGGCAGGTGAAGCCTGTTTCCTAAGCTCAACCATCTCCTCATAGCTTCTTACATTAAGCTCTGAACCTTCAAGAGTTCTGTCAACGATAACAGCCTGCGCACCAACTCTTTCGGCAAGCGAAAGAATCTTATCCCCAGCGCAGTTGTGCTCAAGAGGTACGAAAACCGCATCTATCAGATGAAGTGCAAGCTCCATTGCAAGATAATCTATGGTCTGACATGCCTCAAGAACAACATTGCCTCCGGCTGTCACACCCATCTCTGTGAAGCATGAGGCATATCTTCTAATAATATCAGCGTATTCAGCATATGTTACTTCATACGAATCATCTGCAAGGCATAGCTTATCAGGCGTTCTTTCTGCATGACAAAGCACAGCCTCGACAATTGACTGAAACATGATATGATTCCCCCCTTAAATTGTACTGAATGCAGGCCACAGCTTAAGCATTGCGAAGCTGAGCAGGCTCATCAGTACTATAGTAATAATTGTCAGCGGCACACCCTTCTTAAGCATGTACCTCGGCTCAAGACCGTAGCCTACAGGAATCGCTCTGATTGATGTAGGAAGCATGTATGAGAGGTTTACTCCGATAGAT
The DNA here is from genome assembly GCA_946006945.1 of uncultured Clostridia bacterium. Lineage (GTDB taxonomy): Bacteria > Bacillota > Clostridia > Peptostreptococcales > Anaerovoracaceae > Crickella. The sequence goes on along the minus strand of CAMFZN010000029.1, from coordinate 10,278 downwards.
GCTATGTAGATATATGGTATCGGATTCTCTCCGAGTCCTGTTACTATACTGATTACAACCGGCATTGCAACAGCAGCTGTGGCAGTATTGCTTGTTACATCTGAGATCAGCATTGTAAGTGTAACGATTACAAATACAAGTGTGAACTCTCCCTTGATATCAGATGCAGCTACCATCTCTCCTACACGTGCTGCTACACCGCTGTCGTTAATGAGTGTTCCAAGCGCAAGACCTCCTGCAAAAACATAGATGAGGTCCCACACGATTCTCCTCTGAGTATTCTTCCAGGAGAGAAGTCTTTCTCCATTCTCCTTGGTTATGAAGAATGAGATGATTGCACAGATGATGAACACATATGCAGGCTTAAGCTCCGGAAGATATGCCTGGTAGAACTGCCTTGTGAACGAAAGTGCAGTTGCAACAACAAAGAGTGCGAATGAAAGCTTCTCTTCCTTGTTCATAGGAGGAAGAGCCTCGTACTGCTCTCTGAAGTATGACTTCGAGCCCTTAAGCTCCTCGTCCTTGCCTACTCCTGCAAGCAGGAATAGTACATTGCTTCCTACAAGCACAAGCATTACAGGCAGGAATCTTATTACCCATGCAGCATACATGAACTCCTGACCAGTCACCTGCTCAAGGTAGTCTACAGTTACAAGGTTCATCGCACCTCCAAGAGGTGATGCCAGTCCGCCTACTCCTGTAGCATAGGCAATCGTAAGCAGAAGAAGAGATCCGATTCTGCTTCCTGATATCTCCTTCTCACCGACATACTTAAGCATTGATACAGCAATAGGTGTCATTGTTGCGCATACAACGGCATTAGGAAGAACTGCCGAAAGAATCACACAAAGGATGTACCAGAATACAACCTGCTGCCTTAAGCCGCTTCCTACAAGAGAAAGGAACTTGGCTGCGATTCTGTGGTCAAGCCCGGTCTCCTCCCAGGATGCTGTCAGGATTGAAGCTCCAAGGAGAAGGAGAATTGTCTCTGATGCGTAGTTGGCAGTTACGGCAGACATGTCGGTAATCTGAAATACTGCATTTATCGCAATAGGAAGAAATGCAGTTACCGCAAAGTCTACAGCGCCTGTAATCCACCAGAACGCCATCCACACTACGGTTCCGATTGCCGCACATGCGGCTCTTGAACCGAACGCTGCCTCCGGAATGCATAGATAGCACAGAAGAAACAGCGCCGGTCCGGCAAGTGAAAGCATTAATCTCTTACTGTTTCTCACATTAACTCCTCAATCATCTCCCACATGCACTCAACTGACTCAAAGTATGGAGGCTGAATGTACTCCATTGTAACTGAGATATCAAACATATCCTCAATCTCAGAGATGATGTTTACTACATCCATTGAATCGAGAATGTCGTCGCTGATAAGGTTCTTCTCATTCTCGAAATCGATATCAGGATATTTCTCCTGAAGCATTTCCATTAACTGTTCCATAATACTTATTCCTTTCTTTTTTGACTAATAAATATTCTCACGACGCCATGCTGCATCAGCGAAAAACTTGAATTGCTCTTGTTTGAAGCCTGCTGTATCATGCACAGGTCGCACGCTCCAAACAGCATGCTAATCAGAGCAGATATCTGCTATCTGATATTGTTCATAGCTTCAACAATCATACCGGGAAGCCTTCTGCACTTGTCCTCTCCAATTGATGCAACAGATACTCTCACACCCTTGTTCTGCTCGATAAGGAAAGCTCCCTTCTTCTCGAGCTCTGCGCACAGGGCTGCCGGATTCTCAAACGGAATCGTTACAAAGAATCCTGATGAGAAAGGCACTGTCTTAAGGCCTGCCTTCTCAGCCTCTTCCTCGAAAGCTCTTCCTCTTCTTGAGAGCATCTCTCTGTATTCTCTTCTTTCTGCATCTACTCTGGCGAGGAGGGCATCATCGCTGTAAATCTTCTCTATTACAATCTGCGGTGCTCTTGGCGAGTTAGACCAGCTCGATCTTGACGAGAAGGTGCATACTCTTTCGAACTCGTCCGCAACCTCAGGATTGTGTGCAAGGCAGAGCATTGCAGCACATCTGAAGCCATAGAAAGTAAACGTCTTCGAAGCGCTGTAGCAGATGATTGGAAGCACATTAGCCCTCAGACTGTCAATGATCTGAAGGAACTCTCTTGTCTCATCAGTCTCTCCGGCAAAATCAATATATGCCACGTCCGCAACCAGCGCGATCTTCTTGTCGAGATCAACCTCGTCAAGAACCTTCTTAACCCCGTACCAGTCTTCCTTAGTCAGCGAGTAGCCGGTAGGATTGTTGGCCGGTGTGTTCAGAATAATGAGAAGTCTGTCCTGAGTTCTGGTAAGCTTCTTTACCTTGTACTCGAAATCGGCAAGATTGAAGCATCCATTCTCATCAAACATCTCAAAGTGCTCAAGTCCTCTTCCAAGCTCTCCGGCGATACTCTTGTATGGTCCCCAGTGCCAGTTGTGAGTCAGAATAAGGTCTCCCGGGCATGAGTAGTTGGCTACCGCATTTCTGATAGAACCTGTTCCTCCCGGTGTTGCAACAACCTTAACGAAGCCCTTAGGCTCATAGCTTCCAAGAGCAGCCCTTGTCACAGCCTTCTTGAAGCCCGGTGTTCCTGCGATCGGAGCATACTCTGCATAATCCTCATCTCTAAGATTTCTTACTATTTCACTTACGGATGACAGAACAACGAGGTCTCCCTTGTCATCGAGCAGCGCTCCGATAGTTGCGTTGATTGTGTTCTCCTTGCCGTGCTCGGCAATATATGCCTTCGCTCTTCCGCTTGCTCCGAACACCTTATCCTCGAGAGGAATGTCTCTTCCATTGTAAGCTGCCATCGATGTTATCTGTGCCATTTCGCCTGCCTCCTCTTCTTCAACTCTTCTCTTAATTACAACCCTCTTTATGTTCTCACCGAGACCGCTGAACTTGGCCTCATACTCAGTTTCGATATTCTCTATCCACGGACAGTTATGAAGATCCCTCGTAAGCTCAACAATCTTAAGGTCAGAGGCAAGAATCTCCGTTATGGTGAATTCAAACAGTCCCGTGTTGTCAGTCTTGAAGGTTACAATGCCGTCTCTCTTCAGAACCGTAAAGTACTGCTTCAGCTTGTCTCTGTGAGTAAGTCTCTTCTTTGCGGTGTAATTCTTAGGAAGAGGATCGCTGAAGTTAAGATAGATTCCGTCCACCTCTCCCTTCATGAACCAGTCTTTCAGATCTTCTATGAAGTGTGGAATGAACACCACGTTGCCCAGTCCGCCCTTCCTTACCTTCTCCATCGCCCTCAGCATTACGCTTCTGTTGCCCTCAACAGCAATATAGAAATTCTCAGGATGCAAAGCCGCAAGCTCAGATATGAACTTGCCCTTGCCGCAGCCTATCTCCAGATAGATAGGTCTTCCGCCCGCAAGCTCACTCCAGCGGCCTCTGCTTTCTGCAGGCTCGTAGACAAGAATGTCATCATATGCCGCGTACTTCTGTTCAAGATTCTTTACTTTTCTCTGTCTCATTTCTTTCTCCTATAGAATTCTGATTGCTATTGCAGCACCGAGCGATGCCGCCATAAGAACTCCCGCCAGAGCGTCCCTTCGTGCAAAATGTATTTCGTTCATTCGAGTTCTTCCGCCGCCGCCGTTATAGCATCTCGCCTCCATCGCGAGAGCAAGCTCCTGAGCTATTCTAAACGAGCTTACGAACAGAGGAATAAGAATAGGTATCAGCGCCTTTCCTCTTCTGAAAATATTGCCGCTTTCGAAGTCTGCGCCTCTTGCCTGCTGAGCCTTTATTATCTTATCTGCCTCCTCCATTAGAGTAGGAATGAATCTCAGCGCAATCGTCATCATAAGTGCAATCTCGTGACTAGGCACGCCTATGGCCTTAAACGGCTTAAGGAGCTTCTCAAGTCCATCGGTCAGCTGAATCGGCTTCGTGCACAGTGTCAGCATGGATGATCCTATTATCAGCAGCACGAGCCTTACTGCCATAAAGAAGGCTCTTCTGACACCCTCGACTGTGATCGTAAGAAACCACCAGTGCCAGAGGACTCTTCCCGGTGACATGAAGAGGTTAATTACGAAGGTGAACAGTATTATGGCAAAAACCGGCGTAAGTCCACGGAAAATAAACTTCACCGGAACCTTGGATGCCGCAATTATTGCCGCAAGAAAGGTCGCAAGCACCGCAAAGCCGAAGAAGCTGTCTACCACGAACAACTCGATGACGAACAGCAGTGTACCCAATATCTTCGTCCTTGCATCAAGGCTATGTATTATAGATCCGGCCGGAAAATACTGGCCGAGAGTAATATCTCTTATCATCTGATTGCTAACTTCTCTTTCTCTTTATGAATTCTGCCAGTGAAGCAGCTGCCTCTTCCATTGACAGCACATCTGAATCGATCTCCGGAATACGCTCTCTGATGCGGCCGACTATCTCTGCAGCCGGGGTAACACCCAGTCCGATCTCGTCGAGAACATCTTTTTGCCCGAATACGTATCTTGGCGTTCCGTCAAGGATGATTCTTCCCTCGTTCATTACGAGCACCTTGTCGCACATGTCTGCGACATCTCCCATGTTATGTGAGACGAACACAATAATAATGTTTCTTGTCTCATGGATTCTCTTCACCATGCTGAGAATCTCTTTGTGTGCGGTCGGGTCAAGTCCTGCAGTCGGCTCATCGAGAATCAGTATTCCCGGGTTCATTGCAATAACTCCCGCGATGGCAACTCTTCTCTTCTGTCCTCCTGACAGCTCAAAAGGCGACTTGTCCTTTATCCTCTCATAGTCAAGTCCTACAAGCTCTATTGATGACCTTACGGCAGCCTCAAGCTCGTCGCCTTCAAGTCCGAGGTTTGACGGACCGAAGGAGACATCCTTGGCAACAGTCTCCTCGAAGAGCTGATACTCCGGATACTGAAATACGATGCCGACCCTTTTTCTCACATCCACAAGGCTTGTCTCCTTGTCTGTTAGGCTTATCCCGTCTATTATTATCTCTCCATCCGAGGGCTTGATAAGTCCGTCAAGCGCCTGAAGAAGAGTTGACTTGCCGGAGCCTGTATGGCCGATTATTCCGCATATGCTGCCATCGTCTATATTAAAGCTAACGCCGTCAAGCGCTTTTGTCTCACCTGGAAGTCCCGGGGAATATGTATACTGCAGATCCTTTACTTCAATTGCCATTTCTATCTGTACTTCTCAACAAATTCAATTAGTGTATTTTCGTCAGTGACAGTTGACGGGATATCCACGCCATGCTGCCTGATTCTCTCTCTTAACTCAATAACAGGCGGAAGCTCCAGTCCTGCTCCCTTAACAAGTTCTCCGTCACTGTAGAACTCCATAGGTGTGCAGTCACTGTACACCTGTCCCTCCTTCATGACAATCAGCCTGTCTGCCTGGCATGCCTCACTCATGAAATGGGTAATCAGTATTGTGGTTATTCCCTCTGAGTTCAGCTGTCTTATTATCTTCATTATCTTCTCTCTACCCTTAGGGTCGAGCATTGCTGTAGGCTCATCGAACACTATGCATTCCGGTCTCATTGCAACCGCTCCTGCAATCGCAATTCTCTGCTTCTGTCCTCCTGACAGCATGTGAGCGCCTTTGTTCCTGTGCTTATACATTCCGACCTGGGTAAGAGCATCGTCTACCCTCCGCCTGATTTCTGCAGGATCTATTCCAAGGTTCTCCGGACCGAAAGCTACATCATCCTCAACAATGGAGGACACTATCTGATTGTCAGGATTCTGGAATACCATCGCAACTCTGCTTCTAATATCCCAGATATTACTGTCATCCGCTGTATCCATGCCGTCAACAAACACCTTTCCGGAGGTTGGAACAAGAAGTCCGTTGATGCTCTTTGCCAGAGTTGACTTGCCTGAGCCGTTAATTCCGCAAATCGCAACAAAGGAGCCCTTCTCTATTGAAAGACTTACATCCTTAATCGCCGGCGAGCTCTCATCCTCGCAGCCGGGCTGATAGTATTCATATCTGAGATTCTTTATCTCAATAAAAGGCATCTTATGCCACCTTTCCACATAATTAATCATTTTATTATATATCACACGCACTTAATCATCAAGCGCAGGAGGCCGCAGTGCCGAAATCAAACTGCAAAAAAGTAAAAACGGACAACCAAGTTGTCCGTTGATACTGTGGTGAATAGAATACCAGGTTCCCCAGCCTGATATCCAGCAACTATGTATAATCAACCCTTTTGCTGCACATCTAAATTATACTCAACTCATCATTGTTGTCAACAAGGAATTTGTTGTTTTCTACTAAAATATTATATTTTTTGTGAATTATCACTATTTATCAGTGCCTCCTCTGTGCTCGGAGAGTGGGCTGACCGAATTGGTCTGAATCCTTATAGTTCTGTTTCTGCTTTACTTTACTCTCCACATCTCGCCTGCTACTACAGCATCTCCCGGGATTACATCAGCAACAGTTTCGTTCCAGCTTTCAGGAGCAACCTCCTGAATTGATACCGAAAGAGCCTCCATTGGGCATCCGAGCTCTTCCTGAGCAAGAACCATGATCTTGTCTGCAAGCGACTGCTTTGCTGCTTCCGGCTTTCCCGGATACATCTTGATGTTAATATGTGGCATGTTTCTACCCTCCTTCAATTAATTATTATTTCCATTCAATTCCGACTCCTGCAGCCGCTGCCTTCTCTGCAATCTTTGCTGCAGCAACAAGGTCAAGGGCTCCAAAGCCGACATTCTCAAATACTATTATCTCCTCATCCGAATCTCTTCCCGGAATATTGCCAAGAATAAGATCTCCTATGTCTCCGGTGAACTGCTCCTTGCTGAGAGTTCCCGCGTCGAGAGGCTTAAGAATATCTCCCGACTCCGAAAGAACTGCCTCCATGTTATCGAAGTATATCTTTCCGCACTTGTCGAATACGGCCGGATCAAGCTCCTGCATCTCATACTGATATGCGCCAACTGCGCTGATTACGCATCCCGGCTTGAAGAATTCGGCACTGCATACCGGCTCATGCGATACAGTTACAAGAATTACAAGGTCAGCATCTTTAACAGCCTCGTTGGTATCCTCGCATGCAACAATCCTTGTTCCGTAGTCTGCAAGCTCTGCATTTGCCTTCTCTACGAAAGCCTTCGTCTTCTCGAAGTTTCTTGCGGCAACCCTTACCTCGTCAAGTTTTCTTGCAGTAAGCATAGCCTCAAGCTGGCACATGGCCTGGCTTCCCGTTCCGATCATAGCTCCGATCTTCGCATCCTCTCTTCCCAGAAGCTCAAATGCAGCACCGGATGCAGCTGCTGTTCTTAGCGCTGTTACATATGTTCCGTCGAGAAGTGCCTTTGCCTCACCGGTATCTCCGTCGAAAAGCATTACCTGTCCGATTGAACCCGGCAGACCTATAGCACCGTTACCCGGGAATATGTTTACAATCTTGCATGCTGCCGCATTCATATCGCTGCTGTAGGACGGCATGAAGATGAAGTTGCCCTTCTCAGCCTGAATTACCGGCCTTAGGGGAACAACGAACTTGTCCTGTGCATCCAGGGCATAGCATTCCTTGTTGCCCTCGATAGCATCCTTCATCGAGTATACCTTTCTGATATCTTCTTTGTTAAGCAGTATCATCTCTACCTCTCCTTGTCTCGTGATTATCAGCCTGTCCTGACCCTTATCTATTTAATAAGAGCTGCAAGCTCCTCCTTCTGAAGCAGACCAGGCTGTCTGTATGTAATCTCGCCATTCTTTACAACCATTATTGTAGGAATGCTTGCAACCTGATTCTTTACCGCAAGGAGCATCTCCTCATCGATATTAATCTTACAGAACTGAACATCAGGCATCTCCTCTGCCAGCTGATCAACGATAGGTGCCTGCATCTTGCATGGTCCGCACCAGTCTGCATAGAAATCAACAACAACAGTCTTATCCTTTGCCATTACTATCTCATCATAAGTGTCCTTAGTTACCTTGATTATTTCCATAATCCACCTCCAACCTTCCGAATAAATGTAACGCACGACCGCCCAGGGCCTGCGAAAGCTGTCTATCAACGATTATAAATCCTAAACCGTTATCTTTCAATTGATATCACTGTAAATACACAAAAGAGCAAGCAAAAGACAGCCGGTAAGGCGCTTTACCGCCCGCAGCTGTCTCTCACTGTTCGATTACTGGATATAATCTTTAGGGGTTACTTTTTGATATATGTAACGTTAACGGCCCTGTCGGAGGTAATCCTCTTAAGAGTCACGGTTACATTCTTTCTTGGTCTGGAATAAGTCTTCGTCCAGCTTCCGACCTTTATCTTTCTGATGGCGTACTTCTTTCCTGCCTTAACAGTTATTTTAACGTCATTGCCCGGAGCATGGTATCTGTTCACTCCGCTGACCGTGCCCTTCTTCGCCATCGATGTATTCCTGTTATATGACACCATCACCATTCCGTTATCCGAAGGATCAATCTCAGCTGTCCTGAAGCCGTCATCGTAACTGCTTCGTGCAAAAATCCTGTCTCCCGCCGAGCATCCCTGGCAGCTTCCGCTGAAGAGCTCTCCCGCAGACGAGTAGGTATATCCTGAATCTCTGAACTCATCCTTGCTTATGTTGTATAATACTGTATCGCCGTATACCTTGAACGGAGCTCCTATCAGCACTATACCGTTCTTCGCGATTCCGATGGATGCCTTTATTACATTATATCTCTTTTTGCCATAGAGCTTCTCTTCAACATAGTCGGTCTCGTACTCTTTAATCAGCTGAAGCTCTGCCTCAGATTTCTTCCAGCTCTTTCCGTCATATACGAGAAGTTCTGGAACGATTACCTCGTCAGAAGCTGCTGCATCATCTGCAGATACTCCGTATGCGTATACAAGCCTGTTTCCGCTTTGAACTGCCAGACCTCCGGCCCTTCCCTCAGGAAGACTTGCCAGGATTCTGTACTTCTTCGCTGCAGGGTTGTATGCGATAACCTCGTCTGTGAAGCCTTTTGCCGGCTTGTCATAGCCTCCGATAAAGAGTATCTCTCCGTTGTATGAGGTCATGGCGAAGTCTACCTTGCCGCTAAGCGACTTAGGAAGCATGCCGAGCGAAGCTGTCTTTCCGTTCGAAGCATTTATTCTGATAAGTTCTCTTTCGGATGAGTAAAGCGATCTTGCAGATGAGAGGTCCTCCTCATCCTCCTCGTCAAAGCTATCCTCGCCCGAAGTGCTCTCTCCCCCCTCGCATACTGCATACACATATCCGTTGGCATATGCAATTGTGTCTGAAAGCTCTATCGCATATTTATCCTCTAGCTGCGATACGGTCTTAAGCTTCGACTCATCAACAGCCATAAAGCCCTTGTCTGCAAGGGAAGCGGAGTCAATCTTTCTTATTCCTGCAGTGCCTTCTTCACTATCTGCGATATAGATATATCTGCCGTCTGTTACCGGCTGTGAATCCCTGTCATACAGTGAATCAAGATCTGTCTCGAAGTATGAGTTTTTGCCTTTGACGCAGTATCTGCTTCCCAGCTTTACTTCGCGGCCCGTATCGTCAGTTATTGTAAAAGAATGAATCTCGTTGATTATTCCATCTCCGCTTACCGTAACCTCTTTCTCTGTCTGCGAAATGATTTCAAGCTCCTCATCCTCCGCCTTTACACTCAGCGACTCTGAATCAAGGTTCTTTCCTACGAAGGTGATTGTCTTGTCATCTGAGTTAACATAGTAATCTGTCACTCTAGGGTACTTAAGTTCACCCTTCTTAGAGAACGAGAAGGTTCCTGCGCCGCCGATGTTAACCGGATGCGCTGCATCTGCAGAGCTTATCACCTCATCAGCGACTGCGAGGGCATCAACCTCCTCGCCGTCTGACTCAAGCTCTGCGTACTTAAGAGCTACTGCCGCCGAGATATGCGGAGCTGCCATCGAAGTGCCTGACATGAAGTCATAGCAGCCGGCTTTTTGCCTGAATTCCTTGTCTGTCATGGCCTTGCTTATGCCGAAATCATCTATCGTCACAGAGTATTTGCCCGTCTGGTCTGCGTAAATCATGAAGGTGAGCTTTCTGTCTGTAACAGCAAGCTCGTCTTCATCCATCATTTCGAGAAGATCCACAGTAAGATGGTCGCTGTAATCACTTCCACTTCCGCTAATGAACACTCCCGAATACCAGTATGACAGCATCTGCTCAATTGTCTGAATGCTTTCATCCTTCGGCGATGATGTTACAAGGAACATTCCGAGGCCCTTTGAGCTCTGTCCCGATACCATCATGCTGAGCTGCTTTGTATATGTATCCTTG
>CAMFZN010000028.1 GCA_946006945.1 uncultured Clostridia bacterium | reverse complement strand
AATTTCTCAGATGTAGGCTTAAGCTTACCTTCATATTCGAGATTGTCAAGTCTGACCTTGACAATCTGATCTTCTGTCATGTGGGAGTAGTCGATGCCTGAGGGCGTGCACAGCATGTGGACTTCATCAAGTCTTACTGAAAGATTGCCCCATGAGCCTGCAACAAGTCCTGTTTTCTGAAGCTTAATCCCGTATTCTGCAATACTCTTTCTGAATTCAGCCTCTCTTTCATCTCCAGAACAGGATATTTCAGGAGTCTTTTCCTCCTGTCTGCTCTGGTATTCCTGTTCGTTCTTTGAATAACTGTCCAGGTAAGATGAATGCTCTCTTCTGCAGTGATCACTGTCAAGAATGATGGGGTCACCAAGCTTTAGCGCTTTCAGATAAATCTCTGCATTCTTGTCAAGCACCATATGGCATGTCCTTGCCTCATAATCATTTCTTCCGATGCAGTACAGTCTTCCGTCCTCTGTCATGAAGGCCGATACTCTTGTCAGTTCATCCTTAATGATATCTATATCACATGGAAGTATTCTGACGGTACCTCCGACTATCATTGCGGCATCATCTGTCACAACCGGAATCTCTCCGAAGCGTTCGAAGCATTCTCTGCAATATGGGGACATCTGCTGAAAAACACCACCAAAAACTGATTGTAATTGTATATCTAACATAAAATATTTACCTCTTTGTTGTAATTATTTGTGAAAAAACTACATATGTTTCTGTCTGTTGAATTGATTTTTAATGATAATTTTAGTATACTATGTACTTGTAAAACTAACAATATCCAACAGGAGGGGACAGAACTATGCTAAATAAACTACAAGAGATTCGCACCGCCGGCATGGCAAGAATTTCTGAGGCTCCTACACTTGACGTGCTGCAGGACATCAGAAGAGAGCTGACCGGCAAGAAGAGCGAACTGGCAGAGGTTCTTAAGGGCCTTGGTAAGCTTGATGCAGACATGAGAAAGCAGGTCGGCATGGCAGCCAACGAGATTAAGAACGCTTTTGCGGACAAAATTCAGGAAAGAGAGAACGAGATTGTTGCTGATGCATCGGTAATTGACGGACCGGTAGACCTCACGCTCCCTGGAACTCCGGTTTCAGGCGGAGCTCTTCACCCAATTACCCAGATGTGTTATGACCTTAATGATGCCTTTCTGTCCCTCGGTTTTGAGGTTTATAACGAGGATGACATTAGCAGCGAGCAGTTCGCCTTTGACAACCTTAACTTCCCTGCAGATCACCCTGCAAGACAGTCTATGGATACATACTGGCTTGAGGGTACAGAGGACAAGGCTGGTACTGAGAGACTTTGCCTAAGACCTCATCTGACAGGCGGATCAGTAAGAAAGCTTCTCAAGGACGGTGCTCCTGCAAGATTCATCTATCCGGGCAGGGTATACAGAAACGAGAATACTGACGCAAGACACGAGAGAGCATTCTTCCAGTATGAGGCTCTTATCGTAGACAGAGACCTTTCATTCTCATCAGGAAAGGTTATGATACAGGCTATTCTCGAGAAGGTGTTCGGACGCAAGATTAATGTAAGAATGAGAGAAGGCTTCTTCCCGTTCACAGAACCCGGATACGAAATAGACATGGAATGTCTTGTATGCGGCGGCAAGGGCTGCAGAGTATGTAATCAGGTCGGCTGGATTGAGGTTATGCCTGGCGGTGTAATTCATCCAAATGTTCTCAGATCTGCAAACCTTGACCCTGCTGAGTGGACAGGCTTCTACACCAATATCGGACTCGACAGACTGGTAATGATGCGTTACGGTGTAGATGACGTAAGACTGTTCCACAGCGCAGATCTTAGATTCTTAAAGCAGTTTAAGTAGAGGAGAAGGAGGGAAGACAATGAATATTTCACTTAATTTCGTAAAGAAATTCATCGATCTGCCTGAAGAGCTTACTCCTCAGCAGATTGCTTATGACCTTACAATGAGAACAGTTGAGGTTGAAGATGTAATAGATGCCTCAGCCAAGTTCCACGATATAGTAGTTGGAGAAATCAAGGAGGTTCTCGACCATCCTAACGCAGATGCGCTTAAGGTGTGCATGGTTGACTGCGGAGAGGATGAGATCAAGCAGATTGTCTGCGGAGGTGCTAACCTCTACGCAGGTGAGAAGGTAGTAGTATCAAAGCCGGGTGCCGAGGTATACTGGCACGGTGAGAGCGAGCTTGTCAAGATTAAGGAGTCAAAGCTCAGAGGAGTTCCTTCATATGGAATGATCTGTGGTGCGACTGAGGTATATCTTGATTACTTCTTCCCGCCGGCTGACGAAAGAGAGATTGTGGATCTTTCAGGAATTGACTGCTACCCTGGTCAGAATGTGGCAGAACTTGTAGGAATGAACGACATAATCCTTGAGGTAGACAACAAGTCTCTTACCAACAAGCCTGACCTCTGGGGACACTACGGAATAGCAAGAGAGATTGGCGCGATTTACCATCTTCCGGTTAAGCCGCTTCCTGAGCTTACTGCACCTGATGTTCCTGCATATGACATCGTAATTGAAGCACCTGACAAGTGCCAGAGATATGCAGGTCTCAAGATTGAGAATCTTTCAAGTGATGTTCAGGCACCTATTTGGATGAAGGCTTCCATTATCAATGGCGGAATGAGACCTATTAACGGTATAGTAGATATCACCAACTACGTTATGATGGCTGTTGGACAGCCTGAGCATGCTTTTGATGCCAACCATGTTGAGGGCGATAAGATTGTTGTTAGAAATGCTAAGGAGAATGAGAAGCTTATTCTTCTTGACAGATCAGAGCTTGATCTTACAACTGATGACCTTGTAATCTGTGACGCTGTAGATCCGATGGGTCTTGCAGGTATCAAGGGAGGTATCAAAGATTCCATTCTTCCTGAGACTACCGAGGTTCTTCTTGAGGTCGCAAACTTTACAGCAGGAACAATCAGAAAATCAGGAAAGAGATTCGATGAGAAGACTGATGCCGGTATCAGATATGAGAAGGGAATAGATACTCAGAGAGTAGATCAGGGTATGGCGCTTTCAATGGAGCTTTTCAAGGAGCTTTTCCCTGAGTGCAGGTTCACTGCATACGGAGATACATATCCTGTAGCTACACAGAAGGCTGCAATTGACATTGAGAGAGAGTTCCTGGATGTAAGACTTGGTAAGGTTATCGACGATGAGACAATCGACAGAATTCTTACTGATTTAGGGTATGAGTATACTTTAGAAAACGGTGTGTTCCACTGCGTTGCTCCTACCTGGAGATCGACTGGTGATGTAGGAATAAAGGATGACATTCTTGGAGATATTGCAAGAATTCTCTGCTACGAGAGCTTTGAGGCTAAGCCTCTTCCTGTGAACTTTGAGAGTGCTGTCAAGCAGCCTGAGCATTCTTTTGCTCGTAAGCTGAGAGAATACCTTGCTTACAGATGCGGCTTTAATGAGATTTTCACTTATCCATGGGTAGATGAGAAGTATCATCTTGCTGCAGGAATTGACATGGATACCTGCGTAAGACTTGCTACTCCGCCATCACCTGAGACAGCCAACCTTAGAACATCACTTGTTCCGGGCTGTCTTGAGGCAATTGAGAAGAACCTCAGATACTTCGATGAGTTCAGAATTTTTGAGGCAGCTCAGTGCTTCGAGAAGGGTGAATACCATGAGTCTTGTGAGGAGGAGACTCTTCCTGTACATAAGAACCTCATAGGAGGTGCTATCGTTGGTAAAGATCCGCTTCCTCTGTTCTTCCAGGTTAAGGGTGTTATCGAGGGTATTTCCGGATACTGCCACTGTGATGAGCTTACCTTCAAGGAGGGAGTTGTCAAGCCTACATGGGCAGATTCCAAGGTATACTTAAACATCATGATGGGCAAAGAGGTTGTAGGTGCAATCGGACTTGCATCTGTACAGACTCTTAATGCTGCAGGAATAAAGAGAGCTAATGCTGCAATCTTCCAGATGAATCTCGATAAGATTGCTGTTAAGCCATCAAGAGACAACAAGTTTGAGCATCTGCCAACATATCCTCTCGTTGAGCAGGATCTGTCACTTCTCGTTACAGAAGAGACTACCTTTGCACAGATTAAGGAAGCAATCAAGTTCCAGGTTAAGGATCTCAAGTTCGTTGAGGAGTACAGAGGCAAGCAGATTCCTGAGGGAATGAAGTCACTTATGATCAAGATAAAGATCGGTAATGACGACAGCACAATGAATGCTAAGCAGATTGATAAGAAGATGGCTGGTATTCTTAAGAACCTCAAGAATAAGTGCAATGCCGTTCTGAGAGAAGAGTAGAATAATCTAAATAAAACCGGTGTCATTTGACACCGGTTTTATTTATTGTTCTGTATTACAGCTTGCTTCTTGTGACAAACAGAGATCCGTCTCGAACTGAAATGGTTGCTGACTCATCAAGAATCTCATTTCCGATTCCAAGGGTCTTGTTCTTGTGCATGTCATAGTTGCTGAGGTTGTACTTTGCGCCTGTAATAGAGACACCTCTGGCTGTCTCATATACAGGAACTACTCCGAAATGGCTGTAATTGCTTCTCTTGTGGAGTGTCACGGATGAATTGCGGATGACTTCGACTATGTTTTTGCCATCGGCAAGACGAACTCTTGCGAAGGACTCTGAGCCCTGAATCAGCAAGGAAAGAGCACCGAGTGTGTGATCGAATCTTCCGCCCATTCCGCCGTAGAAAACTATGTCGGTACAGTGATTATCAAGAGCATAGTTTAAACAGGCCTCTCCGTCTGTAATATCCTTCTCGACAGGATAGGTTATGTACTCACAGGAAAACAGCTTCTCATGATTATCGGATGAGTCGAAATCACCGATTACAACGTCCGGAATAATGTGGTTATCCTTAGCAACCTGCTGTCCGCCATCGGCACAGATTATCATATCGGTCCTGTCGATCATTGCATGAAGCTGTTTTTTGTCAAGATACTCTATATATGGAAGTATAATAACGCATTTTTTCATAATTTCCTCACTGTATAAATAAAATTAGTGTTATACTGTCCTTTGAATTTAATGAAACCAAGAATACAAAGGAGATAGTAGATTGAGACCTGAAGATTTATATATTGTAAGAGAGAATCCTTTTCTAATACAGAAGAAATGTCAGATTCACGGCCGTGGAATATTCGGAAAGTTCTTCCTCGGTATGATGATTTTCTATATGTTTGATACACTTCTTCCTAACCTGCTTGGAGTTGTATTTCCTAAAGGTTATATGGAGGTTCTCGTAGCACTGAATAATATCCCTTCTGATGTAATCGATCTATCCAAGGTAGCTGATACACCGATTATCGTAATGGTGTATAGTTTGATTTTCGGCGGAATTCTTCAGACAGGAAGAGCTCTTTATGCCCTTACATTCATAAGGAACAGAAGGGTAGAGCTGTCTGCTCTTGGTGAAGGAATCTCTGTATTTGGCAAGGCGATTCTTCTTAGCATCGTGCAGAGCATAATCATTTCATTCTGGACAATGTTCTTCATCATTCCCGGAATTGTTGCCTTCTATAACTTCAGGCAGTCATATTACATTCTTGCAGACAATCCGGAGAAGGGTGTTATGAGAATTCTCGCTGAAAGCAAAACAAGAATGCTCGGCAACCGAATGAATCTTCTGAGGCTTGATGTAAGCTATCTGTCACTTGTGCTGATGGGATACCTACCGGTAGTGCTGTTTCAGTATCTTCTCTCATCGACTGTACAGATAGGAAGTCTGCAGTATGTTGTGATGAACTTCGTTATATCTATTCCGCTGTTCTATGCAATGTCAATCATGCTTATGGGACAGACAGTGTTCTATGAGCTCCTTCTAAGACATGGCTTTGAGAACTTCAAATACGTCGGTCAGGATGCGTTCAGAAAGAATGCATTTAGTGTTTCCGATCCGATGAACCACAGCTCTGATGTCACAGAAAGCAGCATGAATAATACTCAGAATAACGATGATGTATTCGCTGAATCTGATGAGACTGTAATTGACATCGAACCTGAGGATATTACAACAGAATCAGATGGTGATGATTCAGCTCGACCTAGTGATGAGAATCGCGGCGAATAATCTCAAGTGCTTTTAGCATATCATCAGGATAAGGAGCCTCGATAGTAAGGCGCTCTTCTGTCATTGGATGAATGAACTCAATATGGTAAGCGTGGAGCGCCTGTCTTTCTATAAGACCTGGCGCTTCTCCTTCATATAGAGCATCTCCGATAATAGGGTGACCAATATGAGAGAGGTGAACCCTTATCTGGTGGGTTCTGCCCGTCATTATTGTAAGCTCCAGAAGGGAGTAATCGTCAAATGCTTCAAGAACCTTTACAATAGTTGTAGCATCCTTTCCTTCTTCCATTACACATCTTCTTATGCTCACTTCATCAGGCCTTCCAACAGGAAGATTAATTACACAGTCATCTTCGACTCTTCCATGAACAATCGCTACATATTTCTTGACTACATCCTGGCCCTTCATCTGATTGGATATTGAATCCTGACAGTTCGCATTCTTTGCGCAAATAACAATACCTGATGTATCCATGTCGATTCTGTTGGCGAATCGCACCTTGAACTCCTGCCCGGTGTCCTGCATGTATTTCATAAGACCATTGGCTATGGTGTGGTAAGGATGACCCTTGGTAGGATGAACTATAATTCCCGGCTGCTTGTTGATGATAAGAAGGTCATCATCTTCATACAGAACATCTATAGGAATATCCTCGGCAGGGAAATCGCTTGTCTCCTTCGGGAGTCTGATGCTTATAAGATCACCGACCTCGGGCTTCATAAAGCCTTTAGCCTGAACTCCGTTGAGATCGAGGAGATTCTGAAATTTTATCTTTGTCTTAAATCTTGCAGAAAAATTAAAGTTACTTCGAAGAATCTCATTAATTGACATTCCATATTCCTCTTCTGTAACCGTATGATTATACTTACCCATAATATCCTTTCATTTAAAGAAGCTTTTCGGCCAGCTTCTTCCAGTAATCGTAGCTGTTAGATCTCATCAGACTGATAGATCTTGATGATTGCTTAATCACAATCTTGTCAATATCATAGAACTCACTAACCTTACCATCGTATGAGCAGATGACATTCAAGTTGTTTGTTCTTCCAAGAGGCTTAATGGTAATACTCTTGTCAGAAGGAAGAATAATGCTTGAGTGAAATGCCCTGTAAGCAGCTGTGTTCATAGGTGCTACAGGTGTAAGCTGAAGAACATCGATATCAGGTGAAACAAGTGAACCTCCAAGCGAATAGTTGTAGGCAGTAGAGCCCACAGGAGTAGAGATTAGAACTCCATCTCCGCTGAAATCCTGTATCTTCGTATCGCCGACAAAAACAGCGAACTGTGATACATGCGAGTATGATCCACGGATCATGATTTCGTTAATACCCGTTTTGCGTGCAAAAACCCTCGACTTAATGTATATCTCCGCTTCGATGGGGTTGATGTTCTGGATCTGATAGTTGCCAGAGAAGATATCACTCATCGCAAGCTCGAGATTGTCCGGTGAGCATTCCTGAAAGAATCCAAGATGTCCTGTGTTTATTCCAAGGATTGGTACCTTTGGAAACCTCAGCTTGTGAACACAGTTAAGAAAGCTTCCGTCGCCGCCAATGCATATTATCAGATCGGCATCCTGAGGATATTCCTTGCAGACGACGGCGCCGTAGTTATCGAGTATTGCCTTAAGCTTTCTTTCTGTTTCTGCTGAATAGTAGCTTCTGTTCTTGTAAATGTATATTTTCTTCATAATAATTATTGTTTCTTCAGTAAAGGATAGGAGTTTATTTCATCATCTCGTCAAGCTCGTCAATCATTTCAGCGAATGTGGAAAGCGCTGAAGCAACAGGCTCGGTAGTGCTCATGTCAACACCTGCAATCTTAAGAAGCTCGATAGGGTAATCGCTGTCACCGCTTGACAGAAATCTCAAATAGTCATCAACAGCTTTCTGTCCCTCATTAAGAATTCTGTTAGCGATAGCGTTAGCTGCAGAATAACCTGTAGCATACTGATACACGTAATAATCTCTGTAGAAATGCGGAATTCTAGACCACTCATATTGTATCATATCATCTTCTCCGAGAGCATCTCCGAAGTAAGCTCTGTTAAGCTCATCATATGTGCTGTTAAGAAGCTCGGCAGTAAGCGTGCCTCCGTTTTCTACAGTATCGTGAGCGAATTTCTCGAATTCAGCAAACATTGTCTGTCTTATTACCGTCGACTTGAACTCATCAATATAGAAGTTAATCAGATGTTTCTTAAGCTCAGTGGATTCAACATTATCAAGCAGATATCTTATAAGAAGTGTCTCGTTGACAGTGCTTGCAACCTCTGCGGTGAATATTGAGTGACTTCCGTATACATAAGGCTGTGTATGTCTTGTGAAGTATGAATGCATGGAGTGACCGCTCTCGTGAATAAGAGTAAATACATCCCTTAGTTCACCGTGGAAATTCATCAGAATATATGGATAACTGTCATAAGAGCCAAAGCTGTATGCTCCGGAGGTCTTGTTCTTGTTCTCATAGATATCAACCCAGTGCTCCTCTGTTAGCCCCTTCCTTAAGATGGTTGTGTATTCTTCACCAAGAGGCTCTAATGCCTTAAGGCACAGCTCTACAGCCTCATCAAATGTAAAGCTCATTCCTTCAGGCTTGCATAGAGGCTTGTAGACATCATACATTCTCATATCATCTATATTGAGAACACGTTTTCTAAGCCTGTAATACTTGTGAACATGAGGAAGATTATCATGGACTGCCTTGATAAGATTATCATATACACTAAGCGGTATTCTGTCTGATGACAGGGCAGAATGGAGAACCGAATCGTAGTGTCTCAATCTGCTAAGGATTACAGACTGTTTTACATTGTAGTTATAAGCTGTTGCAATAGTATTATTGTGCTTCTTGTATACCTCATAGAGACTGTAATATGCATCTCGTCTGACGTCTCTGTTCTCACTCTCAAGAAGCATTGTAAAGTTGCCGTGAGTTACGGGAACCGAATTTCCTGAATCATCAGTTATCTCCCCAAAGGTCATATCGACGTCATTCAGAACAGAAAAAATCTCGTCAGGTGCATCAAACACCTCACTTAAAGATGCAAGAATATGCTCCTGCTCGTCCGTTAAAGTGTGCTCCTTGCGCGATAACAGCTGCTCAAGCATGAATTCATATGTTTTTAGGCCGGGAACCTCTGAGATATAGCTTCTCACAACCTCAGCATCTGATGAGAGAATCTCCGGAATAAAGAACGATACATTAGCCATAAAGCGTGAAGAGAAGGAGCTGCATCTGTCATTAAGCTCCGTATAGAATGCATCGGCATTATCCTCGTCGTGCTTCATATGAGCAAAAACCAGGGCCTTCTCAAGATGTCTTATTCCATCAAGATAAAGCTCTATCGAGCTTAGAAGCTTATCACCATTCTCAAGGATTCTTCCCTTTAGAGCCATAAGCTCCTCAGATCTGCTTATTGCATAATCGAGATCTGCATTGACATCCTCTACATCAGAATACATGCTCTCAATGTCCCATTTATATTCGTCAGGAATCTCTGAACGATTTCTTAATGTGTTAGTATTCATATTTTATTCCTCTTATGGTATAATATTTTGCTAAAGATTATACCATATATTGGTTCGAAATAGGAGCGGTTATGGATAAAACAATATTCTACACAATACTTGACATAGATAATCCGGCAGAGTTTCAGTTCTATGAGAATATGGCGGCTCTTCTTGAGGAGGATGAATACATAGAGACCAATCTCATCAAGGATCTTTTCAAGGATGTTGATAAGAATAATCTGGCAGAGCTTACAGATGGATACTTTGAGGAGCTTCTTAAGATGATACCCGATGAGGAGACAGATTTATATATAACTGTTGAATCAATCAAGAGAGCGCTTACAGGGATGATAACAGAGGATATGGAAGCTGATGAGATTGCTCTTCTTGCTGATGAATTTCAGAAAGCAAGAAAATGGTATGTTCACGATCTTCTCGCTTTTGACATGATTAACGGAACTGAATGTTCTGTGCGTGATGCAGTAACTGAGCTTGCTGCTGCAAGACTCATAGGGGGCAATGCCAGATATGACTTCAGACTTGCAAGTGATATCGATATCGACGGATATGATATGAGAATAACAGACATTATGGAGGATACATACGAGGATGATCAGAATTGTTAATCTTCAAAGCGGTGTAAGACTGGTCCTTGAGAAAATGGATAATGTAAGATCGACATGTGTCGGAATCTGGTGCAACAACGGCTCGGCAAACGAAAGACCGGAGGAATACGGAATATCGCATTTCATTGAGCACATGCTGTTTAAGGGTACCGAGAACCGAACGGCATTTGATATTGTCGATGCTATCGACAGGACCGGTGGAGAGATTAATGCATTCACAGGCAAGGAGACGACATGTTTTTATGTCAAGTGTCTTGACGAGCATCTTCTTAAATCCTGCGATGTGCTGGTTGATATGATAGAGAACCCTCTTTTTGACCGTGATGAGCTCGAAAGAGAGAAGCTTGTAATTCTTGAAGAAATCAACATGTGTGCAGATGATCCTGACGAGCTTGCGATGGACGAGCTTGATGAGGTTCTGTATCACGGAAGTACGATGTCGCACAGAATTCTCGGCACCTCGGATACGGTCACATCATTCACTCCTGAGATTCTCAGGAACTACTATGATGAACACTATACCAGAGATTCCATTGTTGTCTCTGTTGCGGGATCATTCGATGAGGATGAGATAATAGAGTACTTCTCAAGCCATTTCGAGGGACTAAGAAGCGAGCAGAGAAAGGATGAGAAGGGTGAGCTTAATGCAAAAACCGGCCTTAAGACGATAGTTAAAGACATTGAGCAGGCTCACATAGCCATGGGTATTGAAACAGTACCCGGAAGAGATGAGAGAAAGTACTGCATATCTCTTCTCAATACGATAATGGGGGGAGGAATGTCATCGAGACTCTTCCAGCAGATAAGAGAGAAGAAGGGCCTTGCATATTCGGTATATTCACTTGCAGGATCTTACACCGAGACCGGATCTTTTGTAATCTGCATGGGAGTCTCAAAGAATCGTGTCGAAGAAGCTCTTGATGCAGTATCAGAGGAACTTTCACATCTTAGAGAAGGAATAACGGAATCGGAATTCGCAAGTGCTAAAGAACAGGTTAAATCCTCGTTTATTTTCGCCCAGGAGAGCGTTAAGTCAAGAATGAGAACGAACGGACGCAATCTTCTTGCGCTTGGAGAGTGTCCTTCACAGGAGGATGTACTGGCTGATGTGGACAGAATAACAGTCGATCAGGTCAATGAGGTCATTGATCTGATAAGTGATATGAACAGATATTCAATCGTTAATGTTACTGGTCGATAATTTATTATCGCAATAAGGAGAGAAGCTGATATGGAACTTATTATCAAAACAACAAGCGGAAGAGTGCCTAAATATGCTACCGAAGGCGCATCCGGGATGGACCTGTGCGCTTATCTTGATAAGCCTGTCACATTAAAGCCAATGGAGAGAATGCTTGTGCCAACAGGACTTTTTGTTGAGATTCCAGTCGGCTATGAGGGTCAGGTCAGAGCAAGATCAGGACTTGCAATCAAGAAGGGAATAGGCCTCGTCAACAGTATAGGTACTATAGATTCAGATTACAGAGGTGAGATCAAGGTGCCGCTTATCAACTTCGGAACCGAGGATTTCACAATAAATGATGGTGATAGAATTGCTCAGCTTGTAATAGCGGCATATGAGAAGGTTGATATTACAGTTGCATGCGAGCTTTCGGATACTGAGAGGGGAGACGGAGGCTTCGGCCATACGGGTGTTAACAATGCGCTTTAGAACAGATTCCGAGATTTTTGAGGATTCGTATCTTTCACCTTATGCAATGCGTTCTTCTGAATCTCGCGGAAGAGTCTATGATGAGGATAAATGCTCATACAGGACTGAATATCAGAGAGACAGGGACAGAATAATCCATTCCAAGGCCTTCAGACGTCTTATGCATAAGACGCAGGTGTTCCTTGCTCCGGAGGATGACCATTACAGAACAAGACTGACACATACAATTGAGGTATCTCAGATATCAAGGACCATTGCAAGGATACTCAATCTGAATGAGGATCTTGCAGAAGCGATTGCTCTCGGTCATGATCTTGGACATACTCCATTCGGACATGCGGGAGAGAGCGTGCTTAACCAGCTCCATGCAGGCGGCTTTAAGCATAATGAGCAGAGCCTTAGAACTGTCGACAAGCTTGAGGTTACGAGCAGGAGAGTCGGCCTAAATCTTACATATGAGGTTAGAGACGGTATCCTTAATCACAGAGGAGACGGAACGCCATGCACTCTTGAGGGTCAGGTTGTTAAATTCAGCGACAGAATTGCATATATCAACCATGATATTGACGATGCATTAAGAAGCGGAATAATCGAGCAGAAGGATCTGCCTCGTCATGATATCGAGATTCTCGGAGAGACTCACAGCGACAGAATAAATAATCTGATAGTAAATCTCACAGCCAACAGCGATAACAGTCCGGAGATAAAACTCAGCAAGGAGTATTATGATGCTCTAATGGACCTTAGAGCCTTCATGTTTACATATGTTTATAGAAGTGATGAGGTGCTTGCGGCAACCAACATGAATAAAGTTGATGTTGTAATAAGAGCTCTTTATGAATATTACCTTGATAATGCCGATCTTATGCCTGAGCTTTACAGGAATGTTGCGAACGAAGATGGAATCGCGGTAGCGGTAAAGGATTATATTTCAGGAATGACTGACAGATTCGCAATTAACAAATACAAAGAGCTTTTTGTTCCAAGAAGCTGGTAGATCAATACAGGAGGAGATATGGCTTTCGACAGCAGATTCATTGATGAACTAAAAATGAATATAAATATAGTAGATGTTGTCGGAAGAGAAGTCTCCTTAAAGAAATCCGGAAGCAGCTACAAGGGTCTTTGTCCTTTTCATTCGGAGAAGACTCCGTCATTTATTGTCAATGAGGAGAAGCAGATATACAACTGCTTCGGCTGCGGAGAGAAGGGTGATGTAATCAGATTCGTACAGCGTTACTATGGACTTGATTTCCTTGATTCAGTAGACAAGCTGTGCGACGAGTATGGTATTAAGAAGCCTGAGAGAGGTGGCGGCAGGAGCATTGATTATGAGAAGTATTATGATATCAATGCAGAAGCAGCAAGGTTTTTCTTCAGTAAGATGACTGAGGGTCCTAATCCGGGCTACACATATATTCGAGGTAGAGGAATCAGTGACTCAATTATAAGCAAATTCGGACTCGGTTATGCACCGGACGACTTCACTTCCTTAACCAAGCACCTGCTGTCTAAGGGAGTAAGCGGGAAGGACATGATCAAGCTTGGCCTTGCAGCTGAGGGCAGAAGAGGACTATATGACAAGTTCCGAAACAGAGTAATGTTTCCGATATTCAACACTCAGGGCAAGGTAATAGGATTCGGAGGAAGAGCACTAGGTGATGCCAAGCCCAAGTATCTCAATTCACCTGAAAGTGAGATTTTTCTAAAGAAGAACAATCTGTATGCACTGAATTTCACTAAGAAGGATATTGCTGATGCGGGGTTCGCCATTCTTGTCGAGGGATATATGGATGCCATATCCTTATATCAGAATGGTGTAAGAAATGTAGCAGCCTCGCTTGGAACAGCACTTACCGATAACCAGGCTAAGCTTATCGGCAGATATTCTAAGAACATAGTGCTTTCATATGACTCTGATGATGCCGGTATAAAAGCGGCTCTTAGAGGTGTGGGTGTTATGAGAAATGCCGGCCACAGCGTCAAGGTGCTTTCAGTAACAGACGGCAAGGACCCTGATGAGTTTATAAAGGCTCGCGGCAAGGAAGCATTTCTCGGACTGGTTGCCGATGCTTCGGCAGGAACTGCATTTATTCTTGAATCAGAGAAGAGAAAATATGATC
>CAMFZN010000027.1 GCA_946006945.1 uncultured Clostridia bacterium | reverse complement strand
CGGAGCCGAGTCGGTAATCTTCCTTCCCGAGTCTATGAAGATGTCAAGCCCGTACTCCTCAAAGGTTCTTTTTATTACAGGCTGCAGTCTGTCCTTGTCATTACAGAGAATTGTAATATCCTTCATCCTGTATCCATGATCTCTAAGAAGCTCAAGCACATATGCTGCTGCGGCCTCTGCCTCATAGTACTGGTTAGCGCACTCTGTAATCCTTACCGAGTCTATATCACCCTCGTACACTGCCGGGCTTGCAGCCGCGAATTCCGAACCAATCGCCTCTATTGCCTCACTTCTCTTAACGGCATATTCCTCCGGAATCATGCATTCCTCAACTGACAGACCTTCTTCACAGGCTGCCTTTCTTATCATCGCCTCCATATGCTCATCAAGGCCATAGTCGCCCCTGTTTATAACAATGTTTACATCCTCTGAGAGCTTCGCCAGCTCAATGAGGAATCTAAGCATCTTTGGCGTAACAGAATCATAGCCGTATACCCAGATTTCCTTGTTCACAGGCACCTTCGATGTCTTGGCTGCCTCGATATACCTGTCGATATAGTCCTCGCCGTCGAGGTACCTTCCCTGAAGCTCCTGTTCATATTCTCCAAGAATAAGTGCAAGCTCCGACAGCTTCCTGTTTATCACAGACCCGGTCTCTGCTTCGGCCGCAAGAGACTCTATCGCCTCGAGACTCATGTCCTGCTGCTTGAAGCTGCTTGCGAAGTCGGCAAGCATCTCAGTGAATGAGGTTTTGCCCGCAGCCTGTCTGAAAAGATCCAGCCTGTCTCTGTTTCTTCTTACAATCTTGGCTAACAGCATGTTTCGTCCGTTTCTGCTTAGCATCGAAACTGACTCAAGACCCTTCTCCTTGAGAATCCTAAGGCCGAGCCTGTTAACGCTCAGAATCTCTATGCCAAAGAGACAGCTTCTTCCCGTGTATTTCAGCGCCTGTTCCTCTGCAACAAGCGTATACTGATTAGGCACAAGTACGTAAGCATTATCTCCCATAATGCTGTACATGTACCGCTCCTTGTCGAGATTGTCTCTTCCGCTGTGAAGTTTAATCATCTTCGCCTCCCAAAACATGTCGAAAGCACCTTTTCCGCATTTTATTCTAACAAATTTGTTCTTTAATTTGTAGGTTGCTATATTAAGTGATATACTATATTCCGATTCTTAGAGGAAGGAGTATTGCAATGAAAATATTCATTGTCGGCTGCGGCAAGATAGGCAGCTCAATCATCGATGCAATAGGCGATACGGATCACGATATAGTCGTCCTAGAGCGCGATGAGGCCAAGGTTCAGCGAATAATCGAGACAAAGGATGTCCTCGCTTTGTGTGTTGACGGAACTGACTTCCGTGAGCTTAAAGGGGCATCGATTGACAAGGCCGACTGGGTAATAGCAACCACCAACTCTGATGAATCCAACCTTCTCACATGTTTTCTTGCCAAGAATTACGGCGCCAAGCATACGATATGCCAGGTCCGCAGGCATGAATACTCAAAGAGTGAGATGGACAAGATTAAATCAGACTTCGGAATCGACATGCTTTACAGCCCTGACCTTCTTGCGGCTGAGGCCATGTTCGACATGATAGATTGTCACGAGCACCTTCGCAGTCATAGATTCAAGCGCAATCCGCGCATCATGCTTATGGGAGCAAGCAAGATAGGAATACATCTTGCAAGACTTCTAAGCGAGTTGTCCTGCTCAGTCAAGCTTATAGAGCTGGATAAGGAAAGAGCCTACGATGTATCCGCCGATCTTAACGGAGCGGTTGATGTCATATACGGCGACGGCACCGAGAAGAATCTTCTGTTCGAGGAGGGTATTCATGAAGCTGATGCATTTGTCGCCTTGACGGGCATCGATGAGGAGAATCTCCTCATGTCGGTTTTTGCGCAGAGCCACAACGTGCCGCGCGTAATTGCCAAGGTTGACAGAAATGTCTTCTCAAGGCTTGGAAGCGTCCTCGGTGTTACCGAGCTCGTGTCCCCTATGATCGTCTCTGCTGAGGCGGTCAGAGCATTCATTTTTGATCAGGAGCATTAATTCAAATGAATTTCAATACAGTATTTCACTTAGTAGGGCAGGCGGTCATTTTTCTGGCCGCACTTATGCTTTTCCCCCTGTTCTGCGCAGTTATCTACGGCGAGGACATAACTCCTTTTGTCGTAACCATTATGATAGCGGGAGCATTCGGTTTCTTCATGAGCAACATGTTCAAGAAGAACGCAGGATCAATCATGATTCGCGAGGGTTATGCCATCGTATCGCTTACGTGGATTATCGCATCGGTCTTCGGTGCTCTTCCATTCATTCTCTCGGGAAGCATTCCTTCACCGGTAGATGCCATCTTCGAGACGGTTAGCGGCTTTACAACTACCGGAGCTTCCATACTCGAGAATGTTGAGATTCTACCTAAAGGAATTGCATTCTGGCGAAGCCTTACGCACTGGATAGGAGGAATGGGTATTCTGGTATTCATTACCGCAATCACATTCCGTGCACCGGGCCGAAGCATTAACATCCTGAAGGCAGAGATGCCGGGACACAGCGTCGACAAGCTTGTTCCGAAGACTAAGAAGACAGCCATATCTCTGTACAAAATGTACGTTGCGCTGACATTCATAGAGGTTGTTCTTCTCTGCGCAGGAGGCATGTCTCTCTACGACAGTCTTGTTCATGCCTTCGGTACAGCCGGAACAGGAGGCTTTGGAATCAGAGCAGACAGCATCGCTTCATATTCTCCATATCTTCAGTGGGTGATAACGATATTCATGGCGCTCTTCGGTCTGAACTTCAATCTGTACTACCTTCTGCTGATGAGGAACATCAAGCCTGTATTTCTGTCTAACGAGCTCAGATGGGCTCTTATCATAGGCCTTTCGTCGATAGCTCTTATCACACTGAACATCCTGCCGATGTATCACAACTTCAGTGAGGCACTAAGACTTTCGGCCTTCCAGGTGTCATCGATAATGACAACAACAGGATATGCTACCTGTGACTTCAACCTGTGGCCGGGCTTCTCCAAAGCCGTTCTCTTCATTCTGATGTTCATCGGAGGATGCATGGGCTCAACTGCCGGCGGACTTAAGGTATCACGTATCGTAGTTCTTGCTCAGGTAGTGAAGAATCAGTTCATTCAGGCTCTCAGCCCTCGTTCAATCAGAGCGGTTAAGCTGAACGGCCGTATCGTCGACGAGAGAACAGTTGCAAGAACAACCGGTTATTTCTGCATGTACATGCTGATTATATTTGGAGTATTCCTTCTGCTCAGCCTGGAGCCGTTCGACTTCGAGACCAATCTGTCTGCTGCTGTTGCGTGCATGAACAATATCGGACCGGGCCTTGCCAAGGTCGGTCCTGCAGCCAACTTCAATCTCTATTCAGATCCATCCAAGGTTCTTCTGACCTTCACGATGCTTCTTGGAAGACTTGAGATATATCCGCTGATACTGACGCTGCTGCCGGTTCACAAGATGAGATAAACCTGACATCGACTCAGGATTTTCTTCAATCAGCAATCATTCATAACACGACAAAAAATCAGGGGAAGCGATTCTCGCTTCCCCTTTTTCTTTACGTCATTTCCTAGCCCAAGGCCACCTTCCTTACATCGAACGGCGACTTGAACCACATTGTCGGCTCGAGCTTAAGCTCTGCCATCTTCTCCTTGTCAACAGGATGGCTCCATTCTACAAGCGCACTGTCTATACCCGCATTGTTCGCGCAGCCTATGTCGTAGAGCGTATCTCCAATCATTATGCATTCTGACCTGTCAATCGCCCTGCCATGCATCTCCTCAAGCCTGCTTATGCAGAGATTGATTGGTGCCGGATCCGGCTTGTGAGCAGATACATCGTCGCAGGTTATTACAACGTCGAGAAATTTATAGAGGTCAAACTTCCTGAGATACTCGTCCGCCGAGAAGCCTACTCTTGAGGTAACCACCGAAAGCGACACTTCTTTCTTCTTAAGTTCCTCAAGTGCTTCGTATACTCCCGGGAACAGCTTGACCATCCTCACAAGATGCTCCTCCTGATATCCCCTGTAGTAATCTATCGTCTCCTCAACGTCTGCTTCCGGCCAGAATCGTTTGACAGTGTCTCTTATAGTCTCCCCGAAGGTTGCCATTATCTCCCTGTCCGATGGTACCGGTCCTCCGAGCCAGTTAGCAGTAGCCTTCCATGACTCTATAATGATTTCGTTCGTATTGATGAGGGTCCCGTCAAGGTCCCAGAGAATGTATTTCTTCAATTCGTTCCCTCCAGATCTGCCGCATCCTTAGACAGCTTCGCTCTGATAAACATGTCAATGTCTCCATCCATGACTGAATTGACATTAGCCGTCTCCACTCCCGTCCTGGTATCCTTGACCAGTGTATACGGCTGGAACACATAGTTTCTAATCTGCGCACCCCAGGTCGCCATTCCGACGTCGCCTTTCAGTTCGTTCAGATTCTCCTTGTGCTCCTCCTCTGCAATCTTCGTGAGCTTAGATGCGAGAATTCCCATCGCTACTTCGCGATTCCTTAGTTGTGATCTCTCATTCTGGCATGTCACGACTATTCCTGTTGGAAGGTGCGTGATTCTAACTGCCGAATCAGTTGTATTTACAGACTGACCGCCTGCACCGCTGCTTCTGTATGTGTCTACCTTAATGTCCTGAGGATTAATCTCTACAGCAAGGCTCTCTCCCATATCAGGGATTACCTCGACTGAGGCAAAGGATGTCTGTCTCTTGCCCATTGAGTTGAATGGCGAGATTCTGACAAGCCTGTGAACTCCGGTCTCTCCTTTAAGAAGTCCATACGCATTGTCGCCTGAGATATGTATTGTGCAGCTCTTTATTCCGGCTGCAGTATCATCCTGTCTGTCAAGGTGCTTAACTCTGAAGCCTCTCTTCTCGGAGTATCTCATGTACATTCTCTCGAGCATTTCTGCCCAGTCCATAGCGTCTACACCGCCTGTTCCTGCGTGAATGCTCAGGATTGCATCGTACATGTCATACTTGCCGCCAAGCAGAGTAGTAAGCTTCAGATTCTCAAGTTCCTCCTTAAGTGATTCCCAGCTCCTTACAATGGACCTTGCCTCGTCTGCATCCTCAAGCTCCTCTGCAATATCCATAAGCTCAGGAAGCTCCTTCATTCCCTTCTCGATGCTTCGGTACGCCTCCAGCCTTGCCTCAAGGCTCTTCTTATCCTTCATTACAGACTGAGCCTCGTCCGGATTATCCCAGAAACCGGATTCAGTCATCTTCTCATCAATCGCCTCGATTCTTCTTTCAAGTCCATCGATGTCAAAGATACCCCCTTAGCTCTTCGAGCTCGGTCATTACCGTCTGGTATTCACTTCTTATTGCATCTAGTTCAAGCATGTATTCTCCTTAATCTTCGGTCTTCACAGGAAGCTTACTTGTTCATGCAGCAGTTCTTGTACTTCTTGCCGCTTCCGCAAGGACATGGATCGTTACGTCCGATCTTAGGCTCGTTTCTTACCACTGTCTCCTGCTTTCCAGTCTTCTCTGCCTTTGGAGCTGAAGCAGGTCCGCCTGAGGTATTATCCACATAATCCTCCTTGGAAGCTGTTCCTGAAGTCGTTCTTCTTCTCTCAGTCCTTGTAGTTACTGTTACGTTGTAGCAGAACCTTACAGTCTCTTCTCTGATGTCGGCAATCATCTCATCGAACATGTCGAAGCCTTCCTTAGCGTACGCCTGTGCAGGATCCTGCTGTCCGATTGCTCTGAGTCCGATTCCGTTCTTCAGCTGATCCATTGCGTCGATATGATCCATCCATCTGTTGTCAACAACTCTGAGCATGATCATTCTCTCGACCTCTCTCATCTGCTCAGCGCCGATCTCAGCTTCCTTCTCGTCATAGAGCTTAGCAAAGCATGCCTTTACATCTTCTCTGAGTGTATCCTCGTCCAGAGCTGCAAGCTGCTCATCTGTATATGAGAGCATGCCGTTGAATCTTGATGTGATTCTTCCGAGATCCTCCCATGCCTTATTCAGATTCCACTCCGCAGGATTCTTTGACTCAAGAACTACAGGATCAATGATGGCATCGATAATCTCCTCTGTCATGCTGCGGATATATGACTTGAGATCTTCTCCATCGAGAACCATTCTTCTCTGATCGTAGATAATCTCTCTCTGTCTGTTCATTACGTTGTCGTACTGAAGGACGTACTTACGGATACCGAAGTTTTTGCCCTCAACCTTCTTCTGAGCGCTCTCGATTGACTTGCTGAGAAGTCCTGCCGCAATGGCTTCGTCCTCTCCAAGGCCTGTCTTCTCAACAACCCTCTGCATTCTTTCGCCGCCGAAGAGTCTCATAAGATCATCCTCGAGTGAAAGGTAGAAGCATGTATGACCAGGATCTCCCTGTCTTCCCGAACGTCCTCTCAGCTGATTGTCGATTCTTCTTGACTCGTGTCTCTCAGTACCTATGATGCACAGTCCGCCAAGAGCCTTGACCTCCTCCTGCTCTGACTGTCTTTCCTTCTTTATCTCGCTTATAAGAGCTCTGTAGGTTTCTCTTGCCTCATTCAGCTCAGCATCATCTGACTTCTCGAAGCCTGATGCAAAAGCAATCTGCTCAGGGCTGTATTCTCTCAGCCTCATCTGCCTCTTCGCCTCAAACTCAGGGTTACCGCCGAGGATGATATCTGTTCCTCTTCCGGCCATGTTTGTTGCAATTGTTACAGCACCGAGTCGACCTGCATCCGCGATGATCTCGGCCTCCTTCTCGTGGTGTTTTGCATTCAGAACCTTGTGCTTGATTCCTCTCTTCACGAGAAGTGAGCTGATAAGCTCTGAGGTCTCAATTGAGATTGTACCTACAAGTACCGGCTGACCCTTCTCATGAGCCTCTGCGACTGCATCAACAATTGCATTCATCTTTGCCTTCATGGTTGGATATACAACATCGTCTGCATCAACTCTTTTGATGGGTCTGTTGGTAGGAATTACTACAACGTCCATGTTGTAGATGTCTCTGAACTCGTCTTCCTCTGTCTTTGCAGTACCTGTCATTCCAGCAAGCTTTCCATACATTCTGAAGTAGTTCTGAAGAGTGATTGTTGCGAGAGTCTTCGACTCAGCACGAACCTTTACTCCCTCCTTTGCCTCGATGGCCTGGTGAAGACCGTTAGAGAATCTTCTTCCGTACATGATACGTCCTGTGAACTCATCAACTATCAGAATCTCTCCGTCAGATACGATATAGTCAACGTCTCTCTTCATGAGATAGTTGGCACGAAGAGACTGCATTACATAGTGGTTAAGCTCCATGTTGTCAGGATCTGAGAAGTTCTCAATGCCGAAGTACTTCTCGCACTGGCTTACTCCCTCCTCTGTGAGAGCAATCTGGTTATCCTTCTCCTCAATCTTGTAATCCTCATCCTCTGTAAGAATCTTTACGAAGGAGTTGGCCTTTCTGTACATGTCGCTTGAGTCCACGCCTCTTCCTGAGATGATAAGCGGAGTTCTCGCCTCATCTATAAGGATTGAGTCTACCTCGTCGACGATGGCATAGTTAAGCTCTCTCTGAGTGAGCTCCTCCTTATATGTAACCATGTTGTCTCTAAGGTAGTCAAAACCGAACTCGTTGTTAGTTCCATATGTAATGTCTGCCATGTACTGCTTGTGTCTTTCCTCACCTTCAACAGCATGGATTACGCAGCCGCACGTCATGCCGAGGAAGTTGTACAGTCTTCCCATCCACTCAGCGTCACGCTTAGCAAGATAGTCGTTAACTGTAACAACATGAACACCCTTGCCCTCGAGCGCATTAAGATATGCTGCAAGTGTTGCAACAAGTGTCTTACCTTCTCCTGTCTTCATCTCAGCGATTCTTCCCTGATGAAGAGCAACTCCTCCGATGAGCTGCACTCTGAAGTGCTTCATTCCAAGGCTTCTCCATGCACCCTCACGGCATACCGCAAATGCCTCAGGAAGGATATCGTCAAGAGTCTCGCCTTCCTTTAGTCTTGCTCTGAACTCTTCTGTTTTGCCTCTGAGCTCATCATCTGTGAGAGCCTGCATATCCTCATCAAGAGCCTCGATGCGGTCTACTATCTTCTCGATTTTCTTTACTTCCTTGGCATTAAGATCGCCAAAGATCAGTTCCATTAGTCCCATGTTTTATTCCTCTTCTCTCTTCTCTACCTTGATGTATGTCATCAGAGCTCTTCTGGCGTCGGCCTTTGTAACCCTGACATTAAACACTCTGTGCTTACTCTTGTATACGAACTTGTCACCGCTCTTAGGCAGTCTGTCAAGCTCTATCATTACCCATCCGTTGACGGTTGTTGCATCCACGTTAATCTCCTCGTCGAAAAGCTCAAAGAACTTCTCAAGGTTGGCGCCTCCCGCTACGGTATATGCATTATTGCCGATAGGAGTTACATCTCTCATCTCCACGGCATCATGCTCATCATAAATCTTTCCGACCAGTTCCTCGATGATATCCTCCATCGTAACCAGTCCTGTTGTGCCGCCGTACTCATCAACAACTATGGCCAGATGCGTCTTCATCTGCTGCATCTTCTTAAGGAGCACCGATGCCTTAAGAGACTCCGCAACGTATGCAACAGGCTTGATGTACTTATTTACATCCTCGGCCCTTGTTATCTCGTTATTGTGGAAATCCTTCTGGTTAAGCACTCCTACAATATTGTCGAGGTCATCGTCGTACACCGGAAGTCTGGACAGACCGGATTCCTTGAAGGTCCTTCCTATCTCCTCCGGAGTCTCGCCTCTTTCGATTGCAACAATATCGACTCTTGGTGTGATTATGTCTATCGCCTCAACATCGTTGAACTCGATTGCATTGGTGATAAGCTCGCTCTGCTCAGCTCCAATTGAGCCCTCCGTCTTCGCCTCCTCGACGATTGTAATAAGCTCATCCTCGTTAAACGCATTGCTTCCCTCTGACTTGAAGATTCTGTCAAGCAGCTTCCTTAGAGCCGCGAAGAGCACTGTCACAGGTGTAAGCAGCACCACCAGCGCCCCGATAAATGGAGCCGAGGCCATTGCAAAAGCATCTGCATGATCCTTGGCAAGGCTCTTTGGAGAAACCTCTCCGAATATCAGAACAAGGATAGTTACGCCGGCAGTTGCAACAGTTGCTCCGAGATTCTCCCCATAGAGCTGTATGCACATTACTGTTGCAACAGATGTCAGGCAGATATTGGCGATGTTGTTTCCGACAAGAATCGTCGACAGAAGCTTGTCGTAATCCTCATCGAGCTTCAGCACCTTCACTGCCCGGCTGTTGTCATCAGCAGCCAGGTTCTTTATCTTTATTCTGTTAAGCGAGGTGTATGCCGTCTCAGTAGCTGAGAAAAACGCCGACAGCATTATCAGCCCCACGATTGCGGCAACATATCCCGTATATCCTGTCATTTCTTCTTCCTCTGTAAGATTCTGTCAGCGCCTGCAGTCCGCTTTTGGCGCACCACAACACGCCTGCTTATAAAAGCGCAACCTATTATACATTATTTTTGTGTTGGTTTTAAGGTCAACGACTCATTTATGGAATTATTCTATGGCGCGATTCCTCATTTTCCATCGCGTTATTCCCTGATCAGACCTTGAACTTGTCTATCTCTTTAACCAGATCTTCAATATACGCGTGTGTGTACACACCCTCTGTTATGTCAGAGGAGGCATGACCTATAATCTTCTTAAGCAGCACCGGGTTAAGTCCCGATGCCGCACCTATTGTCGCAAAGGTATGCCTGCACTCATGAGGAGTATGATTCATACCGAACCTGCTCATGAAATCGCAGAAGAAAAGCTGCTTGTAGTTGGCGTAAGATATCTTTTTGCCCTCCTTGCTTCCGAACAGGAATTCACCTCTCGCATCAGCGACCCTGCTCTCAATGATCGGAAGTATCTCTCTGTGTATCGGAACAACTCTCTGAGCCGCCTTTGTCTTAGTTCCCTTGACCTCAATCCATCGCTCCTCGAGATGAACATCGCTTACCCTGATATCCAGAAGCTCCCCGATTCTGACCCCTGTATATATCATTACAAGAAGACTGTCGGCATACGGAATTCCCGTAATTACCGTTTCCCTCTGCCTTATTTTGCTCCATGAAAGATTCTCCCATATCGTCTGAATCTCCTCCTTGCTGAAGGGCTTCTTCTGCTTGCTCTCAATCTTCGAGGTCACCCTTACGAAGCGGGAGTAGTCCTTCTCGCAAAGGTCATTCTCCAGGCAGAACTTATACATCGTATGAAACAGAACTATGATATTGTTCTGTGTGGATTTGGACTTGTCAGCATGCTGATCCACAACCCTCTGCAGGTGAGCAAGCCTTATGTCCCTCATCCTCATGGATCTAAGAGCCGCGCACTTGTCATATGCCGTCACATATGACCTCTTCGTTGACACCTTCATGTCTTTTATTGTCCTTTCATATATCGCATCATACACCTGCTCGAAAGTAATCTCCATCTTATCCATGTCGAGAGGATTCTTGTTGTACTCAGCAAGAGCTATCATCGCTGCCTGTCTTGTCGCGTAATATCCGATACACTTCTGAACCTGCTTTCGCTTCGACGGTTGTCTGGCAACATAAGCATCATACTCGGCCCTCACCTCCTCATAGAGAGGCTCCGACAGAATGTCCTCCAGGAAATCAATGCTCGGCACAGCATGATATGTCTCGTAACCTGTCGTCACATATACGCCAAAAGGCCGTTTTCTCTTCCCCGTAAGCTTCCTGATTGTTCCGTACCCATTAGGATTCCTCATAAGCCATCACCCCGTCGTTCCTTGTCATCTCATCCCTCCATTACCGTTTTTACCAAAGTATAGCATCTTCCCTCGTGCAAAAATCTCGTCAGCCACCCGAAGCGCCCCCTGAATGCAGCACATCTGTCACTTGACCGATAATCACGCACGCAAAAAGAGGGCATTCTCATGCCCTCCTGTCTATGATTGTGTTCCGGCTACTCGGTAGCTCTGTACACCTCGATATACTTGATGTAATTCTTGTCCAGCTTTTTCTGAACCGCTTCTTTTCCGGGAACCAGATGTCCGTAGGTATTGTTCAGACTTGCCTCTGCATATCCTTCCTTGCCACCGGTTTTGTAATAAATCAGGATATGCCCTCTGAGCTTCTCTCCCTCCTCAGATTTTCTATAGATTATTACATCTCCATTTCTAAGCATATCAACCTTCTTGTTGAAGTTCTTTACAACCTGCCACTTGTCAGATGTCTTAAGGTAAGGCCACTGCTGCTCGAGTCCTCTTGGGAACAGCTTGTCATAGCCTGAGTTTCTCACCACAGTTCCGACGAATACATCACAGCTTGCGCCGACAGCCGGTCCGCCGCCGCTCCATCCGTTGTGTGTAGGATACTCAAGGTCAAATGCCTCGTTAAACTTGTCTGTTGCACTGGAGCCGCTTACATCATAATCATACTTGGATGATGCAGTTCCCTCCGGCCACGCGAGGTTAAGCGCTGAGGCTGCAATCTTGTCTCCGCCCTTAACATTCGTCACCTTGAAGGCTCTGTTAAGCTTGGTGTAGGTTTTGCCCGCAACCTTGACGTTGACAAGGTATGTGAAGCTGCCGTCGTTCAGTGATCCGAACGGGATATACTTGTCAAGCGAGGTGAGAGAGTATCTTGTCACATTAGGCGACGCCGACTTCTCAAGAGCAGTCTTTCCCTTGGAGTTCAGAATCTTTACTGTCACCTTCTCGATATCCTTGTTAGATGTTATCGTGCCTTTTATTGAGAAGCTCTGGCCCTCTATAAGGCTCTCCGGGCATAAAGGCGAATCGATTCTGATGGATGTGGACTTGGACTGAGCCTTGACTCTTCCACTGATATACATGTATCCGGTTCCGTGCTTTATTCTGTACCATACATCTGAAGAGCCCTTGTAGTACGCAGGAAGAACTATGGTAACCTTCTTGTTCTTCTTTAGCACCGCCTTCTTTGCCATGCTTGTAGTTGGACCCGTTCTAACATTCAGAGCGCAGGTCGTCTTCGCAGGTGTTGTATTGTAGATGATGCCGTCAACAAGGTCAGATCTCACATATCCCTTGGTACTTCCGTAATAAACGTAATACCACTTGTTGGTCGCCTTCGGGTTAGACTTGGAAGTGAATACCTCCTTCTTGATAAACACCCTGGCATTATCCTTCGCCCCGCCGATCTTGGAAGATGATGTTGAAGGTTCTTTTCTGATTATCGCTCCGTCCTCGGCGTTGATGAAGCCCTCTGCACTTGCCGTCTTTACTGATGCCGCAGAAGCATAAGCTGCCGAAAGACATAGCATGGCAAAAGCAAGCAGAGTTATGATTGCTGTTCTTATGGCTGATCGTCCGGTCATAATTCTCATAATCCTACCGATACCTCCTCTTTCCGAAGTGTTCTGTATACTATTGCTGCAAGAAGTGCTGCGAGAAGTGTCATCAGCACTGCATACATTACTGATGCTCCCATGATGCCGTACGATGATACAAGCCTTGATGACATCGCAAGTGCCATCGCAGATATTGCGAGGTAGCATGCAAGAAGCGATTTCTGTATTCTGAATACGGCTGCAACTGTGCTGAAGTAGGTAGCATATGCAAGCATTCCTCCTCCGAGCATTATTATGCATATTTCTGCTCTGTAGCCGCTAAGATCTGTACCGAACCACCACGACAGTATAGGAAGCGCGATTGTAGCAGCGACTGCTACCGCCAGCACTGTAAGTCCTAGGACTATCACGCACTGCTTTCGGATGAGCCCTGCAAGCTTCTTTATCTTGGCTTTTTCGCCCGATATCCAAAGCTCCGCATATGTGGTCAGAATCGGATTGAATATGAAGTGCGCAACGAGCTGTATTACAAATGCCGGCATGAATATCATGTTGTAGATTGCCTGAACATCATCTGTAAGACAGGAGTCGATGGCGTACTTAGGCGCGTTGCCGACATACATGTTAAGGAACATGCTGATGAAAAGCGGAGTTCCCTCAACAGCGAGCTTTCTCAGCCTGCTGAGTGTGAACACAGGCTTAAGACCCGGGCAGTACCTTCTTGCCGCATTAAACGATGTAAGCATCATAACTATAATCGATACTATGAGGCAGGAAAGCGTTGCCGCAAGCAGATTTCTCGTCACCAGTATCACTGCAATATATGTCGCCATCTCAAAGACATACCTTGTGGTCGACGCCTTGGTTGCGACATCCAGCCTGCCCATCTGCTGCATTCTTCCGTGAAGCACATCCGAGTACGCATGAACGACCTTGAGCATGCACCACAGGAAGATAACTGCGAACTTGTCCATGGAGTAATCCCTGAATATCATTCCGTAGATGCAGTACATTGCAGAGACAATTATCATCGCTCCGCAGGTAATGAATCTCATTCCGTGATACTCATTAAAGGCAAAACTCTCAAGCAGGTCGGAGGACTGATATCTCCTCAGCCCGTACTGTCCCACATACAGCAGAAGGTTGGCAACCGCTATCGCTATTGAATATATGCCCGCATCGTAGACGCCCGTGGTTCTCGTTACAACCATGAGAAGAATCGGGCTCTGAAGAGCCAGCACGAAGGCTGCAATCGCATTCCACATGTATGAGCTTTTCTTTACATTGTCTGTTTTCTCAAGTATGTCTACTATTCTGTCGAGCATTTACTTTTCCTTTATCAGAGACAGTATGTACTGTCCGTAGTCGGTCATCTTAAGCTCCTCACCGATGACTCTGAGGCCCTCGTCGTCGATGAAGCCTCTTCTCCATGCTATCTCCTCGAGACATGCAATATAGAAGCCCTGTCTCGACTGAACCGTCTCAATGAACTCTGATGCCTTAAGCATTCCCTTAGGTGTTCCGGTATCGAGCCACGCCATTCCTCTCTTCATGAGGGCAACCTTCAGGTCGCCTCTCTCGAGATATGCGTTGTTGACTGCAGTAATCTCGATCTCTCCTCTTGCAGACGGCTTGACCTGCTTGGCGATTTCGATAACATCGTTGTTGTAGAAGTACAGTCCCGGAACAGCGTAATCCGACTTCGGATGCTCCGGCTTCTCCTCGATTGAGATAACGTTATTGTTCTCGTCGAACTCAACAACACCGAAGGCTCTTGCGTCCTTGACAGGGTATCCGAATATTACCGCACCCTTAAGCTCCTCCTTTGCATCCTCGAGAAGCTTGGTAAGGTCCGGTCCGTAGAACACATTGTCTCCAAGCACTAGGCACACATCATCGTCTCCGATGAATTCCTCTCCGAGGATGAATGCATCGGCAAGACCTCTTGGAGTCTCCTG
>CAMFZN010000026.1 GCA_946006945.1 uncultured Clostridia bacterium | reverse complement strand
ATAATCTCCAACTCCGCAGCATATTCCTACAATTACCGCCCAGAATATATACATCGTATCCCTGCTGTCCTTGATAGCCGTTCTGAATCTGACGATGGACAGAGCTCCGACCATACCAAGAGAAAGGGCGATGTTGTTGCCGATTACTGTCATTACAGTTCCCGTAAGAACAGTCATGACAATAAGCGATACGTTGAACTTCTTGCTGTAAATAGTCCCGATATGCGAGAAGTAGTACGAGATGTAGATGATAAATCCAAGCGCCGCCGCCATGGCGATGTTCAGTACTATCATATTTACTGTCAGCTCGCCGGTATTCTCAAGTATCGTAAACAGCTTCTCTTTCATTTCTCCTGTACCTCTCTATATATGTGTTCTGTATGCGTTCTGCCTTGCAAGCACGTATTTGCTTACCGAAAGCTCGCTTCTGTCCGCGCAGTTGATAGTCTGCCGTATGTAGTCGAGCAAAAAACCGTTGAACTTAACCTCCATCACCACGTCATACGGATCGAGAACGTAGTTCATGTTAAGCCTGTCCGAGAATATATCAAAGGAGCTCTCCGTCGATATTATGTTGCTGTCGAAGGTCACTCTTATGTTATTCTCCTTCGCAATGAAAGCCTTGCGGTTGTACTCGACTATTGTTTTGGGCCGGTAGCACTTCATCTGCATGTATGCATAAAGCTCCGCTGCGAAGGGCTCCTTGTACGTAAGGAGAGGTGACAGATCTCCTGCAATGATTCTCTCAGCATCCTCACGTTTAACGCTCAATGACCTCTTAAGCTGCCTTGCGCCCTGCTTTTGCTTCATCTCAAGCTTTGCAGTCTCTGCGTGAGGATCGTATATTCTGAGTCTTATCTTTCGCCTTAACTCAACTCCTGCAGTCTTCTCCTCGTAGTCATCGTCGAAAACAGTGTCGAAGTAGAGCGACCTGACAGCATACCCATGCGGCCCGTTATGCGGATCCGGAATCATCACCTGCTCAAGCCGACCTGCACAGGACAGCGCCTCCTCAAGACCTATAAGATATTTCTTCTCTTCTCTAAGAACCTTGTACAATACATACCTCCGCCTGCAAAAAGACCGGCTGCAGCCATTACCACTGCAGCCGGTCCGTCATACAAAAATTCTGCTTAGACACCTTGCTTTGCGTCACTGCCTTTCGACAGCTTTGCCCTTCACTGTTTGTCTTTATTAAATATATCTGCTTACGCAGCCTGTGTCAATTATTATCGCCACTTAAGCTTCTTACTACTTGCCAACCGGCTTCATGATTGGGAATAGCTGTACATCCCTGATAGTTGGCTGATCTGTCAGAAGCATTACGAGACGGTCTACTCCGATTCCGATTCCGCCTGTTGGAGGCATTCCTACCTCAAGAGCGTTTACGAAATCCATGTCCATTGGGTGAGCCTCATCATCAAGACCTAACTCAAGCTCTCTCTGCTGAGCAACGAATCTCTCGTACTGGTCGATTGGGTCGTTAAGCTCTGAGAATGCGTTTGAAATCTCCCATCCGTTGATGTATGACTCGAAACGACGAGTGATTCTTGGGTCCTTAGGGTCCTTCTTCGCAAGAGGTGATACCTCAACCGGATGTCCGCATACGAAGCATGGTCCATCGAGGAAGCCCGGAATATCCTCGCAGTAATCCTCAAACATCTCAGCAATCAGCTTACCTCTTGTAAGCTCTGACTCCTTAAGATCCTCGAAGTTCATGCCGTAAGCCTTGGCAGCTGCGATTGCCTCCTCATCTGAGTCAATCTTGTCGAACGGAATTCCTGTTGTTCTGATAACCGCCTCTGTCATGTCAATCTTGTTCCATGGAGGTGTAACATCGAACTCCTTCTCACCGAACTTGATAATAGGAGTTCCGTTTACTGCCATTGCGCACTTGTATACAACCTGCTCCATGAGCTCCATCATGTCCTCAAGGTTGCCGTATGCCATATATGCCTCCATTGAGGTAAACTCAGGTGAGTGGTTCTTATCCATTCCCTCGTTACGGAATACCTTGCCCATCTCATATACTCTGTCGAGTCCGCCAACGATAAGTCTCTTGAGCTCAAGCTCGAGAGAAATTCTCAGGTTCAGATCGAAATCAAGAGCGTTGTGGTGTGTGCTGAACGGTCTTGCGTTTGCTCCACCTGCAATTGTTGAAAGAACAGGAGTCTCAACCTCAAGGAAGCCGTAGTCCTCCTCAAGAACCTGTCTGATTGTCTTGATAATCTTCGATCTCTTATAGAATACGTCTCTTACGTCCTCGTTCATGATGAGGTCAACGTATCTCTGTCTGTATCTCTGGTCAACGTCCTTGAGACCCTGCCACTTGTTAGGAAGCACCTGAAGCGACTTGGTGAGAAGAACAACCTCGGATGCTCTGATTGAAATCTCGCCGGTCTTTGTTCTGAAAACAACTCCGTTGATTCCGAGGATATCACCTACATCGTAGCTCTTGAACACCTCGTACTCGTCAACACCGATATTGTCCCTTGCAACGAAGATCTGAATTCTTCCCTGCTTGTCCTGAAGATCAACGAAAGCAACCTTGCCCATTCTTCTTTTGGCCATGATTCTTCCTGCAACCGATACAGGCTGCTCCTCGAGAGACTCGAAATTGTCTCTGATATCTCTGCTGTGTGCAGTAACATCCCATGTCTCATGTACAAAAGGATCTCTGCCCATCGCACGAAGCTCCTCGAGCTTGTCTCTCTTAATCTGACGCTGCTCGTTAATCTCCTTCGCGGTCAGTTCTCTTTCTTCCTTAACCTGGTTCTCTGCCATTTCTTACCTTACCTCCAGAATCTCATACTTCGCAATTCCATCAGGAATCTCAAAAGTCACCACGTCTCCGGCCTTGTTTCCGATGAGGTGCTGTCCTACTGCAGAAGCGTTGGAAAGCTTGCCCTCGAATGGGTCAGCCTCTGATGATCCTACAATCTTGTACTCAACCTCTTCATTGTATACAAGGTCCTTAAGTTTAACTGTTCTTCCTGTCTGTACAGTCGCGTCATCTGATGCAACTGTGTCATCGATAACAACGGCAGTTCTGAGCATTGCCTCTATGTCGCTGATTCTCTTCTCAGTTTCTGCCTGAGCGTCCTTAGCCGCATCATACTCTGAGTTCTCGGAAATATCTCCGTAGCTGATAGCCTCTTTAAGTCTTTCAGCGTTCTCTTTTCTTGTTACGGTAATAAGAGTTTCAAGCTCTTTCTGTAAGTCATTATAACCTTCTCTGGTTATTTCCTTTGAATATTCGTTGTTCATCGCAAATTGCTCCTTTCACTCGCCGTTTTATTTGTTATATATTCTTACATTCTCACTGCCCGAAAGTCTTAGAAGTGCCGAGTACTTCAGTCTGAACTCGATGACATCTCCCACCTCCGGCTTGATCCTGCAGTCTTCAATATCTAGAATTGTATGGTCTCCCGAAGCTCCAACCACGAACGATCCCGGAAGCTCGGGCAAAATATCCTCAATGTCGCCGTAATCTGCGCGGCCTACCGCAAGAAGGACTCTCAGACGATTGCCTCTGTCGACATACTCGCGTTTCTTGCCGAATGCATCTACGCCAAGCTCTCCGATAGGATGAGTAGGCTTTACCTTCTTCTCGATTACCTGCGCTCTAAGCACGAAGGCATCGTCATTAAGCTTCTCTGCCCATTTGTATCCATATACCTGAGCCAGCTCATCAAGGCCTCCTGTATACACAAGTGCACCGATTCTGAGCATGTTAACCTTAGCAGGCATTACATTATCGAGAACAGGCATCATGCTGCTGCTTGCTCCGCCCGATACGTACTCAAGCTCTCTTCCTATTCTTGTCTCTATTCTCTCAGCAAGCTCAGAAAGAGCCTTCATGTTCTTCGCTGTAGGCTTTACCGAGCCGTAGCAGCCCAGATTGGTTCCTATTCCCGCAAGAACAAGACCCTCCATGCGGTTCTCCACAATAAGAGCCGTCTCAATCAGCTCATCTGCTTCGAAATACCCCTCGCGAAGATCTCCAAGATCTGCCATGAGGATTACCTTGTGTGTCTTTCTCTGCCTCAGCGCCTCAGCGTTAAGAGCCTCAAGCACCTTAAGCTCGCTGTTAAGCGAGATGTCTGCAACCCTTACAACATCCTCAACCTCGCAAAGCATCGGAATTCTTATAAGGAGGAGCGGCACATCCGCTGTTGCAAGCTCAGCCCTCTCGAGCTGTTCAAGCCTTGATGAAGCAATTATGCTTGCACCTGACGCCACGAAATCCTCAGCAATTCTAGGCATTCCGTTGCTCGCCTTGATTACGCCGGCAACCTCTATTCCGTGCTCTCTGCACTTGTCGGTTACCAGCCTGACATTCTCTCTGAACTTCTCGTGATTAACCATGAGAGCCGGATATCTTAAATTCTTCATGATCACCCCTTAGAATCTTCTGTTCTCGTCAAAAGTCCTGTCGTCGAACTTGTATTCATAGTTCTCCGGAACATGCCTCTTGACCTTCAAAGTAGTTGTCTTTATGAAGTCGTTCTCTCTGACCTCAATCCTTCTGATTTTCTTATATAGAGGAACCTTCGCATTTACCTCGTCGACAATCTCTCTGATTCGTCTGTAGATGTCCTCGTCCTCTGTAATTCCTTTTGCCTCAAGGCTCTTGAAATCAGGCTGAATGATTGCTGTGCAGAGAAGATCTCCTTCAATCATGTTCTCCTTGCCGTAAACTATCGTCTCTGCGATATCATCCTCGAGGAGGAGATAGTACTCAATCTCCTCAGGGAAGATATTTTTGCCCGTCTTGGTGATGATTACGTTCTTCTTACGGCCTGTGATGTAGAGGTATCCGTCCTCGTCCATGTATCCGTAATCTCCGGTATGGAGCCAGCCGTCGATGATTGTCTCAGCCGTGTTCTCCGGATCATTGTAGTAGCCAAGCATCAGGGATGGTCCGCGAACGATGATCTCTCCGTTGCCCTCATCATCTGAGTTGATAATTCTTACCTCGGTGCCCGGAATCGCAGGTCCTACAGAGGCAGGCTTGCAGTGCTTAACAGGGTTAACTGTGATAAGCGGCGCACTCTCTGTCATTCCGTAGCCCTGAATAATCGGTATTCCCATCGCTCTGAAGTCCTCGATAACCTCAGGATTGATGGCAGCTCCTCCGGCAATCAGACAGTATAGATTCTTGCCGAAAACGCCCTGAATCGACTTGAAGAGTCTCTTGTTAACTGCTTTTATCTTGGACAGGCCAAGCTTCTTGGACAGCTCAAGCCCCTTCTGAAGAGACTCCGCCTTGCCCTGCTTCTCCGCCTGCCTGAAAATCTTCTTGTGAATGTTCTCGAATACGAGAGGCACACCGAGCATTACCGCACACTCAGCTTCAACGAAGTTGCCCTGAAGGTGCTTCAGGCCCTCACAGATTACTACCGTTGCCGCCTGGTAGAAGGATGTCAGCACTGTGCATGACATCTCATATGCGTGGTGCATTGGAAGCACATCGAGTACTCTTCCCTTCTTAGGGATGTTGAACATCTTCGATGTGTTCATTACATTGGCTGCAAGGTTGCGGTGAGAGAGCATTACTCCCTTGGCAAGTCCTGTCGTGCCGCTTGTGAACAGAATCGTCGAAAGATCATCAGGATGCACAACCGCATCGATATATGTGTAATCCTTGTCAACAAGTCTAGCCATTCCTCTGTCGATAAGCTCGTCCTGCGAAAGGATTCTCTCGTCCTGGCTCTCATAGTATGAATCGTTCATGACAACGAGATTCTTAAGCTTTGTGTTTCTCTCCAGCAGAGGCTTCAGCTTCTCGATAAGCTTGATATCCGTGAAAAGAATCTCTACATCCGCTCTCGATACAAGATTCTCAATCTCATCAATCTCAAGATTCTTGTCGATAGGAACGATAGTTCCTACTCCGCACACTGTTGTAAGATACGTCAGAGCATATCTGTAGGAATTGTCTCCAAGCACAGCAACCTTGGAATTCTTAAAGCCCATGTGAATTAGCTCAGTTCCAAGTGCGTTCATCTTATCCCTGAACTCGCCGTAAGTAAGCTCCTTAAACGGCTCCTTGTGGCTTGTCTTGTACATGTATGCAATTCGCTTCGGATACTCCGAAGTGGTATATTCAACTATGTCCTTCAGCGTTTCGATAGGTCTTGTCTTGTAAAGGCCCTCACTTAACATCATGCTGTTATCAACAAAAGCTCTCATTTTCGCTCCTTTCCCCATATGT
The DNA here is from genome assembly GCA_946006945.1 of uncultured Clostridia bacterium. Classification (GTDB taxonomy): domain Bacteria; phylum Bacillota; class Clostridia; order Peptostreptococcales; family Anaerovoracaceae; genus Crickella. The sequence goes on along the minus strand of CAMFZN010000026.1, from coordinate 8,393 downwards.
GCCCATAGATGTTTAATTATATCACTAAACACCTGACATTTCTACACCTCAACCCTTGCAATAACCACATCTCTGAGGTTTCTGTCCGGAGTCGAGCATGTCGACAGCATAACATAATGCCCATCCGCCGCAAGCTCCTTTCTCGTGCAGAAATTCGCCTCGCTCACAACACGCGACACCCACGCTTCGGCTGCGGTCTCATCCTCAATGCAGGGATTGTAAAGCACGTCTGTCGGCTCAATCACCAGGACGGCAACTGCAGTAAGCTTATAATCTCCTCCGGGTGTAAGGAGCTCGAAGCTTCCATGCTCCTCGAAATACTCCCTGTCTTTGAATTTCTTCAGTCCTCCGAACATGGAACCATCCTTCATGTTGTGACCATATATTATTGTATTGGTCTCATGAAACGCGTTCTCCTGCCTGAAGTCCGCAAAAAGAGTGCCGCAGCTTCCCTGTGTCCCGTCAAAAAGCACGTTAAGATACCTGCTGTTATCATCGCCCTGAACTACAGGATAATCTATATTCGTATCAGGCAGCCTTATCCAGCCGATGACATCGCTGTTAATCGAAGCGAGCTCTTCCCAGTCAATGCCTTCTTCTGTTCTGGCCGTTTTTCTTGTATTCTCGTAGACATTTCGTTGCTCGGCATAGCCGGCTACAATCTTTATTATGTTATAGAGTGAAATGACCGCTATTAGAACAAGGCAGCAGAGTATCACGCTACCCGCTGCCTTTCGAATTCTTCTCTTCATATATACCTTTCCCGGCAGCGCCTTGCACTATCTTGGATTGCCATCTCTGTCGAAGATTGGAAGCCTCTCAATATGGATTACATCCTCCATGTCAGCAGCCTCATCCTCCGCAAGAATCGTGCATTTACTTACCACAGCTCCGCCGATAGCCTTCGCAAGACTCTCAAGCGCATAGAGAGAGTCTCCCGTGCTGATTACATCGTCAACCACTACAACTCTTCGGCCCGCAATGAGCTTCTTCTCATCTCTTCCGACACACAGCGTCTGAACGTAATCAGAATCCGATGAGTTAATCTCTACAATCTCAACATCCTGCATGTAGAGCTTTGGTCCCTTACGCGCAACGATGTATGGCTTGCCGGACTCTCTCGCCATCTCGTATGCCAGCGGAATGCCTTTACTCTCGGCAGTCAGGATAACGTCGAAATCCTTGACCCTTTCAAGAAGGTTTTTTGCACATGCTACTGTCAGTTCAACATCACCGAAGAGCACAAAGCCCGCGATATAAAGATCATCAGTAATCGGGCAGAGAGGCAGCTCTCTCTCAAGTCCGGCTATTGTCATCTTATATTTCATTAGTAACACCTCCGAAATCATCCATGAACTCGTGCAAAAGCTTTCTTACTACGCTGCAGCCGCCCTCCTTGTTCGACTCGATGTTAAGAGCAAGCACAGGGTCGTGCAGTGATTTCCTCATCAGGAACCATCCCTTGTATCCCTTAATGTCAAAGTTGACTCTAACGCCCTCGTAATTAGGTAGCTCAAGCGAGAAGCCTTTCTTCTTTCCGACCCACTCCTCAAGCTTCATCAGGACATCGGTTCCTACAGCGCCGAAGTCTTCATCGGTTATTGTCAGCCTTACTTCCTCAGACTCTGCCGGCTGCTTTAGGCCTGCAATGAGGTCTTCTATCCTGCGGCCCTCCTTCTTAAGCTGCGCTGCAGCAACAACAATCTGAACCGCAAGGAAGGCTCCGTCATCTAGGAAGTAGTTATCTGAGTATGCGCAGTGACCTGAGGTCTCAATCGCAAGGAACGCATCCTCACCCTCAGCCGCCAGCTCCATCGCCTTGTTGATTACGTTTCTGTATCCTCTCTTATATCGATAATGCTTCAGTCCTAAGTCCTTCTCGAGAAACTCGTGCAGCTCGTTAGATGTGATGCTGTCGGTAACCACAGTTCCTCCGGGATAGTCATCTGCACCGAGAGCTGCTGCAAGTGCAACAATCTCATTTCTTGCAATAGGCTTTCCACCGGATGTTACAGCAGCACTCCTGTCAACATCAGTATCGAAAATCAGTCCAAGGTCGGCGCCTTCCTCAACGACTCTTCTGCAGATTGACTCCATCGCCTCCTTATTCTCCGGATTAGGCTGATGGTTAGGGAACATTCCGTCAGGCTCAAGGAACTGTGAGCCGCTTACATCTGCGCCAAGTCTTCCGAGAACCTCTGTCGCAAAGAAGCCTCCGGCTCCGTTGCCTGCATCTACAACGATCTTCATTCCCTCAAGTGAACCGACCGACTGAGTAATCATCCTTCTTAGATGAGACGCATAAATGCTCATCAGGTCAACCTTCTCAGACTCATAGTAGTCTCCGACGAAGTTGATCTTTGAGGCGTGATTAAGGATCCACGTGATGTCCTCTTTATTCAGGCCGCCCTCTGCAGTAAAGAACTTAAAGCCGTTTCTGTTGAACGGAAGATGGCTTGCTGTAACCATGATTGCTCCGTCGAAGTCAAAAACATCCATGGCAGTCGACATGAACATCGCAGGTGTTGATGCAAGTCCCGCATCAGACACTCTTGCACCCATGATACAGATTCCCTTCTTGAGTCCCTCTACCATCTCATCAGCTGTAATTCTCGGATCGTGTCCGATACATATATTCAGAGTGCATGGATTCTTGCCAAGCTTGTTCACAAGCCAGTACACGAACGAGGATCCGATTACACCCGCCTGAAGCGCTGTAAGGTTAACCCCTTCTCCCGCAACACCCTCTGCAGCTATTCCTCTAATGTCGCTTCCGTTCTGAAGCTTAAGTATCTCCTTGCCCATAATAAATCACACCTTTCATGAAGCATTATTATCCACTTATATTATAAAGGCTTGCCCGTCAGGATACCACCTTTTAATTCCACCAAGTTTCGATTTTGCACGATAGCGTGACAAAAGAGCAAGCAAAAACAGGTCTGGTCGGAGCGGGGAGGATACTGCTTCCGGACGACCTGTCTTGCATCTATGCAATATGTTATTTCTTGAAATGGGATTTTGCCATGTCTATATCACATGTATGGGCTATTCTTTGACCTCGCCCTTGCCGAGTCTTTCGAAGTAGCTCTTTGTCTCCTTTACGACTACTCCGCTAAGAGTAATCAGTGCAATCATGTTAGGGATTGCCATGAGTCCGTTAACGATATCGGCGATTGTCCATACTGCCGCAAGGGTGAGGAATGGTCCGATGAATACGGCGAGGATGTAGCCCCATCTGTATGCTGTAAGAATTCCCTTCTTATATCCTACGAGGTACTCAAGGCAGCGCTCTGAGTAGTAGTCCCATCCGAGGATGGTTGTGAACGCGAAAAATGCGAGGCACACTGCGAGTACAACTGAGCCGACCTGCTCTGACCATGGAAGGCCGACACCGAAGGCTCTTGCTGTGATTGATGCACCCTCGAGACCCTCGATTCCGAGCGAACCTGTTACGAGGATTGAAAGACCTGTCATTGTGCAGACTACGATAGTATCGATAAAGGTTCCTGTCATTGTTACGAGACCCTGTCTTACGCACTCGTTGGTCTGAGCTGCTGCCGCTGCAATAGGAGCCGAACCGAGACCCGCCTCGTTAGAGAATACTCCTCTTGCAACACCCTTCTGCATTGCGACGAACATTGCGCCGAGGATACCTCCGCCGACTGCATCAAGGCCAAAAGCGCCTCTAACAACAGATACTATAGCCGCAGGGATTGCGCTTGCATTGAAAACAAGAATTCCAAGAGCACATACGAAGTAGATTACGATCATGAAAGGAACGATTACCTCTGCAACCTTCGAGATTCTCTTGATTCCTCCGATAACTACGAGGGCTACGAGGACTGCAACAACAACTGCTGTTACAACAACGGCCCATGTGTAGCTGTTCTCTCCAATAGTGAGAGCGATGTGAGTCTGATCAGGGTCAACCACATTCTGCACTGCATTAGCAATTCCGTTAACCTGTGTGATTGTACCGATACCCATGATACCAACAAGCATTCCGAAGATGGCAAAAAGAACTGCAAGGAACTTCCACTTCTTTCCCATACCCTTCTCGATATAGTAGAAAGGTCCTCCGAGTGCATGGCCGTCCTCATCTACCTCTCTATACTTGATTGCGAGAAGACCCTCTGAATACTTGGTAGCCATTCCGACACACGCTGCAATCAGCATCCAGAATAACGCTCCCGGTCCTCCGACAGACATTGCGGTAGCTACTCCAACGATGTTACCTGTTCCTACTGTTGCCGATAGTGCTGTGCAAAGTGCGGCGAAGCTTGATACCTCTCCATGGCCCGACTCCTCGTTCTTCCACATGTACTTAAGAGCGAGTCCCAGCTTGCGGAACTGAAGTCCTCTAAGTCTGATTGTGAGAAGGAGACCGCCGCCAACGATAAGGCAAAGCATCGGAACGCCCCAGGCGAAATCATCCAGCATTGTCAGAAAATCCATAAAACTCATATCGAAAACTCTCCTAAAAATAAACAAAGATTTGCCGCCTTTGCGGCGACAAACCAAGGTTAACACTTTGACAAAGTCTTTTCAATAGTTTTGTATGGATTAAATAAAGAATTTTTTATGTTTTTGTGTGTGTATACAAATTTGTATTTTTCGTTTAAGTTTCCAAACAAATTTATGTTCATGCACACAATTCTTGATAGGATGTTAGCGGTTAACTATAGGATGTTCACTCTTCCGATATGTTATCTAGTCCATCAGAAATATTCCCGCAGTGAGAAATGTGAATGCGAGCATCAGAAAAATCATAACAATGGCCATCACTCTTGCGCCCTTGTTTCTTCTTTCTTCTTTCGCTCTGTATGAGTCGGTTGTTTTCTTCTTGCCTGCTGCCATGAATCGTTTCCTCCTGCCTGTCTTACTTATGATATGCTTCTCTATTAATTATTTTGAACGCTCTGTAAATCTGCTCGAGCAGTATCACCCTCATCATCTGGTGAGGGAATGTCATTCGCGAGAATGACAGAGCGTAGTTGCTTCTCCTCTTAACCTCGTCTGATAAGCCAAGGCTTCCGCCTATTATTAAATCGACAGTCTGTGTTCCTCCTGAGAAGATTCTGTTAATCTGCTCTGAAAGTTCAACCGAATCGAGCATCTTTCCCTCGATCTCAAGGGTAATTACGAAATCGCTGTCAGATACTTTTGCCAGAATCTGCCTGCCCTCTGTCTCCATTACCTTAAGCTCGTCGGCTCTCGATGCGTTCTTTGGGAGCTTTGCCTCCTTTAGCTCGATAATCGCCATCGGGCAGTAGCCTTTCATTCTCTTCAGGTATTCGTTTACGGCATCCTGCCAGTATTTCTCCTTCAGCTTGCCTATGCAGATGATGTTGATGTTCATTAGAGTCTCGTTATCCCTTCTTTTGCTGCGATTATCATGTCGTAGTCGGCTCCCGAGTTGTGGCCGTGCTTCTTCATGATGCTCTCCACCGTATATCTCGCCTGACCGGCTGTGTTGTTTGTAGTGCTTATGTGCGCGAGCATTATTCTCGGCGCCTTTAGAAGCTCAGCCTCCTCCTTCTGTCGCTGAACCATCTCGGAGAGCATGTTGCCCGCTATCTCGTTGGAGAGATGTCCGAAATCGCCGAGAATTCTTCTTTTGACATTATAAGGATAAGGCCCCATGAGAAGAAGATTCTCTTCGTAGTTGGATTCGAAGACGATTTTGTTCGCTCTCATGATTTCCTTTCGGATTTCCTCTGTCACAATTCCGGTGTCCGTCACCACCACGAGCCTGTCATCTTCGTATTCCAGCGCAAAACCAACCGGCTCAGCTGCGTCATGAGAAAGCTTGAAAGTTCTTATGCCTAGCTCCCCCACGGTCAGGCTCTCCCCTCCGCTTACGAAGGTAAGTCTGCCTCCGTCTATGTCCTTCATGCTGTCGCAGGCATTATACGTACCCTCGCTTGTAATTATTCTGGCCTGCCTGCATTCCCTCGCCATCATTCTTATGCTTTTAATGTGGTCGACATGCTCGTGGGTTACAAGTATCGCATCCACATCGCATGTCCTTAATTCAAGCTCGGCGAGCCCTGCCTTAATCTTCTTGCCGCTAAGTCCCACGTCGAGTATCACGACGGTCTCGCCGCCTCTAATTATGTATGAATTGCCGGAGCTGCTGCTCCCTATAGATGTAAGTTCGATTCCCAATTATTTCACCTTGCCATTATTCTCAAATCTGATTCGCAGCTCATAGCTCGCGCACCTTGTTGCCGCGATATGCGGCGGCATCGTACCTGCAGATACTCCTGTATCTGCAGAAACGGCAAGCCGTGGCGGTGCCGGACACCCGCGCCGGGCTGATCGAGATGGCACCGCCGACGATGCCGCCGGCCTCCTCTCTTATGCGCGCCTCTACGTCCGCACGGAGTTCTTCGAACTCCTCCGCCGAGATCGTCTTCGGCCTCTTCTCAGCGAGCACCGATCTCGGCATAAGGTCGGGGCTGTCCTCATCGCCAATGCACAGCCCCCTCAGCTTATACGCGTCCTCAGGCGGGCGCGCCTTAAGCTCCTCGAGCTTGGCGGCCGTAAGCTTATCTGCCGCCTCCTCGTCTCTGCTTATATTGAAATAGAACATTCCTGCAGGCTCATATTCTCCGCTTGTTACAGACATCAGGTAAATCATAAGCTGCAGGCGGTAGCCCTTTCTCATCTTCTCAACATCGAGCTTGTCTGTTCCCGTCTTATAGTCGATTACACGAGCCTTGCCTCCTGTAAGGATATCTGCCCTGTCAATCTTCCCTTCGATTCTGACAGATGCTCCATCCGCCTCGAACTCAAGCGCAGGGAAAAGTCCCCTCTCTCCGAAGCTCTGTTCGAAGCATGCATCATCGATCCTCGCCGATTCAAGCTGCAAAGCAAGCGCCTTTGCAGCATTTATGCACACCTCTCTTATACAGTCGAGTCTGTATCCCTCAAGCTTTGATGATTTGAAGAGCCCTTCTCTGTACTTCATGCTGATCTCCGAAAGAGACCGGTCCACTATTACTTCAATCTCTTCGCCTGTGCCCGCAGCAACCTGAGCTCCAACCTTCATCATGCAGTCATGATACACATCGCCGATAGACCTTGCATCGCTTTCGAACGCTCTGTCCTCGTACGGTCTGAGACCCTTGTCCACGAAGAATCTGAAAGGACACTCCTTGTAGCTCTGAAGCGAAGACGCACTCATCACGAAATTTCCGTTTCTTCCCCACAGCTCTTCAGCCAGCTCTCTGCCAAGAGACTCCACCCTGTTCTCGTCCCGTGCGCAGTCCATAAGACTGCCGAGAAGCTCAGGCTCGTTTCCCTCGAAATACTCAACAAGCGCAGCGGTCAGCAAATCTGCCTCCGTCACATTCCTCTCCTTAAGGTGATTCATGAGATGCTTTATCGCCTCACGCCTGTAGCTGACAAGCTGCATTCCAAAGCCGGAAGATACTGTATCCTTCTCCGCCCTTACTCCGGGCAAAACATCCATTATCGATGATACTACTCCCGACGGAAGCATCGCAGCGCCCGAGGTGTCTGAAAGCGAATAGCTCACGTACAGCCTTTCAGATGGTTTTGCCAGCATCCTGTGAACCGCTGTGTTTTCCTCCATCATCTTAATCTCATCAAGTGAACCAAGCGGCCAGCCCTTATCCTTCAGAAGGCCCTTCTCCTCCATTGAGAAGAGTCCCTCAACCGATGGCTGGAGCGGAAGTGTTCCTTCGTTGGCTCCAAGCACAAGCACCGCTCTTGCAGGTCTTGGTCTTGTTCTTACGACTGTTCCCATCGAGATTCCGTCCGACGAAGGCGGAATTATTCCTATTGATACTGATGCGAGACCTGCCTCGAGTACGGTGCATACCTCCTCGCGATCCATCGGTTCATCTCCCATTATTGTCTCAAGCTGCTCAAGCACCTCTGCAGCCTCACCGGCACTTCCGGACGTTCTTAGAGCATCGTCAAGAAGACCTGCCTCCTCCTGATGCCTTATATGTTCCTCTGTTCTAAGAGAAAAGCTCCACGCATTCTCCAGATAGTCTCTGAACGCTTTTACCCAGTCTGAAACTGTCTTGCTCTCAGATGTAAGCTCCTCAAGTGCTTCAAGCTTCTCTGCTATGTATGTCCTTGCCTCCTCAAGCTCAGAGAAGGCTTCTTCTCCATATTCGTCGCAGCCGTATTTCAGCGGCCTGGTCCACATCGTTCCTCTAACCTTGTACTTTGAAGCATATATTTCAAGCTTCTGGACAAGCCTGGCATCCAGGCCGCTCATTCCCGTCTTAAGAAGAGTTACGATGTTATCTGTGCTGTATGGATATCTGATAAGCGAAAGCAATGCAGCAATAAAGCATACCGGAGCCGAGTCGGTAATCTTCCTTCCCGAGTCTATGAAGATGTCAAGCCCGTAC
>CAMFZN010000025.1 GCA_946006945.1 uncultured Clostridia bacterium | reverse complement strand
TGTACCAATGTTGATATGTGGCTTGGTTCTCTCGTACTTCTGCTTAGCCATTTCTTTTCCTCCGTTGAATTTGTGTTTTAATGTGAATCGGGCATAATGCCCGATTCAGATGTGTTAAATTGATTGCCTGTTACTTTGTAACCTTCTCAACAAGGCTCTCTGGGAGCTTGTCGAAGTGGTCGAACTGCATTACGTATACACCTCTACCCTGAGTCTTTGAACGCAGGTCAGTTGCGTATCCGAACATCTCTGAAAGCGGAACGAATCCTCTTACTGCAGCAGCTCCGTTGTTGATGTCGGATCCCTCGATACGACCTCTTCTTGAGCTGATGTCTCCGATGATGTCTCCCATGTAGTTCTCAGGTACAGTTACCTCAACCTTGAAGATAGGCTCGAGGAGTACAGGCTTTGCCTTCTTGCATGCTTCCTTGAATCCCATTGAAGCAGCGATCTTGAATGCCATCTCGGATGAGTCTACCTCGTGGTATGAACCATCGTAGAGCTCGATACCGATATCTACAACCTGGAATCCGGCAATTGGACCAGACTGCATTGACTCAATCATACCCTCCTCAATCTTAGGGATGTACTCCTTAGGAATAGCACCACCAACGATTGAGTTCTTGAACTCGAAGCCCGAACCAGCCTCTCTTGGGTACATTCTGAACTTAACGTGTCCGTACTGTCCTGAACCACCTGACTGCTTCTTGTGCTTGTAGTCCTCATCAACCTCCTGGGTGATAGTCTCTTTGTATGATACCTGTGGCTTACCAACGTTAGCCTCAACCTTGAACTCTCTGAGAAGTCTGTCTACGATAATCTCGAGGTGGAGCTCTCCCATTCCTGCGATGATTGTCTGACCTGTCTCAGCGTTAGTGTAAGTTCTGAATGTTGGGTCCTCTTCAGCAAGCTTAGCAAGAGCGATACCCATCTTCTCCTGACCAATCTTAGTCTTAGGCTCGATAGCGATCTCGATTACAGGATCAGGGAACTCCATTGACTCGAGGATGATTGGGTGATCCTCGTCACAAAGTGTATCTCCTGTAGTAGTCTGCTTGAGTCCTACTGCAGCTGCGATATCTCCTGAGTAAACCTTATCGATCTCGTCTCTGTGGTTAGCGTGCATCTGGAGGATTCTTCCGATTCTCTCCTTCTTGCCCTTTGTTGCGTTGAGAACGTATGAACCTGCATCGAGTGTACCTGAGTATACTCTGAAGAATGCAAGCTTTCCTACGAATGGGTCAGCCATGATCTTGAATGCGAGTGCTGAGAATGGCTCCTTATCGCTTGCCTTTCTCTCATCCTCTTCCTCAGTATCAGGGTTGATTCCCTTGATAGCAGGGATGTCTACAGGTGATGGCATGTAGTCAACTACACCGTCGAGCATCATCTGAACACCCTTGTTCTTGTATGCTGATCCGCAGAATACAGGATACATCTCTCCTGCGATAGTCTGCTGTCTGATAACAGTCTTAATCTCGTCGATAGTGATCTCCTCACCCTCAAGGAACTTCATCATGAGCTCCTCGTCAGTCTCCGCAACCGACTCAACGAGCTTCTCTCTCCATGACTCAGCCTCTTCTCTCATGTTCTCAGGGATCTCAGTCTCCTCGATTTCCTTACCAAGGTCATCCTTGTAGATCTCTGCCTTCATGTTGATGAGGTCGATGATTCCTACGAAATCACTCTCTGAGCCGATAGGTAGCTGTACAGGAACTGCGTTAGCCTTGAGTCTGTCGTGAATCATATCAACTACTCTGTAGAAGTTAGCTCCAAGGATATCCATCTTGTTAACGAAGATCATTCTTGGAACGTGGTACTTCTCTGCCTGACGCCATACTGTCTCTGACTGTGGCTCTACTCCGCCCTTAGCGCAGAGTACCATTACCGCACCGTCAAGTACACGAAGTGATCTTTCTACCTCAACTGTAAAGTCAACGTGTCCCGGTGTATCGATAATGTTGATTCTGGTATTCTTCCACTGTGCTGTAGTAGCAGCAGAAGTGATTGTAATACCTCTCTCCTGCTCCTGCTCCATCCAGTCCATTGTAGCTCCACCCTCGTGAGTCTCTCCAATCTTGTGAGTTCTTCCTGTATAGAAAAGGATTCTCTCAGTAGTTGTAGTCTTACCCGCGTCGATATGAGCCATGATACCGATATTTCTGGTATTCTCCAGTGAAAAAGCTCTCTTAGCCATGAAGCTCCTCCATTAAAATTTGAAGTGTGCAAACGCCTTGTTAGCCTCTGCCATCTTGTGTGTATCCTCTTTCTTCTTTACGGATGCACCAGTGTTGTTAGCAGCGTCCATAAGCTCCTTAGCAAGTCTCTCGGCCATAGTCTTCTCGCCTCTTGCTCTAGTGTACTTAGTAAGCCATCTGATTCCGAGAGTCTGACGTCTCTCAGGTCTTACCTCGATAGGAACCTGGTAGTTTGCTCCACCAATTCTTCTTGCTTTAACTTCCAGCGTAGGCATGATATTGTTCATTGCCTTTGTGAATACTTCCAGCGGATCCTCGCCTGTTGCTTCCTTTACTCTGTCGAAAGCATCGTAAACGATAGTCTGAGCTACGCCCTTCTTACCGTCAAGCATGATGCTGTTGATGAGCTTAGCAACAACGAGGCTTCCATAAACTGGATCTGGAAGTACTTCTCTCTTTGGTACATTACCTTTTCTTGGCACTTCTCTTCCCTCCTTAATTTCAGTCAGTACTCGTTGGCACGAATCGTGAATTTCTTCGGAACAGGCCATTGCCTGTCTTACTCCCGATCCGGTCCCCGCGGCGCCCCTTTTATATATTCAAAAGAGATGCCTTAACCGATTAATTATCTGCAGCCGTATTGCTACAGACGTCATTTGCTAATTGTTCGTGTGCTCAGCACACATGATTCCTAAGTGAAACTACTTCTTCTTAGGTCTCTTTGCACCGTACTTTGAACGGCTCTGAGCTCTGTTAGCTACACCAGCTGCGTCGAGTGTACCTCTTACGATGTGGTATCTTACACCAGGGAGGTCCTTAACTCTTCCACCTCTAACAAGAACAACTGAGTGCTCCTGGAGGTTGTGACCTACACCTGGGATGTAAGCAGTTACTTCCATACCGTTAGTGAGACGTACTCTTGCTACCTTTCTCAGGGCTGAGTTAGGCTTCTTAGGTGTTACAGTCTTAACTGCTACACATACTCCTCTCTTCTGTGGGGAGTTAACATCAGTAAGAGTCTTCTTAAGAGTGTTCATGTTCTTACCGAGTGCAGGTGCAGTTGACTTTCTTGCAGCGCTTGTTCTTCCCTGACGAACTAATTGGTTAATAGTAGGCATTACTTTCTCCTTTCCTTTAGTATTTTTTATCAAGGCAAATCCGCAGACTTATTCAATGACAAGTCTGCGAATTTTCCTAACTTAATTAGTATACAGTTGACATTATTCTTTGTCAATGTAATTTATTGTTATTTTATGCATTTGGCTCGTCTGCGTCCGCTTCTTCAGCAAGCTCAACGATTACTGCCTCTTCAATCTCCGGAGCATCTGCTGCAGAAGTCTCCTCGATTGTGTCACCCTCAAGAATGAGCGATTCTTCCTCCTGAGTCTCAGGTGCCGATGATGTGTCGTAAACAAACTTCTCATCCTCTGCCTTAGGTGCGTGGCGGTTCATCATCTCAGTGTTCTCGCCGTAGTCTACAGAGATCTCCTTGTACTGCTTCATTCCTGTTCCTGCAGGGATGAGCTTTCCGATCATTACGTTCTCCTTGAGACCCTCAAGTCTGTCAACCTTACCCTTGATTGAGGCGTCGGTAAGAACTCTTGTTGTCTCCTGGAATGATGCGGCTGACAGGAAGCTTGTTGTAGCAAGAGCAGCCTTTGTGATTCCGAGAAGCTGTCTTCTTGCAACTGCAGGCTCGCCGCCCTTTGCAACAGCTGCCTCATTGGCATCCTGAAGCTCGAATCTCGAGTACTGTCCGCCAGGAAGAAGATCAGTATCTCCTGCGCTCTCAACCTTGTACTTGGAGAGCATCTGGCTTGCGATTACCTCAATGTGCTTATCTGAGATGTCTACACCCTGTGTCTTATATACTCTCTGTACTTCCTTAAGAACGTACTCGTATACGCCCTGTACTCCGAGAATATCCATTATATCGTGAGGATCAAGAGGTCCCTTTGTAATCTGGCTTCCGGCCTTGACCTCATCACCCTCTCTTACGAGGAGCTGTGCTCCGAATGGGATGATGTACTCTCTATCGCCATCTGCCTCTCTAACGATTACGTCGGTCTTGTTGTCCTCTCTCTCGCTTACCTCGATAACAGTACCATCTCCTCTGCAGATCTCTGCGAGTCCCTTAGGCTTACGAGCCTCGAAGATTTCTTCTACTCTTGGAAGACCCTGTGTGATATCGTTTCCGGCTACTCCTCCTGTATGGAATGTTCTCATTGTAAGCTGAGTACCCGGCTCACCGATTGACTGCGCTGCGATGATACCTACCGCCTCGCCAGGAAGTACCATTTTGCCCGTAGCAAGATTCTTACCGTAACATTTTGCACAGATACCGCGTCTTGACTCACATGTCATTACGGATCTGATCTTTACTGTCTCGATTCCGAGAGACTCAATCTTCTGTGCAAGATCATCATCAATATATCCGTTAGCTGGGACAACTACCTCTCCTGTTGCAGGATCGATTACATCCTCTGATGCGAATCTTCCGGTAATTCTCTGCCAGAGCTTCTCAATCTCTTCCTTGCCGTCAGTGAACGCATGAATCTCTATTCCGTCAGTTGTTCCGCAGTCATCAATGTTAACGATTACGCTGTGAGAGATATCTACAAGTCTTCTTGTCAGATATCCTGAGTCGGCTGTTCTAAGCGCTGTATCGGCAAGTCCCTTACGGGCACCGTTTGATGAAATGAAGTACTCAAGGATTGAAAGACCCTCACGGAAGTTAGCCTTGATAGGGATTTCTACAGTGTGTCCTGTAGCTGTTCCCATCAGTCCTCTCATTCCGCCGACCTGAGAGATCTGTCTCTTGTTACCTCTAGCTCCTGAGTGAGCCATTACGTAGAGGTTGTTAAGTGAGCCGAGTCCCTTCATGAGCGCGTTAGCTACATCCTCGGTAGCATCTGCCCATGTCTTGATTACAGCATTGTATCTTTCCTGGTTGCTCATGAGGCCGCGCTTGTAAGCATTCTCGAACTTGTCAACCTTTGCCTCTGCTGCAGCTACGATTGTAGCCTTCTCCTCAGGAATCTCCATGTCGGAGATACTGATTGTTGTAGCAGAAATTGTTGAGTAGTGATATCCGATGCTCTTGATGTAGTCGAGCATGAGTACAGTCTCGGTGTTGCCATGTGTCTTGAAGCACTTGTCGATGATTCTTCCGAGAGCCTTCTTGTCACAGAGGAAGTCAACCTCAAGTGAGTAAGGATCTACGCTTCTGTCAACGAATCCGATATCCTGTGGAAGACCCTGGTTGAAGATGAATCTTCCCACTGTTGACTCTACAAGCTTGCCCTGATCCTCGTCATTCAGCTTCACTCTTACCTTAACCTTGGCATGGATTCCGACAATTCCTGCCTGGTAAGCCATCATGAGCTCATCCATATCGGCGAAGCACTTGCCGTCTCCCTTGTCAGCCTCCTGACTTCTGTCCTCAGTTCCAGGGTGTGTCAGGTAGTAGCATCCAAGAATCATATCCTGTGACGGAACTGTAATAGGTGAACCGTCCTTAGGAGCAAGGATATTGTTAACTGACAGCATGAGGAATCTTGCCTCGGCCTGAGCCTCAACTGAAAGCGGAACGTGAACGGCCATCTGGTCTCCGTCGAAGTCGGCGTTGAACGCTGTACATACGAGCGGATGAAGTCTGATCGCCTTTCCCTCAACAAGTACAGGCTCGAATGCCTGGATACCAAGTCTGTGAAGGGTCGGAGCACGGTTCAGAAGAACCGGATGATCCTTGATTACATAGTCGAGAACGTCCCATACCTCAGGCTCTCCCTTCTCAACCATGGTTCTTGCTTTCTTTGTGTTGTAAGCAAAATCTCTTTCTACAAGCTCCTTCATGATGAAAGGCTTGAAGAGCTCGAGCGCCATTGCCTTAGGAAGTCCGCACTGATACATCTTAAGGTCAGGTCCTACTACGATTACAGAACGTCCTGAGAAGTCAACTCTCTTTCCGAGGAGGTTCTGACGGAATCTTCCCTGCTTACCCTTAAGCATGTCTGAAAGTGACTTGAGCTTTCTTCCTGCCGCACCGGTTACAGGTCTTCCTCTTCTGCCGTTATCGATCAGCGCATCGACTGCCTCCTGAAGCATTCTCTTCTCATTTCTGATCATTATGTCAGCAGCGCCCTGCTCTCTGAGCTTGCCGAGTCTTGTGTTTCTGTTGATTACTCTTCTGTAAAGATCGTTGAGGTCTGATGTTGCGAATCTTCCTCCATCAAGCTGAACCATAGGTCTCAGATCAGGTGGAATAACCGGGATAACATCGAGAATCATCCACTCAGGCTTGTTGCCTGACTGCTTGAAGGCCTCGATAACCTCAAGTCTCTTAACAAGCTTAAGCTTCTTCTGTCCGGAAGCATCCTCAACCTGCTCTCTGAGTTCCTCAGAAAGAGTGTTTACATCGATGTCCTGCAGGAGCTTCTTGATAGCCTCTGCTCCCATTCCAGCCTTGAAGCTGTCGCCGTAAATCTCACGAGCTTCATTGTACTCTTCCTCTTCGATAACCTGCTTGTATGCAAAAGGTGTCTCTCCCGGATCAGTTACAATGTAAGCTGCGAAGTAAAGAACCTTATCGAGTTCCTTTGGTGTAAGGTCAAGAACAAGTCCGATTCTTGAAGGGATTCCCTTGAAGTACCAGATGTGAGATACAGGTGACAGCAGCTTAATGTGTCCCATTCTCTCTCTTCTTACCTTTGACTTTGTAACCTCTACACCGCAATATGGACATGTAAGGCCCTTGTATCTGATCTTGTTGTACTTTCCGCATCCGCATACCCAGTCCTTGGTAGGTCCGAATATTCTCTCGCAGAAAAGTCCCTCGTATTCAGGCTTAAGAGATCTGTAGTTGATAGTCTCCGGCTTTGTTACCTCACCGTGTGACCAGCTAAGCATCTCCTCTGTTGAAGCAAGCTTAATCTGTAGGGACTCAATGTTTCTGAGATCTGCATTGTTATCAATATTCATGTTTTATTTCCTCCCTTCAGATTATTCTTCGTCAAAATCCTGATCAGCCTCAAGCTCTCGGAGAGCCTCGATGCTCTCAAGGTTGTCGAGGTCTGCCACATCGCCTGATGGCTCTGCTGAAGCGCCGAAGCCGCCAAGTCCGAGAATGTCGCCGATTTCTGCAAGGATATCATCATCATCCTCATCTGCCTTTGCAGCTGACTCCTGCTCTGCATGAAGTCTTTCTCTTTCGTGCTCAGCCTTTCTGTCTGTCTCGTTAATCATTCTGTCAAGTGTAAGAGCTCCGTCGTACTCTGAAGTCTCCTTTATCTTGATTTCCTGATTGTCACCTGACATTGTCTTGATATCAAGAGACAGTGCCTGAAGCTCCTTGATGAGTACCTTGAATGACTCAGGGATACCCGGCTCAGGGATATTCTGTCCATTGATGATTGCTTCGTATGTCTTAGTTCTTCCGATAATATCGTCAGACTTGAATGTAAGAATCTCCTGGAGAGTGTGCGCTGCACCGTATGCCTCAAGTGCCCATACCTCCATCTCTCCGAATCTCTGTCCACCGAACTGAGCCTTACCTCCGAGAGGCTGCTGAGTTACGAGTGAGTAAGGTCCGATTGATCTTGCGTGAATCTTATCATCTACAAGGTGGTGGAGCTTGAGCATGTACATGTAACCAACTGTAACAGGGTTATCGAAGTACTCTCCTGTTCTTCCGTCTCTGAGTCTGAGCTTGCCGGTCTTTGAGTATCCGCACTCCTCAAGAAGCTCAACAACGTCCTTCTCGCTTGCACCATCGAATACAGGTGTTGAGATGTACCAGCCCTTTGTCTTAGCAGCAAGGCCAAGGTGAACCTCGAGTACCTGTCCTACGTTCATTCGTGAAGGTACACCCAGAGGGTTAAGCATTACCTGGAGCGGCTCTCCATCCTCCTTGAAAGGCATGTCCTCCTCAGGAAGAATTCTTGAGATAACACCCTTGTTACCGTGACGTCCGGCCATCTTATCGCCGACATTGATCTTTCTCTTATTAGCTACGTATACACGAACTACCTTGTTAACTCCAGGCGAAAGCTCCTGGCTGTTTGATCTGTCGAATACTCTTACGTCGATTACAATGCCCTCTTCTCCGTGTGGGAGTCTGAGCGATGTATCTCTAACCTCCTTCGACTTCTCGCCGAAGATAGCTCTGAGCATTCTTGCCTCTGGAGTGAGGTCTGTCTCGCTCTTAGGAGTGAGCTTGCCGACAAGAATGTCAGTTGACTTAACCTCTGCACCGATTCTGATGATACCGTCCTCGTCGAGATCCTTAAGTGCGTTCTCTCCGATGTTAGGTATATCTCTTGTAATCTCCTCAGCACCGAGCTTTGTATCTCTTGCCTCGCACTCGTGCTTCTCGATGTGAAGTGATGTAAGCACGTCATCCATAAGAAGTCTCTCGTTAAGGATGATAGCGTCCTCGTAGTTATATCCTTCCCATGTCATGAAGCCGATGAGGAGGTTCTTGCCGAGTGAAATCTCGCCAAGGTTGGTTGAAGGACCGTCGGCTACAACCTCTCCAGCTTCGATGTGCTCACCGTAAGATACGATAGGTCTCTGGTTGATGCATGTACCCTGGTTTGATCTCTTGAACTTGAGGAGCTTATACGTATCTACAACTCCGTCAGAATCTCTCTCAATCTTGATTCTTTCAGCGTCAACAAATACTACTGTTCCTGCGTTCTTGCAGAGAACTACAGCGCCTGAGTCGCATGCTGCCTTGTACTCGATTCCTGTACCTACATATGGAGCATCTGTAACAAGAAGAGGAACTGCCTGTCTCTGCATGTTAGATCCCATGAGGGCACGGTTCGCGTCGTCGTTCTCGAGGAACGGAATCATAGCTGTCGCAACAGATACTACCTGCTTAGGAGATACGTCCATGTAGTCAACCTCTGACTTGTTAACCATGGTGATCTCTCCGCTGATGCCTCTTACTGCAACCTTGTTGTTTACGAATCTTCCGTCCTCATCGAGAGGCTCGTTAGCCTGAGCTACAATAACTCTCTCCTCAGCATCTGCTGAAAGGTACTCAACATCTGTTGTTACGATGCCTGTCTCCTTGTCAACCCTTCTGTATGGAGTCTCAATGAAGCCGTACTCATTGATGATTCCGTAGGTTGTAAGAGAACCGATAAGACCGATGTTAGGTCCTTCAGGTGTCTCGATAGGACACATTCTTCCGTAATGAGTGTAGTGTACGTCTCTTACCTCGAATCCGGCTCTCTCTCTTGAAAGTCCGCCAGGTCCGAGTGCTGAAAGTCTTCTCTTGTGTGTAAGCTCAGAAAGAGGGTTGTTCTGATCCATGAACTGTGAGAGCTGTGAGCTTCCGAAGAACTCCTTGATTGCAGCTGTTACAGGTCTGATGTTGATCAGTGACTGTGGAGTTGTGTTGTCCGCAGTCATTCTCTCCTTGATTGCTCTCTCCATACGTACGAAGCCGACTCTGCACTGATTCTGGAGGAGCTCTCCTACAGTCTTAAGTCTTCTGTTGGCAAGATGGTCGATATCATCTGTGCTTCCGATTCCGTATGGGAGGTTAAGAGCGTAGCTCACGCATGCAACGATATCCTCGAGAGTGATATGCTTTGGTGAAAGCTCATTCTTTCTGTTGGCAATTGATGCTCTGAGCTTGTTTTCATCTCCATCTGCCTTCTCGATGATATCAATAAGAACAGGATAGAATACCTTCTCTGAGAGCTTGTATGGAGCAAGATCGATGTCGAGATACTTCTTAGGGTCAACGAAATTGTTGCCGATAACCTTAGTGATGACATCGCTCTGCTCACCCATTCCGTGAACGTGAACCGATACTACGCCGGCATCCTCGATCTCCATTGCCATGCTGCGAGTAATCTTCTGTCCTGCCTCAACCATTACCTCTCCTGTATTAGGATTGATAACGTCCTCCGCAGCTACAGCATCCTCGATTCTGTTATGAATTCCGAGCTTGTTGTTATACTTGTATCTTCCAACCTTTGCAAGGTCATATCTTCTTGAGTCAAAGAGAAGGTTGTCGAGCATTGTTCTTGCATTCTCAACAGTTGGAGGATCTCCAGGTCTGAGTCTTCTGTAAAGCTCTCTTAGACCGTCCTCTGTGTTCTTTGTTGAGTCCTTCTCAAGTGTTTTAAGCAGTCTCTCATCATCTCCGAAAAGCTCGAGAATCTCATCGTTTGAGCTGATTCCTACAGCTCTGAGGAATGATGTGATTGTCTGCTTTCTTGTTCTGTCTACCTTTGCATAGATAACGCCTGCAGAGTCTGTCTCAAACTCGAGCCATGCTCCTCTGTTAGGGATAATCTGTGCACTGAAAAGCTTCTGGTTGGACTTATCAACCTCTACACCGAAATATGGTCCAGGTGATCTTACCATCTGAGTTACGATGGCTCTCTCCGCACCGTTGTAGATGAAAGTACCCTGCTCAGTCATCTTTGGGAAATCTCCCATGAAGATGTTCTGGTCAATCATCTCTCCTGTGTCCTTGTTGATAAGACGAACCTTTACATTGAGTGATGTTGAGTATGTTGTCTCTCTCTCCTTGCACTCCTCCTGATCCCACTTTGGAGTGTCAGAGAATGAATAATCAACGAACTCGAGATTCAATGTATCGGTGGTATCTCTGATAGGTGAAATGTCCTCGAGAACCTCTCCAAGACCTTCCTCGATAAACCACTGATATGACTTTGTCTGAATATCAATGAGGTTAGGCATCTCGCATACTTCATTGATCTTAGCGAAAGTCATACGTTCTTTCCTTCCAACTTTAATTGGTTTTGGCATTTTTAATACTCCTTGGTTTCTCTAGAAAAAACGTTCCGCGGCATGTTGTCGTGTGCCGAAATCACGAATGTATTCAAAAAAGAACATAATTCGGGCAAAAAACCGTCTTTTTGCGGGCAAAAATCAGGTTCCCATAACGCACGAATTGAGCCCGTATCTCAGGGCTCAATCCTTATTGCGTGGTTCGAATCCATATCGCAGGATCCAATTTGTAATTCAGTGTTAGTGACTATGCAGTCACCAGGTTGTTACTGAAGCTCAACAACTGCTCCAACTTCCTCGAGAGCCTTCTTAAGAGCCTCTGCCTCTGCCTTGTCAACGTTCTCCTTAACTGCTGATGGAGCTCCGTCAACGAGAGCCTTAGCCTCCTTAAGTCCAAGACCAGTAGCCTCTCTTACAGCCTTGATAACCTTGATCTTCTCAGCGCCTGCCTCCTTGAGGACTACGTTGAACTCAGTCTTCTCCTCCTCTGCTGGAGCTGCACCGCCTGCTGCTGGTGCTGCAACTGCTACTGCTGATACGCCAAACTCTTCCTCGAGTGCCTTAACGAGCTCGTTGATCTCAAGAATGCTCATCTCTTTAAGAGCGTCAATGATCTGTGTCTTATCCATTGTTTAATTCTCCTTTGTAAAATTCTAGTTTTGGTATGCCGCTATGCGGCTTCTGTATTTCTAAAGTTGTTTATGCTGCGCTCACGCAGCTTAAGCTTACGCCTCTTCCTTCTCTGCGATAGCCTTGAGTGTAAGAGCGAGCTTTGTGAGAGGTGACTGGATGCTTCCCATGAATCTTGCAATAAGAACCTCTCTTGAAGGAATCTTTGAGAACTCGATGATCTCATCCTTGCCGTAAACTGTGCCTTCAACGATTCCACCCTTGAAAGCCATCTTCTTGTACTTCTCCATTGCCTTGGCAATGATTCTTGCTGATGCTGTAGCATCCTCAGTACAGAAAGCAAGAGCTGTTGAACCCTTAAGAGTATCTCCCTCGCCGAGTGCTTCGTATGGAGTTCCGGCGATTGCTCTCTTAATGAGTGAGTTCTTGTATACTGTGAAGCCAACGTTCTCAGCTCTGAGCTGTGCTCTAAGCTCGTCAGCCTCTTCTACTGTGAGTCCGATGTAGTCAACAACTACAACAGATACAGCGCCTTCGATTCTCTCTTTAATCTCATCGATAACAAGCTGTTTTGCCTGCTTTGCTTCTACTGACATTTACTTCTGTTCTCCTTTCCTGGACCGTCTGACGATCCATACTTTGAGTAGGTACAAAATACCCCGCATTCTCTTGAAGACAGCGGGGTTCAATTTATATTGTACCTCGGAGGGAAATTAAGCCCTAAGGCACCCTCTGTCTTCGGTTGATATTCGAATTTAGTGTTGTCGGGATATCGGGCAATTAACCAAGCTGAGCTGTGTTAACCTTTACTCCTGCTCCCATAGTTGATGCTACTGTAACGCTTCTGAAGTACTGACCCTTAGCTGCTGCAGGCTTAGCCTTAGCGATTGCCTGGATCATTGCATTAGCGTTGTCAGCGAGCTGCTCGTCTGTGAATGACTTCTTACCTACGATAACGTGGATAATGTTTGACTTGTCAAGACGATACTCAACCTTTCCGGCCTTGATGTCTGCGAGAGCCTTCTCAACATCCATTGTTACTGTACCTGACTTAGGGTTAGGCATGAGTCCCTTAGGTCCGAGAACCTTACCAAGACGTCCTACAACTCCCATCATATCAGGTGTAGCTACTACAGCATCAAAATCGAACCAGTTTTCCTTCTGGATCTTATCAGCCATGTCCTCAGCTCCAACATAGTCAGCTCCTGCTGCCTTTGCCTCCTCAGCCTTAGGACCCTTTGCAAAAACAAGAACCTTCTTGCTCTTACCTGTTCCGTGTGGAAGAACAATAGCACCTCTAACCTGCTGGTCAGCGTGTCTTCCGTCTACACCGAGACGAATGTGCATCTCGATTGTCTCGTCGAACTTAGCTGTTCCAAGTTCCTTTGCTTTCTTTACAGCGCCTGCAACGTCGAAAAGCTCCTGCTTATTGAAGTTCTCAACCATAGCGTTGTATCTCTTTGATCTCTTCATGTTTCCTCCTAGTGGTTCAAACGGCGTCTGCCATATTATGGAGACTGCCTCCCATCAATTACTCTGTTACTGTAACTCCCATGCTTCTTGCAGTTCCCTTGATCATGTCAGTTGCTGCCTCGATGCTTCCGGCATTAAGATCCGGCATCTTAGTTCTTGCAATCTCCTCGCACTGTGCAAGTGTGATTGATGCAACCTTAGTCTTGTTAGGAACGCCAGAGCCTGACTCAATTCCTGCTGCCTTCTTGATAAGAACTGCTGCTGGAGGTGTCTTGCATACGAATGTGAATGATCTGTCAGCGTATACTGTGATAACTACCGGAATGATCATTCCCTGCTGATCTGCTGTTCTTGCATTGAACTGCTTGCAGAAATCCATGATGTTAACACTCTTCTGTCCAAGGGCAGGTCCAACCGGTGGTGCTGGAGTAGCTGCTCCTGCAGGAATCTGAAGCTTGATGTAACCTTCGATTTTCTTAGCCATCTTAGTCTCCTTTCTTCAGTTATAGTTTGCTGACCTGAGAAAACTCAAGCTCAGCTGGTGTATCTCTTCCGAATAATGAGATCTTCGCCTTAAGTGTCTGCTTCTCCGGATTGATAGCTTCTACAATTGCAAGCTGTCCTTCGAAGAGACCTCCGATGATACGGATTGTATCTCCAACCTCAATATCCAGATTGATATGCAGCTTCTCAACGCCCATTCTCACAACCTCTTCGTTGCTGAGAGGAATAGGGTTTGAGCCGTGTCCAATGAAGCCTGTTACGCCTTCTGTGTTACGAACAAGATACCAGGTCTCATTGTTGACTATCATTTTAATCATGACATAGCCCGGGAAGAGCTTACGGGTTCTGATCTTCTTGGTACCATTCTTGGTATCGACTATCTTCTCAGTAGGAATAACGATATCAAGAATCAGATCCTGCATGCCACGATACTCAACCATTCTCTCAATGCTGGTCTTTACCTTATTCTCGTATCCGGAATAGGTATGGATTACATACCACTTCGCAGTTCCGTCACCTCTAAGGCCTTCGCCCTTAAGCGGTGAAGCAGCGCCCTTGTTCTTGTTGTCGATTCCTTCTGTCATAGTTCAAGTCTCCATTCTTCCTTATGAAAGAGTAATTCCCAGAATTCCCTTTAGCGCAGCTATGAAACCGGTATCAATCAGCCAGAAAGCAAGAGCAAAGAAGGCACATGTAGCAAGAACTACTACTGTATCTGTTGTCAACTCTTCTCTAGTAGGCCAAACAACCTTTCCGGTCTCCTGACGGACACCCTTTAAATATCCGATAAGTCCGCCGCGCTCAGCCTTAGCTGCAGCATTTGCATTCTTTTCATTAGCCATTAGAATACCTCGTCTCTACTTTAACGATTACTACTTAGTCTCCTTGTGGAGAGTCTCCTTGTTGCAGAACTTGCAATACTTCATGAGCTCAATTCTGTCAGGATTGTTTCTCTTGTTCTTCATAGTATTGTAATTTCTCTGCTTGCACTCAGTGCATGCAAGGATAATCTTGTTTCTTACGCCACTTGCCATGTCATTTCCTCCATTTTCAGATTTCTTGCATTCATTTAATCACTCCAAAATCAGAGCAGTTATCTCCACCGCTCTGACAATGAGTACATAATGTTGCT
>CAMFZN010000024.1 GCA_946006945.1 uncultured Clostridia bacterium | reverse complement strand
AAGCGCGAAAGGGGATATAGAATGACCGGAAAGGCAGTTTCAAAGATGACAAAGACAGAATCAATGACATTAACAGGTGTTTTTGCGGCGATAACAGGTGTGCTGGCGTGGATTTCGATTCCGCTTCCATTTACACCGGTTCCGATTAACATGGCGCTTGTTGGAGTGCTGCTCGGATCGGCAATCATGGGCAGGAAAGGAAGTCCAAGAGGAGGAGCGGCAAGCGTAGGAATATATCTTCTTATGGGAGCGATTGGAATACCTGTATTCAGCGGAGGCACTGCAGGACTTGGTGTGCTGACCGGGCCGACAGGAGGCTTCCTTATAGGATACCTGGCTACAGCGCTTTTTGTCGGATACCTCGGTAACAGAAAGAGCCTTGCGGTATCGGCTCTTATGAACATGCTTGGAATACTGTGCTGCTATGCTTTTGGACTTATCTGGTTCATGCAGCTTACGGGCTCAAGCCTGATGGCCGGAATCAGTGCGTGCATGCTGCCGTTTCTTCCGGGCGACGTATTGAAATCAATTCTTGCAGCATACCTAGGGAGGAAGATCAGATGATTAGATTCAACAACGACTATAACAGAAACGCTCACCCTGAGATTCTTAAGGCTCTTCAGGATACGGCGGCAGAGGCATACGGCGGCTACGGAATCGACGAGTGGTGCGATGCGGCCAAAGAAGCGATTCATGAATACCTTGACTGCCCGGAGGCGGCAATCCACTTCCTTGTGGGCGGAACGCAGGCTAACTACCTCGCCATAGAGGCGATGCTCGACCGTCCGTATTACAGCGTAATTGCAGCAGACAGCGGCCACATCTGTGTGCACGAATCCGGAGCGATTGAGCACACAGGCCACAAGATTCACCAGCTTAAGGCAGAGGCGGGCAAAATCACAGCCTCGCAGATTGAAGAAGAGGCGCGTTATTACGCGGAGAATGCTCTCGTCGAGCACATCACTCATCCAAGGGCAGTATACATCTCACAGCCGACAGAGTTCGGAACCTGCTACAGCCTTGAGGAGCTTAAGGCGATAAGTGACGTGTGCGACCGATACGACATGTATCTTTACATCGATGGGGCAAGGCTCGGCTACGGACTTGCGGCATCAGATGCAACACTTGCAGATATCGCCGAGCTTTCGGACATGTTCTATATCGGAGGAACAAAGTGCGGCTTCCTCATGGGAGAGGCGCTTGTAATCACCAACCCGGCCCTGGACTTCGGCATCAGAAATTTCATGAAGCTTAACGGAGCGCTGCTGGCAAAAGGCTGGCTTCTCGGGCTGCAGTATCACGTGATGTTCAAGGACGGTCTCTATTTCGAGATTACAGAGAAGGCCGTTAGGCTGGCGATGAGGATAAAGGACGCATTCAACGCTGCCGGCATAAAATGCTTCCTTGACAGCCCTACTAATCAGCAGTTTTTCCTGATGACGAAGGAACAGCAGGAGAAGCTCGCAGAAGAGTTCGTGTTTGAGTACATAGATCCGTTCGATGACGAGTATGATATCATAAGATTCTGCACAAGCTGGAGCACCACTGAGGAAGAGGTTGAGAAGCTTTGCGAGGCGGTACACATGGGGATATAGAAAACCTTTGTAGCTGCATAAAAATTCATATATCTAATTGAATAATTTTTAACAATGTACACAGGGTCAACTATTGACTCTGTGTATTTTTTAACGAGATTAATAGAAAACACATGTCCGTTTGGCGAAACAAACAATTAACAGAAGCTGAAAACATAGACTGTAGTATAAATTACAGTTCGAAGAGAATGTATTTTTGAAGAACATTAAAAAAAGATTGTTAAAAAAATATCATTTTTGGTTGACAAAAAATTAACAAAATATATAATAAACACACGGGCCAGATTAGGTAATATGCATGAAGATTGCATAAATATACCCAATACTCTGCCGTAATCTGTGAGTGAGAGGAGAATGAGATGTATACACTTGGAATTGACATCGGGTCTACAACATCCAAATGTGTAATTCTCAAAGACGGAGAGTATGTCTACGCCAAGGGCCTTGCTGTAGGTGGTCTTGGCACGCAGGGTCCTGAAATAGCACTAAACACAATATGGAATGAAAGCGGTCTTACTAAGAGTGACATCGCCAGAACTATAGTTACGGGTTATGGTCGTAACAGGTTCGAGGGCGGTGACGGTGAGGTCAGTGAGCTGACCTGCCATGCACTCGGCGGCCGTTTTGTTTTTGAAGATCTAAGAACGGTAATCGATATCGGCGGACAGGATGCGAAGGTCATCACGCTAAGTGAATCGGGCAAGATGTCGAACTTCGTAATGAATGACAAGTGTGCTGCGGGTACAGGAAGATTCCTCGATGTAATGGCAGGAATTCTCTGCGTGGACATAAACGACTTTGAGAAGTATGCAGAGAAGTCAAAGAGCCCTGCTTCAATCTCAAGCACATGCACTGTATTTGCAGAGTCTGAGGTGATAAGTCAGCTGGCTAACGGAGTGGAGATGCCCGATCTTATTGCCGGAATATGCGACAGCGTGGCAACAAGAGTTGCCTCACTTGCGAGAAGAGCGGGAGTCAGAGAGACTGTGTGCATGTCCGGAGGAGTTGCAAGAAACGGAGCTGTAAGAAAGGCGATGGAGAAGGAGCTTGGAGTAAGAATCGAGTTCGATCCCCTCGCGCAGTACTTCGGAGCGATAGGTGCAGCACTGTACGCACACAGACAGCTAACCAGATAGAGAATAACGATAGAGTAATACAGATAAGTATAAGAAGACCAACAAGGAGGATGTAGTCATGGCTGAAGAAGTAAAGAAAGCCCCACGCCCGGTAGATCCAAATTCTGCCAAGTACAAGCTTGGAAAGATTGCAGGGGATGCCTACGCAAATGCCATTGAGGCAAAGAAAGCCGGAAAGCCGGTGGCATGGGTATCAAGTAACTTCCCTGTAGAGATTCCTGAGACACTCGGACTCTACACTGTATATCCTGAGAACCAGGCTGCAGGAATCGCAGCAAGAGGAGCAGGAGAGAGGATGTGTAATGTTGCAGAGGCAGACGGATACTCAAATGACATCTGCGCGTATGCAAGAATAAGCCTTGCCTATGCCAAGCTCAAGGAGTGTCCGGAGCAGGATGTGGCAATGCCGGATGTGCTTCTCTGCTGCAACAATATCTGCAACTGCATGATCAAGTGGTATGAGAACCTGTCACAGGAGCTTGGAATTCCGATGATTATGCTGGACATTCCATTCAATCCTGACTACGAGCCATCAAGAGCAATCATAGACTATGTTGGAGCACAGTTCTGGGATGCGGTTCACAAGCTTGAAGCACTCTTTGGCATCAAGTGGGATGATGAGAAGTTCAAGGCAGTCACAGAGGCAAGCTGCAGATCTTCAAGAGCATGGCTTGAGGCAACAGCACAGGCCAAGTACACACCATCACCGTTCAACGGCTTTGATCTTCTTAACCACATGGCAGTAATGGTAACAGCCAGAGGAAAGGAAGAAGCGGGAGAGGCAATGGAGACTCTTCTCAAGGAGTACAAGGAGAACCACGAGAACGGAACAAGCACCTTCAGAGCAGAGGAGAAGTACAGAGTAATGTTCGAGGGAATTGCCTGCTGGCCATACCTTAGAGCAACCTCAAGAGGTCTGAAAGACAGAGGCATCAACATGGTTACAACAATCTACGCTGATGCATTCGGATTTGACTATTCAAGCTTCGACGAGATGATAGCAGCATACTGCAGCGTACCTAACGCAATCAATCTTGAGAAGTCAAGAGACAAGAGAATCAAGCTCTGCAAGGACAACAACGTTGAAGGACTTCTTGTTCACACCAACCGTTCGTGCAAGCTTTGGAGCGGATTCATGCCTGAGATGAGCAGACAGATCGGAGAGGCCTGCGACATTCCTGTAGCAAGCTTCGATGGAGACCAGGCAGACCCAAGAAACTTCTCGGAGGCACAGTACGATACAAGAGTTCAGGGCCTCATGGAGATAATGGAGAGCAACAAGGAAGCTTAGGAGGAGAGAAATGGTTAACGAATTACTTAAAGAATTCCACGAGATAGCAGCCTCGCCTAAAGCTCAGATGGACAGATATCTTGCAGAGGGCAGGAAGGTTGTGCTTACAGCACCTGTATACACACCGGAGGAGCTTATTCACTCCATGGGCTTCGTACCTTTCGGAGCATGGGGTGCTGACACTGAGCTGAAGAGAGCCAAGGAATACTGCCCTGCATTCCTCTGTTCGATAGTACAGTCGATACTTGAGCTTGGAATGACAGATGTATATAAGGGCGCAAGCGCAATAGTGATTCCTTCACTTTGCGATACTCTCAAGACTCTCGGAGAGAACTGGAAATACGCGGTTAAGGATATTCCGTTCATACCTATGACATATCCTCAGAACAGAAAGCCTGAGTTCGGAATGAACTTCACAATTGCTGGATATGAGAGAGTAAAGGCAGATCTTGAGAAGCTCGGAGGAACCTTCTCTAACGAGGCACTTGCTCATTCAAATGAGATATATAACAGACATAACAAGGCAATGAGAGATCTCGACGAGGTGCTTGCAAGACATCCTGAGGTTGGAGCAGCTGCAAGAAGCGATGTATTCAAGAGTGCATGGTTCATGGATAAGGCTGAGCACACAGAGCTTGTAGAGAAGCTGATCGATGCACTTAAGAATCAGGAAGCAGGAGAAGCTAAGCTTCCGGTTCTCGTATCGGGAATACTTACAGATGCACCGGGACTTAACGAAATACTCGACGACCTCGGAATGCACATAGTTGCAGACGATGTCGCAGCACAGTCAAGACAGTACAGAACAGACGTGCCTGCAGGCGACGATGCACTTAAGGCTCTGGCACAGAAATTCTCCGGAATGGACAACTGCTCGGTTCTCTACAACCAGGAGAAGCCAAGAATCAAATGGATTGCTGATACTGCCAAGGCAAGGGGTGCAAAAGGAGTTATCGTCGTAATGACTAAGTTCTGCGACCCTGAGGAATTCGACTATCCGCTAATTAAGAAAGCCTGTGATGCAGCAGATATCCCGGTTGCAATCGTAGAGGTTGACAGACAGATGGAACACTACGAGCAGGTAAGAACAAATCTAGAAACCTTCAGAGATATTCTGATGATGTAGGAGGAATAATATGAGCAAAAGACCTTTAGAAGGAATCAAGGTAGTAGAGCTTGCTACTTTTATCGCAGCACCTTGTACAGCAAGAGTTCTTGCAGACCTTGGAGCTGATGTAATCAAGGTAGAGGCGCCGATGGGCGACCCGCTTCGCTACACAGCAGTAAACGAGGGAAGACCGATGGATCAGAAGGAGAATACCTCATACGATCTTGAGAATGCGGGCAAAAGATGCATTTCCCTCAACACAAAGACTAAAGAAGGACATGATGCTCTCGAGAAGCTTATCTCAGAGGCAGATGTATTCATCACAAATGTAAGACAGAAGCCGCTTGCAAAGATGGGCTTCGACTGGGAGACACTCCACGCCAAGTATCCTTCACTGGTATTCGGATACGTTTCGGGCTACGGTGAGAAGGGCCCTGACAAAGATCTTCCGGGATTCGACTTTACAGCCTTCTACGCAAGAGGCGGAATCCTCGGACCTCTTCGTGACAAGGACAGCGTGCCAATGCTCACAGTGCCGGGCTTCGGAGATCACCAGGTATCGATGAACCTTGCAACAGGAGTTCTCGCAGCACTCTTTAGAGCAAAGATGACAGGAGAGGGAGAGAAGGTAGTAGTATCGCTTCTTCACAGCGCAATCTGGGATATCTCCCTTGTACTCCAGGCAAGCCAGTACGGAGCTGACTGCATGAAGTTCCCTCTGAAGAGAAACGAGATCGCCAATCCGCTTACGGTATGTTACCTGACCAAGGATGAGAGATGGCTTCAGATAGCAATGCCTCAGTATGACAGACACTATCCGATCTTCATGGAGGCAGCGGGACATCCTGAGCTGGTAGGCGACCCAAGATTCTATCCGCAGGCAGCACTCCAGGACAACAAGCCTGAGTTTTATGAGATTCTCGTTTCAATCATGGCATCAAAGACTCTCGACGAATGGTGCAAGGTTATGGACGAGGCGGATCTTCCATACGCAATCGCTCAGAACTGGGACGAGCTGCTTGTAGACAAACAGGCATGGGGCTCCGATTGCTTCTACGAGATGGAATATCCTAACGGTGCCAAGAGGACTCTTGTAAGACCTCCAATGATGTTTGAGGAGTGCGGTCTTCCTCCATATGAGAGAGGACCATACCTCGGAGAGCACACAGAAGAGGTTCTCAGAGAAGCAGGCTACAGTGATGAGCAGATAGCTGAGATGGTAGAGAGCGGGGCGGCTGCACTTATGGACCCTGCGCTTGCATAACACACTTGGATAACAATAGTAAATAAACTTTTTCCCCAAATATAGAACTATTTAGATAAAGGAGATGTTCGCTATGAAAATTGCTGCATATGAGGTAAGACCTGACGAGCTTCCTGTAATTGAAGGAATGTGCAAGGAGCTTGGAATAGAGGTTGAGTGCACTTCAAAGAACCTTGATATGACAACTGTAGGAATGGCAAAGGGTGCTGACGGAATAACCACACTCGGACAGAGCACCTACAGCGACGAGGTACTCGATGAGCTTAAGAGCTATGGCGTGCAGGTTCTTGCCGCAAGATGTGTCGGATATAACCACATGAACGAGAATTACGCAAGAAAGCTCGGCTTCAAGCTTACCCATGGTTCATATCTGCCTGACGGAGTTGCCGACTACACCATTATGTCAATTCTTATCTGTCTGAGGAAGTTCAAGAAGGCTCTGAAGAATACAGATGACAACGACTTCACCCTCAAGGGCAAGCAGGGAAGAGAGTTGAGATCTCTGACAGTCGGAGTAATGGGTACGGGCAAAATCGGCCGTGCCGTAATCAAGAGATTATCCGGCTTCGGCTGCAGAATCATAGCTAACGACATTTTCGAAAGTGACGAGGTAAAGCAGTACGCAGAATATGTTGATTTAGACACACTTTATGCAGAGTCAGATATTATCACAGTTCATACACCACTTCTTCCTGATACTGTGGGAATAATCAACAAGGAAGCAATCTCGAAGATGAAGGATGGTGTAATCCTTATCGGAAACGCAAGAGGAGAGCTTTTCGACCTCGAGGCCATCATTGAGGGAATGGAATCAGAGAAGATCGGTTCAATGTTCATGGATGCCTTCCCTGGAGAGACCGGAATCATCCATGAGGTTCACGACACTGACATTGTAAAGACTGAGGGAATGCCTTGGTTCAGACTTAAGTACCTGAAGTCTTTCGTTAACTTCGTTCAGACTCCGCATATGGCGTTCTTTACAGAGGAGGCTGCTAAGCAGATGGCTGAGAGCGGAGTAGAGGGAATCTACGAGTGCATCACTAAGGGATCGAGCAGACACGAGATTCCTAAAGCTAATTAGTATAACAATCATTTTGTCAATATTTAAGGAGGACATAATAAATGATTCTAGATAAGAAACATGCCCTTCAGCAGAAGCTCTTCAGAGAGTTCGCTGAGAACGAGTTCACAAAGGAAATCCAGGATGAGCTTGACACAACCCATGAGTTTAACTGGGATATGCACAAGAAGATGGCAAAGTACGGCTTCATGGGTGTAAAGATTCCAAAGGAGTACGGCGGAACAGGTTCAGACCACCTTACTTATGCACTCATGGTAGAAGAGCTTGCAAGAGTTGACGCAGTGCTTGCTATCTATGCCAATACTTCAAACTCACTTGGCGGAGGCCCTATCATGCTTGCAGGTAACGAGGAGCAGAAGAAGTTCTATCTTCCTCAGGTAGCAAGCGGAGAGAAAATCATGGTATTCGGACTTACTGAGCCTGGTGCAGGTTCAGATGCCGGCGGCACAACAACAACAGCTATTCCTGACGGCGATGACTACATCATCAACGGAAGAAAGTGCTTCATCTCAGGAGCTCCTATGGCTGACTGGATTGTGATTTTCGCAAAGACAGACCTTACAAAGAAGGGCTCAAAGGGAATCTCAATGTTCGTAGTGGACATGCACCTTCCTGGAGTATCACTCGGAGCTAACGAGAAGAAGATGGGAATCAACGGATATCCTACATGCGATGTAGTATTCGAGGATGTAAGAGTAAGCAAGGACTGTCTGGTTGGACCTTTGAACAAGGGCTTCCAGTATGCAATGAAGACTCTCGACGGAGGAAGACTCGGAGTTGCTTCAATGTCAACAGGAATTGCACAGTCATGTCTCGATGAGGCAGTAAAGTACGCCAAGGAGAGAAAGCAGTTCGGAAGACCTATCGCAGACTTCCAGGGAGTAAGCTTCATGATCGCAGAGATGGCAGCAGATGTTGAGGCTGCAAGACAGCTTACTTACCACGCTGCAGTTCTTAAGGATCAGAACTCACCTGAGGCAACAAAGGCATGCTCAATCGCGAAGTATTTCGCAGCTGAGGCAGCTAACCGCTGCGCATACAAGGCAGTTCAGATCCACGGCGGATATGGATATATTCAGGAGTACAAGGTTGAGAGACTCTACAGAGACGCTCGTATCATGAGTATCTTTGAGGGAACAAGCCAGGTACAGCAGATCGTAATTTCAAGCTCACTGCTTAAGTAATGAAGGAGGATACGGAAATATGAAAATCATCGTAACTGTTAAGCAGGTTCCTGATACCTCCGGCAAGGTAGCAGTTAACCCAGACGGAACTCTAGACAGAGCATCAATGCAGACAATCATCAATCCTGATGACCTTAATGCAATTGAGGCAGCTCTCACACTGAAGGACGAATACGGATACAAGGTAGTTGCCTTCACAATGGGACCTGCGCCTGCAGAGGGAATGCTCAGAGAGCTCATGGCAATGGGCGTTGACGAGACTGTTCTTGTTTCGGCAAGAGAGTTCGGAGGCTCAGATACATACGCAACATCACAGATCCTTGCTGCTGCAATCGATACATATGGAGTTGATGACGACGATATCATCTTTGCAGGAAGACAGGCTATCGACGGAGATACAGCTCAGGTAGGACCTCAGATTGCAGAGAAGCTCCACCTGCCACAGGTAACCTATGCAGGCGAGATTAAGAAGGATGGAGACACGCTCACAATCAACCGTATGCTCGAGGATGGATATATGGTAATAAAGGTAAAGACTCCTTGCATGATTACATGCATCAAGGAGCTTAACACTCCAAGATACATGTCTGTAATCGGAACAGAGGAGTGCTGGGACATGCCGCTTACCGTAATGGGCTACGATGCTCTCAAGGATCACGAGCTTATCGATGCAACAACTATCGGACTTAAGGGTTCTCCAACCAACATCTACAAGTCATTCACTCCTCCACAGAAGGGCGTTGGAATGATGCTTGAGGGTGCAGGAAAAGAGACAACAGACAAGCTTGCCGGAATTCTTGCCGGAAAGCACATTATCTAGGGAAGGAGAACTAAACGATGACTTACAACAGTGCAGATATCGCTGCTTTCAAGAATGTATGGGTATTCTGTGAGCAGCGTCAGGGCGTAATGATGCCTACAACCTATGAGCTTATTTCAGAAGGACGTAAGCTCGCTGATGAGCTCGGAGTAGAGCTATGCGGAATTCTCCTCGGAGATGACGTTGACGGACTTGCTGCAGACCTCGGCGGCTACGGAGCTGACAAGGTATATGTATGCAACAGCCCGCTTCTTAAGAATTACACAACTGAAGGATATACAAAGGTAATTACAGAGGTTACCAAGGAGTATAAGCCTGAGATTATGCTCGTAGGAGCATCAAATATCGGAAGAGACCTCGCACCAAGATGCGCTGCAAGACTTCACACAGGTCTTTGCGCAGACTGTACACATCTTGACGTAGATCTTAACGGATACATCGAGTTCCTGAGAACAGGCTCATCACTCGATGTAGACGGAATGAATTTCGAGACCAAGCTCTTCGATGTAAACACCAACCTTAAGATGACAAGACCTGCGTTCGGCGGACACCTCATGGCAACCATCGTATGTCCAAGATTCCGTCCTGCAATGGCTACAGTAAGACCTGGTGTTATGAAGAAGAGACCTTACGATGAGGAGGGCGCTAAGAACGTTCAGATCATCCATCCGGAATTCTCACTCACTGAGGAGGATATCCAGACTGAGGTTGTCGAGATCGTTAAGGCTGCAAAGAAGCTTGTAGATCTTATCGGCGCAGACTACATCGTATCAGTTGGCCGTGGTATCGCATCTGATGTCGAGGGCGGTATCAAGCTTGCAGAGGAGCTTGCTGATGTGCTTGGCGGAGTTGTCGGCTCATCAAGAGCTTGCGTAGATGCAGGCTGGATCGGAGCAGACCATCAGGTTGGACAGACAGGAAAGACTGTACATCCTAAGGTTTACGTAGCTCTCGGTATCTCAGGTGCAATCCAGCACAAGGCTGGAATGCAGGACTCGGAGTGCATCATCGCTGTTAACAAGAACGAGAATGCGCCAATCTTCGAGATCGCTGACTACGGTATTGCAGGAGACCTCTTCAAGGTTGTTCCACTGCTTATTGATTCGATCAAGCAGGCGAAGGCCGAGGCATAATAATAACCCAATCGGAGAACCCGCTGTCTTAACGGACGGCGGGTTTTTCGGTGCACGCAAAACGTGTTATAATATGATGAAATATTGTTTGCGACGAAGAGGAAAGGAGGAGAATTAATGCATGTTCCGCAGCTCATAGTTGATCTTGCAATAATGCTGTCGACGGCAGGAATTGTAACCATAGTGTTTCGGAAGCTTAAGCTGCCTGTAATACTCGGTTATATTCTTGCGGGCTTCATGATAAGTCCGTTCTTCCCTCTCTTTCTTAATGTAGCCAGCGAGGGCTCAATCGAGGTACTTAGCGAAATAGGGGTAATAGTAATTCTGTTCCATGTGGGACTTGAATTCGATATCAACAAGCTTGCTACGATAGGCTCGACAGCAATCATAAGTGCTTTTGTCAAGATGTCATTAACCATGGGAGCGGGCTATGGACTTGGTCTGCTGCTCGGTCTAAGTGTGATGGACAGCGTTTTCCTAGGAGCCATGCTTTCGATAAGCTCAACCGTGGTAATTCAGAAGTGCTTCGAGGAGCAGGGCCTTTCCGGCCAGAGGTTTACGGGACTTGTAATGGGAAGCCTAGTCATGGAGGATATTTTCGGAATCCTCATCATGGTACTTCTTTCAACGTTCTCAGTGAGCAGCGTAAGCGGCACAGAGGTAGCGGTAAAGCTCATGCTGATGGCATCGTATCTTGTCATCTGGCTGATGCTTGGAATATACATAATTCCAACTTTCCTTGCGAAGACAATGGATCATATTGACAACGAGATAATAACAGTGGCATCATTAGGTCTATGTTTTCTGATGGCCCTTGCGGCAAGCAGCCTCGGCTTCTCCATGGAGCTTGGAGCATTCATAGCAGGCTCTCTTATTGCCGGTACAAGGCATGCCGAGAAGGTTGAGAAGGCGACCGAGGGTGTAAAGAATCTGTTCGGCTCGATATTCTTTCTATCGGTTGGAATGATGGTTGAGCCTGCCGTAATATCTGAGAGGTGGACGTCTATCGTTCCTATCGCGATAGTTGCGGTATGTGCGAAGTTTGTTTTTGCTATAATCGGAGTCGTTCTTTCGGGTCAAGACCTCAATACTGCGGTGAAGGCCGGAACATCTCTGGCGCCGATTGGAGAATTCTCGTTCATCATCGCGTCGCTTGGCATATCGCTTGGAGTTATTGATGAGTATCTTTATCCGGTAATTGTGTCGGCGTCGATTCTTACAATCGTTCTCACGCCTGTGCTGATAAGAAAGTCGGGCAGCATCGTCAGGCTGATTAACAGAATCCTTCCGAACAAGCTGATTGAGATTATTAACGACTATACATCGGATGACCAGGATGAGGAAGAGAAGGATCAGGAGTGGGTTCTTATTATAAAATCTTTTGCGTCCAAAAGCATCCTTTACGGCGGCATGATGGTTGCAGCAGCAGAGTTCGCGATAAGAATCGTGTACCCGGCTCTTGCCGGCAGCTTCGACGATACGGCTGCAAAGGTTTTTGCAACGTCGCTGGCATATATTGTCATTGTGGTTTTTGCAGGTCCGCTGATGGACTTCCACAGTGTGAACTTCACGCACCTATGGCTTGAGAGAATGGCGAACCGGCTGCCGCTCATGATGCTGGTTGTCATCAAGCTCGGAGTGCTCGGGCTCGCAGCGTATCTGCCTCTTCGCGCCTTCTGGGGTGTAAAGGTGATGATACCTCTTATCATTGTTGTGGCGGTGATTATTCTTCTTGGCAAAAGCGATATCATACAGACCTACTATCTGCAGCTCGAGACGAGATTCCTTCGCAATCTGAATGAGAAGACAATCGACGAGGCTGAGGAGGAATTCGGACGCCAGAGGTGGCTTGATGAGGATTACAGCATTTTCTCATTCTTCGTGCCGGAGGATGCCGGCTATGAAGGGCAGACCATTGAGGGGCTTGACTGGGGAAGAAAGCTGAGCGTATATGTGGTTAAGCTTAGAAGGGGAACGAGGCAGATCGTTCTCCCCGAGGCGAATACAAGAATAAAGGCCGGCGATAAGCTGTATGTAATTGGAGATGAGAGTTCTCTTATCACCTTTCACAAGACCTTAAATCTCGGTGAGCTTACCAACCTGAGAACTCTTAAGCAGTTCATGGATACGGGATATGCAGATACCGAAAACGCGCTTGCCTGCATTCCTATCAAAGTAAGAGGCAACGAGAAATTCGCAGGAAGGCCGATTAAGTACAGCAGAATCCGAAGCAGACACCATTGCTGGATTCTTGGAATTCAGAGAAAGGGATATGCGGTTACAATGCCGGATGCCAACATGCTTATTGAGAAGGGCGATATCCTGTGGGTCATCGGTCAGAACAACAATATAGGTAAGCTCGCATCGAAGAGCTTAGGAAAGAGAGGAACACATCATGATTAAGTATCTTGCAGGACCTCTTATTGGAATGGTCATCGGATACTGCACCAATTACATAGCTGTGAAGATGCTTTTCCTGCCTAAGGAGGAGAAGTACCTTCTAGGACACAAGCTTCCGCTTACACCTGGAGCCATCCCGAAGGGCAAAAGCCGACTCGCCAAGGCTGCAGGCAGCGTCGTTTCAGAGACGCTTATTACGGGTAACGACATCTCAGAGAAACTTCTTACCGAGGAGATGGAGGAGCATATCGTATCCTCTGTAATGGACGTCCTTAAGGCTCCGGTAATGAAAACACTAAGCGATGCGACGAGCGAGATGCAGGCGACAATATTCAGAATCGGCGTTGAGAAAATGATAACCGGCAAGGTTATCGGCGCGATTAAGGATTATGACTTCGAGACCCTCATCAAGGTTCAGGGCATGAGAGCCATAAAGGACAAGCTCGGCGGCTCAATGCTCGCGATGTTCATAAGCGATGACATGATTAACGGGATACTTGATAATGTTGTTGACTGGATTAACGGATACATAGATGATGGCGCAGAGGCTGCAATAAGGCCAATTGTGTCTGACGCGATAGACGATGTGGTTGAGTCATCACCAGCTGCTCTTGCGGCCGACGCGGGATACTCTGAGGAGCAGATACGTGATTTTGTCCGCAATATGTACAGAAAGGCAGCTACGGCAGGCGTTAAGAAGGCTCTTGAGAAGATCGATATCGCATCGGTGGTTGAGGACAAAATCAATGCGATGTCAGTCGATGAGCTTGAGAGGGTGGTGCTCGAGGTTATGAAGAGCGAGCTTAACATGATAGTCAACCTCGGTGCTCTTATCGGATTCGTGCTCGGACTGTTAAATCTATTCATATAAACAAAGCAAAACAGGAGGATATCAGAAATGAAGAAATTCACAATTGAGATGGAGAAGGGTGGAGTAATGACCGGTGAGCTCTATGAGAACATCGCTCCGGCAACAGTAGAGAACTTCGAGAAGCTTGCTAACGACGGCTTCTACGATGGGCTGATTTTCCACAGAGTAATTCCGGGCTTCATGATTCAGGGCGGCTGTCCTGACGGAACAGGAATGGGAGGCCCAGGATATTCAATCAAGGGTGAGTTCACAATGAACGGACACCAGAACAACCTTAAGCACGAGAGAGGCGTTCTCTCGATGGCAAGAACAATGGATCCTGACTCAGCGGGCTCACAGTTCTTTATCATGACAACAACATCCCCTCACCTCGACGGACAGTACGCTTCATTCGGAAGGGTGACAGAGGGAATGGAGGTAGCGGACGAGATTGTCAATGCGCCAAGAGATGTGTTTGATAAGCCTATGGAAGATCAGGTTATCAAGACTATCAGAGTAGAGTAATATGTGATTCAGGGAGGGGTGCTTCTAAGGGGGCATCCCTTCTGTCTGTGAATTTTTGTGAATAATAGGTGTTATATTAATATCAATGGTTGATATACTGCTTGACAGCATGTTATCATCATACAAAGAAAGTGGACATACGTTAGGAGATGTTCACAATTTTTTTACACAATTTTTTGATATTTTAGGAAAAAGGGGAATTGAAATGAAACACAGATTCATTGCGAAGAATCACTGGAAGGAGAAGAGCACTGCAATGGCATCATCCGATGTTGTGGCTGCTTCTTTTGATGACTGCATCAACCTGAGCATCGGCGACCCTGACATGGTTACCGATCAGAGAATCATTGATGCAGCCTTTGAGGACGCAAGCAATGGTTATACCGGTTATCCTAACTTCCAGGGAGATCCTGAGCTGAGAGAAGAGATCATCAACTTCTACAAGAAAGAGTACGGCATGGATGTGGATGACAAGGAGGTTCTTGTAACAGCTTCCGGAACAAGTGCAATGTATCTTGTTATGAATGCAATACTTGATAAGGGAGATGAGGTAATACTGCAGGGTCCTTACTTCAGCCC